>JBBTFH010000047.1:0-2735 GCA_038041915.1 Myxococcota bacterium
TTGAAGGGAGACTCCATGGGACGCACCGGCCAACTGCTCTGCCTGATGATCGCGCTTTGCGGCTGCGGGGACGACGACGGCGCCGCCGCACTCGTCCCCGACGCGGGCGGCGCGCCGCCCGCCGACGCGGGCGTGCCTCCGCAATGGGCCGGCCACTGTGCGTGGGAGGATCCGCCGCCGCGCGTCGCCGGCGCCGTCGAGTCGGGCGCGCTTCTGGCCGGCGCCGCCGAGACGCTGCTTCAGCAACCGCTGGGCACGCCGATGGGCGGCTACATGGCCCGCTCGACCACGCCGTTCGGCCTCGCGCGCCCGATCGACGATCGCGACTCGCCGTTCGCGTTCAACATGGTGCCGTCGGTCGGTGCGCAGACGCGCATCCCCGTGCGCGCCGTGGTGCTTGAAGCTGGCGGCGAGGTCGTCTTCCTCGTCAAGTCCGACATTCCCTACGGCTTCGACGGGACGCTCTTCGCGCTCGAGCGCGCGATCGGCGAGCGCACCGGCATCGACGCGCGCGGGCGCGTGCTGTGGATGGCAAGCCACTCGCACGCCGGTCCCGGCCGCATCTCGGGCCACTTCCTCTACCAGCAGGGCATGGACCTCGGCATGGCCGAAGCGGTCGAGCGCCTCGCCGAGGCTGCCGCCGACGTCGCCGGCCGCGCCTACGAAGAGCGCGCCGCCGCGACCATCGGCTTCTCCTTCTGGGATGGGTGGGACCCTGGGAATCAGATCTATGGCGACCGCCGCTCCTCCAACGACGGGCTCACCGGCGGACCGCACAAGGACGAGCGGCTGATGCTCGTGCGCGTCGATCGCGCCGACGGCTCGCCGCTCGCGCTGCTGCACAGCTTCGGCATGCACGGTACGATCGGCGACGGCAAGAACCCGTACTGGTCGGTCGACTCGACCGGGCACGTCGACCTCGCGCTCGAAGAGGAGTTCGACCAGCCGGTGGTGGTCATGCACATGCAGGGCGCGGCCGGCGATGCGTCGCCGGGAGGGGTGGCCAGCATGGACACCTCGTGCGTCGTCGACGACGACTGCCACGGCGTGGCCTCCGCGACCCGCCACGTGGGATGCGTCAATGGAGCGTGCACGGACGTCGTCCACTTCGAGCAGATGGAGTCCATAGGCGTCATCGCGGCGCCGCGCATCAAGGCGCTCTACGATGCGACCTCGGCGACCGCGCAGGACGTCGAGCTCGAGCTGCTGACGCGCACGATCCCGACAGGGCCGACGATCACGGTCGAGCGCGAATACGCCACGCTCGAGTACCTCCCGTACCAAGACGGTCGGCTGCCCGACAACGTCATCTACGACCAGTTGGGCCGCGTCGCGACGCCGATCGACGAGTTCAACGTGCCGTACGGCGCCTTCGAGTGCGGCGAGGGCGCCATAGCCCTGCCCGGCTGGGGGATTCAGGGGATCGATCTCGCGGGCGTCTACGGGAAGTGCCTCGACGTCCGCCTCGCGCCCGCACTTTCGGTGCCGGGCGTGCTCAACGTCGAGCCGCCCGTGCTTCCGCTCTGCGAGACGCTTTCGACGACGATCTCGCTGCTGCGCGTCGGGCTGATCGATCGGACGGTGTTCGACGGAATCGCTGCGACCCGCGATACCGCCGAGCTGGTGGTGGCGTTCATGCCCGGCGAGCCGACCGCGCTCTACGCCGAGGCGTTTCGCGAGCGCTCGCCCGCGGGCGAAGGCGCGAGCTGGCTGGTCGGCTACACGCACGACTTCAAGGGCTACCTGCTGCTCGTCGAGGACTGGCTGACCGGCGGCTACGAGCCGACGATCAACGTGTGGGGCCCGCTCGAGGGCGAGCATTTTCTCGAAGAGGCGCTCGCGCTCGCCGACTTGGCGGTAACGCCCGAGCGTGAGGACTCGGAGAGCGGCTTTCCGCGCCCGGTCTATCCCGACCTGCCGAGGCTCGAGCGCGAGCCCGACGCAACGCCGAGCGCCGGCACGGTGCCCGACGACGTTCCCGAGACGCTGCTCGCGCGCCTGCGCGTGCCGCCGGCCTTCGCGCAGCCCGACGCGGTGGTGCCGCGCGTGACCGGGCGCGCGACCTTCGTATGGCGAGGCGGCGATCCGCAGGTCGATCCCGCGCGGGTCGCGCTCGAGCGCCTGGGCGACGGCGGCGCGTTCGTCGCGATCACGCGGCGCAGCGGTCGTCCCGTCGACGATCGCGGCAAGGAGATCTTCCTGACCTACACGCCCGACCCGCTGGAGGACGAGGGCGCGCCGCGCGCGCACCTCTACATGGCCGAGTGGCAGGCGGTCGCGTGGGACGGCGACGCTTTGCTCCCGGATCTCGACGATTTCGCCGGAGTGCCCGCGGGCGTCTACCGGTTGCACGCGTATGGACGGTTCGCCGACGACGGCGGCGACGTCGCCGACTACGACGTCGCGAGCGATCCGTTCGAGGTCGCGGCGGCGACGCTCACCGTGTCGGCCGCGCGCGAAGGCGACACGCTGCTCGTCGACGCGAGCTACCCGGGAGGCCCGGGCTTCCGCCTGCTCGATCTCGCGGAAGCGTCCAACCGCGCGCTCCCGCTGCGCGGCGGCGGCGCGACGATCGAAGCGCAGGGCGAAGACGGCGCCGTGCTCGCGACGTCGACGCAGGAGGGCGAGATCGTCGGCACGTTCACGCGCTTTACGATCGTCGACGTTCCCGCGGGCGTGGCGACGTTCCGCGTGACCGACCGCTTCGGCAACGCCGGCACAGCGGCGGCGCCGGA
>JBBTFH010000048.1:0-21081 GCA_038041915.1 Myxococcota bacterium
GCCCGCGCCTGCCGCGGCACGGCCGGCCTCGCCCCACCTGGCCGTCGCGCACACCCCGTCGGGTGTCGTGATGCACGACGATTCGCCGCACGTCACGCCGCGCGGCGCCGCGATGCCGTCGGCTCCACCGAACGCCGGCCAGCCGCCGATCGACTACTGCATGAAGTGCGTCGATCAGGAGAAGTCGCGCGGACGCAAGCGCGCCGTCGTCACGACCACCGGCCGCAACCGCAAGGGCATCGTCGCGCGCCTGACGCAGGTCGTGGCCGACGCGGGGGGCGACATTCTCGACATCAGCCAGACACTGATCAGCGACTACTTCACGATGATCATCGTGGTCGACGTCTCGAACCTCGCGGTCTCCTTCGCCGAGTTCAAGGAGCGCGTCACCGCCTCCTGCGCCGAGCTCGAGCTGCAGTCGATGATCATGCACGAAGAGGTCATGCGCTCGCTGCAGCGCGTCTGAACATGATCTGGGAGTCCGACGAGGTCGGCGAGATTCTGCGGATGATCGGGCAGGAGCACCTGGACATCCGCACGGTCACGCTCGGCGTTTCGCTGCGCGACATTGCCGCGTCGACCGCCCAAGAGAGCTGCCGCCGCATGCGCGAAAAGCTCATGCGCCGCGCCGAGCGGCTCGTGCCCACGATCGAGAGCGTGCAGGCCGACTTCGGCGTGCCGATCACCAACAAGCGCATCTCGGTCACGCCGATCGCGCTGGTCGCGGAGCCGAGCGGCGCGTCGAGCTACCTGCCGTTCGCGCAGGCGCTCGACGGCGTCGCGGCCGAGCTCGGCATCGACTATATCGCCGGCTTCTCGGCGCTGGTCGAGAAAGGCATGACGCCGGGCGATCGCGTGCTGATCGAATCGATCCCCGAGGCCATCGGCTCGACCGAGCGCGTCTGCTCGTCGGTCAACGTCGCGACCACGCGCGCGGGCATCAACATGGACGCGGTCGCGCTGATGGGCCGCACCATCCGCGCGCTCGCCGAGCGCACCGCCGATTCTGGCGGCGTCGGCTGCGCCAAGCTCGTCACGTTCGCCAATGTTCCCGAGGACAATCCGTTCGTCGCAGGCGCGTTCCACGGCGTCGGCGAGCCGGACTGCGTCATCCACGTCGGCGTGAGCGGCCCCGGCGTGATCCTCTCCGCGCTGCGCCGCCTGCGCGAGACGGGGCGCCCCGATCTCGGCGCCGTCGCCGAGACGATCAAGCGCATGGCCTTCAAGGTCACGCGTGCCGGCGAGCTCATCGGCCGCGAGGTGGCGCGCCGGCTCGGCGATCCCGTCCGTTTCGGCATCGTCGATCTCTCGCTCGCGCCCACGCCGGCCATCGGCGACAGCGTCGCGGAGATCCTCCAGGCGCTCGGCCTCGAGCACCCCGGCGCGCCTGGCTCGACCGCCGCGCTCGCGCTCGTCACCGACGCCGTCAAGAAGGGCGGCGTGATGGCGTCGTCCTACGTCGGCGGCCTCTCCGGCGCGTTCATTCCGGTCAGCGAGGATCACGCGATGGCGTACGCGGTGAAGGTCGGCGCGCTCACGCTCGAGAAGCTAGAGGCGATGACCTCGGTCTGCTCGGTCGGCCTCGACATGGTGTGCGTGCCCGGCGACACGCCCCCCGAGACGCTCTCCGCGATCATCGCCGACGAAGCAGCCATCGGCGTCGTCAACCACAAGACGACCGCCGTCCGCATCATTCCAGTCCCCGGCAAGGGCGTGGGCGACACCGTGGTCTTCGGCGGGCTCCTCGGCGAGGCCCCGATCATGGCGGTCAACCGCTTCGGCTGCGCCGACTTCATCGCGATGGGTGGGCGAATTCCGGCGCCGATCACAAGCCTGCGAAACTAGGCACGGTTTGCTCTCCTTGACCCGTCTGCCCGCTTACCGCTAGAATTATCGGTCGTAGTCGCGATTCGGGAAACCCGATCGAGGCAGGCCGTCTGCCTCGCGAAGGAGGCCGTTGGCGATCGACAAGGTCAAGCTCGCCAAGCTCATCGCCGAAGCGCAGAAGCTCGTCGAGAAGGGAAGCCTCGACAAGGCGGTCAAGCTCTACCTGCAGATCGTCGAAGAGACCCCGAAGGACGTTCGAATCTGGCTGAAGGTCGGCGACCTCCAGGCGCGCCGCGGCGAGAAACAGCTCGCGACCGAGGCCTACCTCAAGGTCGCCGACACCTACACCGAGCAGGGCTTCTATCTGAAGGCCGTCGCCGTCTACAAGCAGATCCTCAAGATCGACGCCTCGCTCATCGAGGTGAACCTGAGGCTGGCCGACCTCTATAAGCACCTCGGCCTGCTCAACGACGCGATGCAGCAGTACGAGGCGATCGCGACCCACTTGGGGCAGACGGGCAAGACGCGGGAGGCGCTCGGCGCGCTGCGGCAGATCGTCGAGCTCGACCCGGAGAACGTCGCGAGCCGCATCAAGCTCGCGGAGCAGTACTCGAAGGAAGGGCTCGTCACCGACGCGGTGGGCGAGTTCACACGCGCGGCCGACTATCTGCGCGGACAGGGCCGCGTCGACGATTTCGCGAAGGTGGCCGAGCGGCTGCTCTTCCACGACCCCGAGAATGTGGGTCTCAGCAAGGAGCTGGCCGGTTTGTACCTGCGGCGCGGCGATGCCAGGCGCGCGCTCGGGCGGCTGCAGGTCGCCTTCAAGGCGGACGCGCGCGATGAGGAGACGCTCGTGATGCTCGCCGACGCGTTTGCGGCGCTCGGCCAGAGCGGGAAGACGGCATCGGTGCTGCGCGAGCTCGCGCGCATCCATGAAGAGGCGGGCAACCGCGACGCGCGTGATAGCGTGCTGCCGCGCCTGCACGCGATCGAGGCGGCGACGCGCGCGCTGGTAGCGACGCCGGCGCCCGCGGCTGTGTCGACGCCGGCGCCCCTCGCGCGACCCGCGTCCCCACGGTCGCCGGCGCTCGTTGTGCCCGCCGCCGTAGACGACGATCTGCCGGTTCTGGAGCCCGAGATCGAGGAGGTCGGTGACGGGGCGTTCGAGGAGATCGCGCCCGAAGTGGAGGCTCCGCCGGTGACCGCTCGCTTGGGCGGCGCCGACATCGCGCGCGTCTTCACCGAGGCGGGCGTCTACCTGAAGTACGGCCTGCACGACAAGGCGCTAGCGCACCTGCTCCCGGTCGTGCAGCGCGATCCAGGCAACGTCGAGGCGCGCGAGAGGCTCAAGGGCGTCTATCTCGCGGCCGGTCGTTTCGCCGAGGCGGCGCAAGAGCTGGTCGAGATCGCGGAGCAACTGCGAGCAGCCGACCCACGGCGCGCGGCCGTCTGCCTCAACGATGCCCTCGATCTCGACGCCGACAATCGGCATGCGCGGGCGCTGCTGGAGATGATGGAGGGCGGCGCCGCCGCCGAGCCTTCGCGCGAGGAGCCCGGCGACTTCGCGATGGCGCCCGAGCCGGAGTTCGAGCCGTTCGAGCTGCCGAACATGTCGACCTCGACGCCGACCGCGTCCGCGGCGCTGGTAGGCGGCGTCGCCCCGCCTCCAGACGAGTTCGCGCTCGAGGACTTCGCCTCCGACGATGCGCCTTCGGCGCCCGCGGTCGCGTACGACGACATTGGCCCGGTCGCAGCCGACATCGACGCTTCGCCCGAGATCGTGGACGAGGGTGCGCTTCCACCCACGTTCGAGGAAGCACCGGCCGAGCTCGCGGGCGAGGGCGCCGCCGCGTCGCCGAATCTCGAGGACGAGCTCGCCGAAGCAGCCTTCTTCCTGCAGCAGACGCTGCTCGACGAGGCGCGGGCGCTCCTTGAAGAGCTGATTGGTCGCTATCCGACCAACCCCGCGGTGCTCGAAAAGCTGCGCGAGCTTGAGGCGCTCGAGGGCCCGCCCGTCGCCGCGGTGCCCGCGCCGCTCGCGCTCGAAGATCTCTCCGATCGGCTCGGCGGTGGCGAAGCCTCAGCCCCCGAGTTCGAGATGGAGCCGGCGTCGAGCGTCGACCAGATCGTCGCGGAGGTGCGCGTGGGAGTCGAGCACGCCGAGCTCGCCGACGCCGACGCGCACTACGATCTGGCGGTCGCCTACCACCAGATGAAGATGTGGGACGAGGCGATCCGCGAGCTCGAGATTGCCCGGGAGGATCCGGCGCGCTTCGCCGTCTGCCAGACGATGATCGGCCTTTGCCTCGTCGCTCAGGGCGAAGCCTCGCTGGCGATCGACGCGTTCAAGCAAGGCCTGGTCAGCGAGGCGATCACGGCGGAGGAGCGTCTCGGCCTCACCTACGAGCTCGCGCAGGCGTACGAGCGGCTCGGCGACGAGCGCGAGGCGCTCTCCTGCTACGAGCGGATTCAGGGCGACGACCCCGGGTTTCGCGACGTGGCCGAGCGTATCGCCGCGCTCACGCGGCGCGGCGGCGGCGGCGGCGGCGAGTCGGGCGGCGGTGCGGGCGACGACATCGATTTGGCGTTCGATCATATCCTCGGCGGCGGCGGCGACGGCGGCAAGGACGAGGACGCCCGCGGCGCGCTCGACCTCGATTCGCTGCTGGCATCGAAGTTTCCGTAGCCTTTGGGAACAAGCGCCGCTCCGTCGATTGACGGCCTGGGAGGCCCGCGCTAGAAGCATACGTTGCCGGTCGCGATCGTCATCCCCGCCCGCTACGCGTCGAGCCGTTTCCCAGGGAAAGCCATCGCCGCCGTCGCGGGAAGGCCGCTCGTCGAGCACGTCTGGCGGGGAGCGACGGCCTGGGGCGGCGCCATCCGCGTGCTGGTGGCGACCGACGACGATCGCGTGGCGCGCGTCGCGCGAGCGTTCGGCGCCGAGGTGGCGCTGGGAGGTGAGGCGCGCACGGGAAGCGATCGCGTCGCGCGCGTGGGCTGCGAGCTCGGCGCCGACATCGTCGTCAACGTGCAGGGCGACGAGATCGACGTCGACCGCGAAGCGATCGACGGCGCGATTCTGGCGCTCGAGGGCGCCGACATCGGCACCGTCGCTTGCGCGCTCGAGTCGCGTGACCACTCCGACCGCGACGCCGTCAAGGTCGTGACCGACACGCGCGGCTTCGCGCTCCACTTCTCGCGCGCGGCGCTGGCCGGGGCGCAACGACACGTCGGCGTCTACGCGTTTCGCGCGCACTTCTTGCGGGTGTTCGCGTCGCTGCCGACGGGAGCGCTCGAGCGGGCCGAGGGCCTCGAACAACTGCGCGCGATCGAGCACGGCCATCGCATCCGTGTGACGCGGCTTTTGGGAAACTACCGTTCGATCAATCGTGAGGAGAACCTGGGCAATGGCTAAGCAGACGAAGTTCATCTTCGTGACCGGCGGTGTCGTCTCCTCGCTCGGCAAGGGCATCGCCTCGGCCTCGATCGGCGCGCTGATGGAGAACCGCGGCCTCCACATCTCGCTGCAGAAGCTCGACCCGTACATCAACGTCGATCCCGGCACGATGAATCCGTTCCAGCACGGCGAGGTGTTCGTCACCGATGACGGCGCCGAGACCGACCTCGACCTCGGCCACTACGAGCGCTTCACGACGGCTCGTATGCGGCGCGAGAACACCGTCACGACGGGCCAAGTCTACTTTTCGGTCATCACCAAGGAGCGGCGCGGCGACTACCTCGGCGGCACCGTGCAGGTGATTCCGCACATCACCGATGAGATCAAGGCCGCGGTGCGGCGCTGCGCCGAAGGGCTCGACCTGCTCATCGTCGAGGTCGGCGGCACGGTCGGCGATATCGAGGGCCTGCCGTTCCTCGAGGCGATTCGCCAGCTGCGCCTCGAAGCGGGCGTCGGCAACGCGATCTCGGTGCACCTCACGCTGCTGCCGTACATCGGCAAGGCCGGCGAGCTGAAGACCAAGCCCACGCAGCACTCGGTCATGAAGCTGCGCGAGATCGGCATCCAGCCCGACATCCTGCTCTGCCGCACCGATCGCGCGCTGAGCCCGGACCTCAAGAAGAAGATCGCGCTCTTCACCAACGTCCCCGCCGACTCCGTCATCACCGCGATGGACGTCGACTCGGTCTACGAGGTGCCGCTGAGGCTCCATGAGGAGGGCCTCGACGACAAAGTTGCCGAGCTGCTCAACATCTGGTCGCGCGCGCCGCGCCTGGACGCGTGGGAGCGGATCGCCGAGCGCGTGAAGTCGCCGTCGCGATCGGTCACGGTGGCGATCGTCGGCAAGTACGTCGGCCTCGTCGAGTCCTACAAGAGCCTCAACGAGTCGCTCGCGCACGGCGGTATCGACAACGACTGCCGCGTGGTGCTGCGCTTCGTCGACTCCGAGGAGGTCGAGCGAAAGGGCGCGGACGCGCTGCTCGAGAGCGCCGACTGCGTACTGGTGCCGGGTGGCTTCGGCGAGCGCGGCATCGAGGGCAAGATTTCGGCGATTCGCTGGGCGCGCGAGAAGAAGGCGCCGTTCTTCGGCATCTGCCTCGGCATGCAGCTCGCGGTCGTCGAGTTCGCGCGCAACGTGTGCGGCCTGCGCGGCGCCAACTCGACCGAGTTCGACAAGCAGACGCCGCACCCGCTGATCGAGCTGATGTCGGCGCAGCGCGACGTGACGGAAAAGGGCGCGACGATGCGCCTCGGCGCCTATCCGTGCGCGCTGCTCGAGGGCACCAAGGCGCGCGCGGCCTATGGGGCCGCCGAGGTCTCGGAACGCCACCGCCACCGCTACGAGGTCAACAACGCCTACCGCGAGACGCTGCTCAACCACGGCATGGTCCTCTCGGGCATGCTGCCCGACAAGAGCCTGGTCGAGATGGTGGAGCTCCGCGACCATCCCTACTTCGTCGCGTGCCAGTTCCACCCCGAGTTCAAGTCGCGCCCGACCGCTCCGCATCCGCTCTTCAGGAGCTTCATCCGCGCCGCGCTCGACGCGCGGGCGGCTACCGGCGCCCGCCCGCACGCGAGCGAGGCGCCAGCGCCGGTGACGCATTAGTCTTGGAAGGTATCTTCACACTTCCGCGCTGGGCTAGCGGACGTCTACTTCCTGTTCAGCATGTACCCCATCTACAGCACCCGTCGTCGGATCAGCGACAAGAGTGGCTTCTGGAGAAGCATCGTGGTCGCCTTCGACGACGCCGAGATGGCGAAGGTCCTTCGCGGCGCCAAGAACAAGTCAGGGCGGAGAGATCAGTTCTTCCAGTTCGGCTTCGACACCACCGAGAAGCCCGAGAAGATCATCTTCACGCGCGGACGTCAGACACGGCCTTGACGGCTGATCCTAAATAAGTACACTCATGGTGGAGGCAGACGACGAAGACAACGCGGAGGACGAACCATCAAGGTTCGAGTGCGCCTTCTTCTGCACCGATCAGGGCAACGAGCCGGTTCGGGAGTGGCTTCGGTCGCTCCCCGTCGAGGCGAAGAAGGAGATCGGCTCCGACATCGAGCGGGTGCAGTGGCAATGGCCGGTGTCCAAGCCCTTGGTCGACGGACTCGGCGGCGGCCTGTACGAGGTCAGGACGAAGGTTGAGCGAATCCAATACCGCGTCCTGTTCTGCATCGTCGAGAACACCATGCTCTTGGTGCACGGCTTCGTGAAGAAGGCTCGGACCGAACCCGGCGAGATCGCGATCGGGAGGAGCCGCCTGAAGGCCGTCAAGAAGGCCCAGGGCGAGCTGGCAGCCCGGAAGGAGAAAGGAAGATGAAGAACAAGCACATCGGATCTAGCCTCTCCTCGTTCCTCGACGAGGAAGGAATCAAGGAGGAGGTAGACCTTCGGGCCAAGAAGAAGGTCTTGGCCGATCAGATGCGCGCCAAAATGCGGCGCGATGGTGTCACGGTGGCGGAGTTGGCGCGGCGGATGAGCACCAGCCGCACGGTGGTTATCCGCCTGCTCGACCCGAGCAACGTCAGCTTCACGTTTAAGACCCTGGCGAAGGCTTCGCAGGCGTTTGGCCTGGACGTATTGGTTTCCCTCGCGGCCAAGGAGCGTCCAAAGCGAGGGTCTCGGGCGCGGGCACGCGCGGCGTAGGGCCGACCTTTCTCCCGGCCATGAATGCGCCGCCCCGAATGACCGTCGGACAGTTCCGATTTCGGCACTCATAGTGCGCCAGGCTGTTGGCGTAGTACGCGGCGAGAGCGCGGCGCGCGGCGACGGCCTCGATGACCTCGCCGTTGACGCGGACGATGCGCCGCGAGCCTGGCGACGGGAACGGGGTATTGGGACCGGCTCTAAGCGAGTTGCAATCGAGCCGGCCCCGAGCGAAGCTCGCGAGCACGATTGAGGAGGGGTCCAGCCATGAACTTGCTCAAGAGCCTCTTGCCTTTGACCCTGGCCGGCTGCGGCTTGGATCGCGCACCGAACAGCGACTACACCGGCTCCGAAGGGGAAGCGGAAGCGGAGGCAGAGTCGGAAGCCGGGGCGGAGGGGGAAGCCGAGGCCGAAGCGGAGGCGGAGTCCGAAGCGGAAGCGGAGGCGGAGGCCGAGGCGGAAGCGGAGGCGGAGGCCGAGGCCGAGGCGGAGGCGGAAGCGGAAGCGGAGGCGGAGGCCGAAGCCGAAGCGGAAGCCGAGGCCGAAGCCGAGGCGGAGTCCGAAGGTGAGATTGAAGGTCCGTGCGGGCTGGAACCGGCTCCGCCGGGCGGTGGCGACGGTGCCGGCTCGTGCCCGGGCGCGTGCAACGGCGGCTGCACGGACGACAACGTATGCGTCATCAACTGCATCGGCAACGAGGCCTGTTGCGGAGACACGCTGAACTGCCCCGCCGGCTACGCGTGCGAGGTCACCTGTGACGGTTCGGACGCGTGCGACGAGGCCACAATCAACTGCCCATCCACGTACCAGTGCTCGGTGAACTGCCGCGACGGAACCGACGCGTGCGGCAGCGTCAACTTCAACTGCACCGACGGGTCGTGCGAGATGCGGTGCGACGACTCCTGGGAGGTCTGCGCGGATTCCCAGATCCACTGCGGCTCCGGCGGCTGCGCCACGTCGTGCGACGGTTGGTCGTCGCCCGCGGTCGGCGGCTGCACCGAATCCTGTAACTGCGATCCCTGCTGAGACTCAGTCGCCGTTCTCGTCGTCCACCAGCGTGGCGCGCGTGACGCTGCGCGCGCCGAACTTCGCGGCGACGCTGCAGACGGCGGACTCGAGCTTGCGGCGGCGGGCGGCGCGCTCGTCGGGAAAGAGCGTGGGCGGCGGTGGACCCGCGGCCAGGTCGGCGAGCGCCACGCCGGTGAGACGCACGCGCTTGCCCCCCGCGGCGGCGATGCCCGGCACGCGATCCAGCAGCGCGCTGGCCGCCTGGTAGATCGAGTCGGTATCGTCGACCGGTTCGTCTAGCGTCGCGCGCCGCGTCACCAGCTTGAAGTCCGCGTACTTGATCTTCAGCACCACGACGCGTCCGCACGCGCCCTCGTCGCGCGCGCGCCGCGCCACGCGCGACGCCTGCCCGAGGATGCGGTGCAGCAGGTCGCTCCGCGCCGTCAGGTCCTCGTCGAAGGTCTCTTCGGCGCCGATCGACACCGCCGCGCGACCGGGCACGACAGGCCGGTCGTCGACGCCGCGGGCCAGCTCGCGCACCTGCGCGCCCCAGCTACCGAGCAGCGCCTCGAGGCGCGCAACCGGCGCACGCGCGAGATCGCCGATGGTCGAGAGCCCGGCGGCGCGCAGCCCGGGAGCGGTCTTGGGTCCGACGCCCCACATGCGCTCGATCGGCAACGGCGCCAGAAGCGCGGCCTCTCTCCCAGGCGGCACCACGACCAGCCCGTCGGGCTTCTCGAGGTCGCTCGCGATCTTCGCCACGAACTTGCACGCCGCCACCCCCGCCGACGCCGTCAAGCCCAGCTCACCCACAATCGCCTCTTTTATGCGCCGCGCGACCGCCTCGCCATCGCCGAAAAGCGCGCGGCTCTCGGTCACGTCGAGGAACGCTTCGTCGAGCGAGAGCCCTTCGACCAGCGGCGTCATGCGAGCGAAGATCGCGAACACGCGCGCGCTGACGTCTGCGTAACGTCCGTGACGCCCCGACACGACGACCGCCTGCGGGCAGCGCCGCAGCGCTTCGGCCATCGGCATCGCCGAATGCACACCGAAGGTCCGCGCTTCGTAGCTCGCCGCCGCCACCACGCCGCGCCTGACCGGCCCTCCGACCAGAACCGGCCGACCGTGCAACGCCGGATCGTCGCGCTGCTCGACCGACGCGAAGAAGGCGTCCATGTCGACGTGCAGGATCACGCGCACGACGGTGATCGATAGCACGCTCGCTCGAATACCTCTTGCCGAGCGCGCGTCTCATGTCCTAGGTTCGCCGCATGAAGCTCCTCGGCAGGGCCGTCCTCGCGCTCGGGCTCGCCACGAGCGGCTGCGCGGTGCTCCACCACGTCGAGATCTCCGAGATCGACCAGAGCGCCGGCGCCGGATCGAAGTTCGAGGTCAAGGCGAGCGAGACCGGCGTAAACTTGCAGGAGGGCGCCGGCATCGCCAAGGCCGTTTCGTCGAGCAGCCACACCGACAAGGCCGCCGACACCGTCAACACGGTGTGGCAGCTGATCACGTTCGGCCCCAAGACCGGCAACGTGGTCTTCTCCGACACCTACGCCGACGACACGTACGCGCGCATGAACGGCTTGTGCGCGCCCGCGCGCCTCGCCGGAGTCATCACCATTCGCGAGACCAACAAGTACCCGGTCATCAGCGGCGAGATCGTCCGCGTGATCGGCTACTGCCGGGAGGAGAGCCGATGATCGCTTCCATCGCGCACGGACTGCGGGCCCTCGTTCTCGTCGCCGCCCTCGCAGCACAAGGCTGCGCCACGCTCAACAGCGTCTCGATGACGCGCGTACCGGCCGACCGTAGCCACGCCATCCAGTCCGAGGCGTGGACGTGGGGCATCTTCGGCATCTACTTCACGAACAACTTCGTCGACGAGGCCATCGACAACCTGCGCGGCCAGTGCCCCGCCGGCCGCATCTCGGGCGTCTACACCAAGTACTCGGGGCGATTCTTCTTGCTCTGGACGACGCGCACGGTCGACGTGGCGGCGTTCTGCGAGTCGGCGGCCGCGGCGAAGCCCCAGGCGGCCGCGCCGTGACGCGAGTCCGCGCCGCGAGGATGGCCATGGGCATCGCAGCGCTCGCGTCGAGCGCCTGCGTGATCGACTTCGCAAAGAGCCTCCACCAATACTCGATGCTCGACGTCGAGGACACGTCGCCGGGAACGGCGCGACCGATCGGCGCGGAGACGTCCGACAAGGTGATCCTCGGCTTCGCGTTCGAAACCGACTACGTCGACGAGGCCTACCGCCAACTCCTCGCCGCCTGTCCGCGCGGCGCAATCGCGAACGTCCGAGCGCGCCACTCGACCGATCTCGGCATCCTCGCGTTCCGCCGCAAGATGAAGCTCGACGCCGTCTGCGTCGAGTAGCGCGGCGCTCGCCCGCGGCGCCCGGTTGCTCGGCACGCGGCGCGACCCTATAGAATGGCGCCCGTGATTCGCAAGCTCCTCATCGCCAACCGCGGAGAGATCGCCGTGCGCGTCGCGCGAACCTGCCGCGAGATGGGAATCCGCGTCGTCGCCGTCTACAGCGAGGCCGATCGCGAGGCGCTTCACGTGCGCGCCGCCGACGAGGCCTACTTCATCGGATCGCCGCCGGCACGCGAGAGCTACCTGCGGGTCGATGCCCTGCTCGATGTCGCGCGCCGCGCCGGCGCCGACGCGATCCACCCCGGCTACGGCTTCCTCTCTGAGAACGCCGAGTTCGCCCGCGCCTGCGGCGACGCCGGCGTGATCTTCGTCGGGCCAGCGCCCGAGGCGATCCGCGTGATGGGAAACAAGACGCTCGCGCGCCAGACCATGGCCGCGGCCGGCGTGCCGGTCGTCCCGGGCGACGATGGCGGCGGGCGCGGCTTTCCCGACGCCGCAAGCGCGCTCGCCGCGGCCGAGCGCCTCGGCTTCCCGGTCATGATCAAGGCGACGGCGGGCGGCGGCGGCAAGGGCATGCGCCTTTGCGCCGACCCCGCGCGCCTGGCGCGCGACTTCGACGCCGCACGCCGCGAGGCCAAGGCGGCCTTCGGCGACGACACGGTCTACCTGGAGAAATTCATCGATCGGCCGCGCCACGTCGAGATCCAAATCTTCGGCGACGCACGCGGCAGCGCGGTGCACCTGGGCGAGCGCGACTGCTCGATCCAGCGCCGCCACCAGAAGGTCATCGAGGAGACGCCGAGCCCCGCCGTCGACGACGCGCTGCGCGAACGGATGGGCGAGGTCGCGGTGCGCGCCGCCAAGGCCATCGGCTACGTCGGCGCCGGCACGATCGAGTGCCTGCTGGGCACCGAAGGACACTTCTATTTCCTCGAGATGAACACCCGCCTGCAGGTCGAGCATCCCGTGACGGAGCTCGTCACCGGCCTGGACCTCGTGCGCTGGCAGATTCTCGTCGCGGCGGGCGGCGCCCTGCCGCTCGCGCAGGAGCAGATCGCGCGGCGCGGCGCGGCGATCGAGTGCCGCGTCTACGCCGAGGATCCGGTGAAGTTCTTGCCGAGCCCCGGCCGCGTCGCGGCGCTACGCGAGCCGTCAGGTCCCGGCGTGCGCGTCGACACCGGCGTCGAGGCCGGCTCCGAGGTGACGCCGTTCTACGATCCGCTGATCGCCAAGCTCGCGGTGTGGCACGAATCGCGACCGCTCGCGATCGCGCGCGCGCTGCGGGCGCTCGGCGAATACTACGTCGGCGGCATCAAAACCAACCTCGCGCTCCACCGTGCCGTGCTCGCGCACCCGGAATTCGCCGCCGGACGCTACGACACCGGCTTCCTCGAGCGCCACAGGAGCGAGATCCAACCGGCGGCGCTCGAGGGCGATTCGCTCGACGTCGCGATCGCGGCGGCGGCGCTCGACGCCGACGCGCGGCGGCGCGCGTCGTCCACCTCGTCGGACGGCATGATGCACGCCGAAAACGGCAAGGCGGCGGCGCTCAGCGCTTGGCGCCAAGCCTCGCTCACGCCCAAGCGGCGGTAGCGGCCTGACGCCCTACCCGCTCGCCTTCAGCGCAGCAACGATCTCGCTGTCTTTCGGGAAGCGGTCCTCGGCGAGCTTCGAGAAGATCAGCCGGTCGCCGTCGTAAACCTCGAACGCACCACGCGCGCCGGCGACGAGCGCGGGGCGCGCGCCGGTCGCCTTCTCGATCGCGTCCGCCAGACCGGCGGCTCGCGGCTGGTAGTTTCAAACCTTGCAGTACTCGATGCGAATGCCCATGCCCTTCTTTAGCGCCGACCGCCCCGTTCGTCACGTCCGATCGCGTAGGATGGCTTCCCCGATGGAGGTCACGCTCGACCGCTTCCCGGTCACGTTCGCGAACACCGCGCCGCTGGTGCTGATCGCGGGGCCGTGCGTGCTCGAAGACGAGGCCTCGGCGGTCGCGATCGCCGAGCGGCTGCGTGACGCGGCCGCGGCGCTCGCGCTCGGCTTCGTCTTCAAGGCCTCCTACGACAAGGCCAACCGCACCTCGCTCGAGTCGTTCCGCGGGCCGGGCCTCGCGCGCGGGCTCGCGATGCTCGGCAAAGTGCGCGCCCGCGCCGGCGTGCCGGTGCTGACCGATGTCCATTCGCCCGACGAGGCGCGCGCCGCCGGTGAGGTCGTCGACGTCGTGCAGGTGCCGGCGTTCCTCTTCCGCCAGCCGGACCTGCTGCTGGCGGCAGGCGCCACGCGCCGCCCGGTGCTGCTCAAGAAGGGCCAGTTCGTCGCGCCCGCGGACATGGAGCACGCCGCCGCAAAGGTGCGCGCGGGCGGCGGGCGACCGCTCCTCTGCGAGCGCGGCACCAGCTTCGGATACCGCGACTTGGTCGTCGACATGCGTGCGCTCGCGACGATGGCGCGCTTCGCGCCGGTCGTCTTCGACGCCACGCACGCGCTGCAGAAGCCGGGCGCCCAAGGAGGCACGACCGGCGGCGACCGCGCCTTCGCCGCGCCGCTCGCCCGCGCCGCCGTCGCCGTCGGCATCGCCGGGCTCTTCTTCGAGGTCCACCCCGATCCCGCCCGTGCGCGCTCCGACGCCTCGACGTCGCTCCCCCTCGACGACATCCCGGCGCTGCTCGCCGAGGTCGTGGCGATCGACCGCGCGGTCAAGCGCGGCGAATCAGCGTGAAGCGCCTCAAGAACGACGCGATCTGGGCCGCCGTCTTTCTGCTGCTCGCCCTCGCGCGCCTGCTGCCGCTGCGCGCGGCGTTGGCGGTCGGACGGGCGCTCGGCGCGCTCGGCTGCCTGGCCTCACGCGGCGAGCGCCGCCGCGCGCTCGCCAACCTGACAATCGCGTTTCCCGATGCGCCGCCGCCCGCGCGCGCGCGCCTGGCACGACGCGCTTTCGCGCACCTCGGCGAGACCGTCGCCGCGATCGCGTGCCTGCCGCGCGCCGTCGCCCGCACCCGCGTCGACATCGACGAGGCCTCGCGCCGCGCACTCGCCGACGCGCTCGCCTGCGAGCGAGGTGTCGTATTCATCAGCGCCCACACCGGCAACTGGGAGCTTCTCGCCGCGCACGTCGGCCGCCTCATCGTCCCGCGACCGATCGCGATCGTCGTGCGCCGCGTCTACGATCTCCGCATCGACGCACGATTGCGACGATTGCGGCACGCCGCCGGCGTCGGGACTCTCGTCGAGCGTGGCCCGGGCGACCGCCGCCATGTCGTCGACACGCTTCGGTCCAAGGGCGTCGTCGGCCTGCTCCTCGACCAGTCCGTCGCGCTCCCGGGCGAAGCGATCCCCTTCTTCGGCCGCCGCGCCTGGACACCGACGGCGCCGGCCACCTACGCCGCGCGCCGCGGCATTCCGGTCCTGGCCGGCTTTGGCACGCGGATCGGCCCGCTTCACCACCGCATCGCGATTTCGCGAATTCCGCCGACGACCGGCGCCATCAACGACGCCATCGAGGCCGCAATTCGGCGGGCGCCCGAGCAGTGGGTCTGGACGCACCGGCGCTGGGATGCAATCGCCGTACCATCCGCGCCGGCCACGGGACCGATTGCTTGAACGAGTCCAGGTGATATATAGTTTGGGTTAGTGAAAAGCATGATCGAAGCGCTTTCACTTCAGGCGCGGCATCGCCAGCTCCCGGTTCTGACTGGGACGTCGCTACAGGTAAACGCGGGTGAAATCGTCGGTCTCGTCGGAGCCAACGGGTCGGGAAAGACCACCCTCGTGCGCGCGCTCGCAGGGCTCCACCCGTGCTCGGGCACCGTCACCCTGGGCGGCTCGGACGTCAGCGCTTGGCCTCCCGAGCGCCGGGCGCGCCTCGGCCTCGGCCACCTCGATCAGCAGCCGTCGGCCTTTCGCGGGCTCTCGGTGCGCGACAACCTCCGCGCCGTGATCGAGATCACGCCCGGCGCCGACGCGGCCGAGGTCGACCGGCGCGCCGACGAAGAGATCGCGCGCATGGGCCTCACGGCGCTGGCGGCTCGCCGCGCCGACCGCCTGAGCCTCGGCGAGCGCCGCCGCCTCGAAGTCGCCCGGGTGCTCTGCCGCCGCCCTCGCTGGCTGCTTTGCGACGAGCCGCTCGCGGGTCTCGACGCGGCCGAGTCCCACCGCGTCGCCGACCGCCTGCGCGCCGTCGCCCGCGCCGGCGCCGCCGTGCTCTTCGCCGCCCCCGACGCCCCGCCGGGGCTCTGCGACCGCGCATTGACGCTGCGCGACGGTCGCGCGCAGTCCTGATGGCCATGGAGATCAAGCAGCAGCTCCGCCTCTCGCAGCAGCTGGTCATGACCCCGCAGCTGCAGCAGGCGATCAAGCTCCTGCAGTTGTCGCGCATGGAGCTGGTCGACACGGTGCGCCAGGAGCTCACCGAGAACCCCTTGCTCGAGGACATCACCGAGGCCGCGCAGACCGCCGAGGACAAGGCCGACGGCGAGGCGCAAGCGCAGGCCTCCGAGGAGCCGCCTCCCGGCGAGACCGACGATCGCACCGAGAAGCCGGTGAGCGGCGACGAGCGTGCGGTCCAGGAGATCGACTGGGAAAATTATCTCGAGAAATACTCCATGGCGCCGCCGCTTCCTTCGAACCGCCCGAGCGGCGAGGAAATGCCGTCGATCGAGTCGACGCTCACGCGCCGCCCGTCGCTGGTCGACCACCTCGTCTGGCAGCTCAAGCTGAGCCGCATGTCCGCGACCGAAGAGGCGATCGGGATGCTGATCATCGGCAACCTCAACACCGACGGCTACCTCATCGAGCCGCTCGACGCGCTCGCGGCCGACGCGGGCGTGCCGGTCGAGATCGCCGAGGGCGTGCTCACCAAGGTGCAGGCGTTCGATCCGGTCGGCGTCGCGGCGCGCACCCTCGGCGAGTGCCTGCTCATCCAGGCGCGCTACGTCGAGGCCGACGACGACCTGGTCGTGCAGATGATCGAGCGCCACCTGCCCAATCTCGAAAAGAAGAACTACCAGGCGATCGCCAAGGATCTGCACCAGCCGCTCGACGAGATCAACGAGGCGGCCAAGGTGATCTCCGCGTTCGATCCGCGCCCGGGAAGGCTCTACACCGACGAGGAGCCGATCTACATCACGCCCGACGTCTACGTGCACAAGGTGGGCGAGAAGTACTTCGTCGTGCCCAACGACGATGGCATGCCGAAGCTCAAGATCTCGAGCTTCTACCGCGCCGCGATGGCCGACTCGCCCAAGGCCAAGGAGTACATCCAGCAGAAGCTGCGCTCGGCGCAGTGGCTCATCCGCTCGATCCAGCAGCGGCAGCGTACGATCGTTCGCGTCACCGAGAGCATCATCAAGTTCCAGCGCGAGTTCCTCGACAAGGGCATCGGGGCCCTTCGACCGCTCATCCTCCGCGACGTCGCCGAGGACATCAGCATGCACGAATCGACCATCAGCCGCGTCACGACCAGCAAGTACGTCCACACGCCGCAGGGCATCTTCGAGCTCAAGTACTTCTTCAACTCGGGGCTCAACCGCACCGACGGGGACGAGATCGCGTCCGAAAGCGTCAAGGACAAGATCCGCCAGCTCGTCGAGAAGGAGGACCACAAGCACCCCTACAGCGATCAGCGCATCGTGGAGCTGCTGCGCGAGCAGCAAATCGAGATCGCGCGACGTACCGTCGCCAAATACCGGGAGCAGCTAGGAATCTTGAGCTCTTCGAAGCGGCGCCAGCCCTTCTGAGCTCGCTTTTCGGCCGCGCCCGGAGGAGGAGACCGCGAGATGCACTTCTCCGTCACGTTCAGGCACATGGAGCCTTCCGAGCCTCTCAAGGACTACGCCCTCGACAAGCTCGGCAAGATCAAGAAGTACTTCCCCGATCCAATCCAGGCGCACGTCGTCCTCGGGACCGAGCGGCACCTGCACCAGGTCGACGTCAACATCACGCTTCACAACGGCATCGTGCTGAAAAGCCGCGAGGCCACCGAGGACATGTACTCGTCGATCGATCTCGTCATGGCGAAGATCGAACGGCAAGTGCGCAAGTACAAGGACAAGATCCGCAGCCATAAGCCGGCGGCGAGCCCGTCGTTCTCGTTGCGCCACCAGGTGGTTGCCGCCGAGAGCGTGGAAACCGGTCCGCCGACGGCGCCCACCGAGGCGGGCGCGCCGCCCAAGCCGCGCGTCGTCAAGCGCTCGGAGTTTTCCGCGAAGGCGATGACCGTCGATGAAGCGGTCATGCAGATGAACCTGCTCGAGAACGACTTCCTGGTCTTCCAGAACTCGATGTCGCATGACATCAACGTGGTCTACCGCCGCCGCGACGGGAACTACGGGCTGATCGAAGCTGCCCCAGCCCGCCCGGAGGAGCGTGCGAGAGATCGCGTCAGGGGCAGTCCCCCCGACGCTTAGAGGTCAATCATGCGGATCGTCGACTTCCTCCAGGCGGAGGACATCGTCCCCGAGATGAGGGGAACGGAGAAGCTCTCGGCGCTCGCCGAGCTGGCCGAGAGCATGGCGCGCCGACACGGCGTCGACGCGAAGGCGGCGCTCGGCGTGCTGCTCGATCGCGAGAAGCTCGCGTCGACGGGAATCGGTGACGGCGTGGCGATCCCCCACGGCAAGCTCGCGGGCGCGCCGGGGCTGTGCGCGGCGCTCGCGCGGTCGCGCCCCGGCGTACCCTTCGACTCGGTCGACGGCCGCGCGGCACACCTCTTCTTCGCGCTCATCGCGCCCGAGAGCTCGACGGGGCTCCATCTCAAGGCGCTCGCGCGCATCTCGCGCCTCGTCAAGGACGCCGGCTTCCGCCACCGCTTGCTCGAGGCGAGCGACGCGGCCCAGATGTACCGGATGCTCCTCGAGGAAGACGGGAAGCTGTGACGACGTCGAATGAGATGGGCGTCATGAAGTCGGTGCCCATCGTCATCGTCTCCGGGCTCTCGGGCGCGGGCAAGAGCACGGCGCTGCATGCGCTCGAGGATCTCGGCTTCTTCTGCGTCGACAACCTGCCGCTGCCATTGCTCGATCGCTTCGTCGATCTCTGCGCGGCCGCCGGCGAGGTCGAGCGCGTGGCGCTGGTCGTCGACGCGCGCGGAGGAGAGTTCCTGCAGGGCTTCCGCGAGGCGTTCCGCCGCCTGCGCGACGCGGGTCACGACCTGCGCATGGTCTTCCTCGATGCGCGGGACGAGGCGCTGGTGCGGCGCTTCTCCGAGACGCGGCGGCGCCATCCGCTGGCCGACGAGGATCTCTTCGCCGCCATCGAGCGCGAGCGCGGCTTTCTGCGCGGGCTGCGTGAGGAGGCCGACGCGGTCATCGACACGACCACGCTCACGCCGCACGACCTCAAACGCGCGGTGCAGGACGCCTTCGGCCGCTCCGTTCGCGGCCTCGCCATTGCCATCGTCTCGTTCGGCTACAAGTTCGGGCTGCCGGCCGACGCCGACCTCGTGCTCGACGTGCGCCTGCTGCGCAACCCCTACTTCGCCGAGGAGTTGCGCGCGCTCGACGGGCGCGACGAGAGGGTGCGCGCCCACGTTCTCGAGAGCGACGATGCCGAGGGTCTGCTCGAACGCACCCAGGCGCTGCTCGACTACCTGCTCCCGCGCTACGAGCGCGAGGGCAAGGTGTATCTCACCGTCGGCATCGGCTGCACCGGCGGTCGCCATCGCTCGGTCGTCGTCGCCGAGGAGATCGCGCGGCGACTGACCCCGCGCTGTCAGGCGCGCGTGCGGCACCGCGATCTGGGGAGGGAGTAGAGCCCGTCATGAATGCGTGCGAGACGCTCACCATCCGCAACCGGCTTGGTCTCCATGCGCGCGCGGCGACCAAGCTGGTTCAGACGGCCAACCGCTTTCGGGCGGAGATCCAGCTCGAACGAGACGGGGCCGCCGTCAACGGAAAGAGCATCGTGGACGTCCTCACGCTCGCCGCCGCACAGGGAACGACCATCACCGTGCGCGCGCGGGGCGAGGACGCGCAGGAGGCGATCGATGCGATTCGCATCCTTGTCGACGGGCTCTTCGGCGAGAGGTCCTAGAGCGTGAGCTCGCCCAGGGCGGACAGATGCAGCGTTTTCGCGGCATAGCGGCTTCGCCGGGGGTCGCCTACGGGCCGGCCTATCTGGTCGATCGAAGACGCCTCACCACGCCTCAGCAGCACATCAGCTCCGAGCTGGTCCCGCGCGAGATCGAGCGCTTGCGCGCCGCCGTCTACGAGGCCGACCAGCAGCTCGAGCGCATCAAGGCCAAGCTCGAGGCGCGCGACGGCGACGAGCACCACGGCATCCTCGACGCCTATCAGTTGATCCTCCACGACGACCGCATCCTCGAAGCGGCCGAGCGCAAGATCGCGCTCGAGCAGATCAACGCCGAGTGGGCGGTGCGCCGCGCCGTCGAGGACCTCAAGGTCGTCTTCGACGAGATCGCCGACGAGTACTTCCGCGGGCGGCTCACCGACGTCGAGTTCGTCAGCGACCGCATCCTGCGCAACCTGCTCGGGCGTGCCGAGACCACGACCATCCCGCCCGGATGTGTCATCGTCGCGCACGACATCAGCCCGGCCGACGCGGCGTTGCTCTGGCGCACCGGCGCCGTCGCCTTCGCCACCGACGCCGGCGGTATCGCCTCGCACACGGCGATCATGGCGCGCTCGCTACAGGTGCCCGCCATCGTCGGTCTCGATCGGCTGAGCGAGATCGTCGGGATCGGCGACGTCGTCGTCGTCGACGGCACGACCGGCGAGGTAATCCTCGACCCGCCGCCGCGGCTGCTCGCCGAGTACGAGACGCGGCGCCGGCGCGACGCGCTCGCTTCGCTCGCTCTGCTCGCCGAGCGACACCTCCCGGCGCAGACGCTCGATGGGCGGCGCATGACGCTGTACGCCAACATCGAGCTTCCCGAGGAGATGGGATCGGCGTTGGCGCACGGCGCCGAGGGCATCGGCCTGTTCCGCACCGAGTTCCTCTTCATGAATCGCCCCGACCTGCCGACCGAGGATGAGCACCTCTTCCATGCCGCGGCGGCGATCGAGCGGCTGGCGGGCCGTCCGGCGACCTTCCGCACCTTCGACCTCGGCGCCGACAAGGTCGCGCTGACTTTCGACGTCGGCCCGCAGAAAAATCCCGCGCTCGGGCTGCGCTCGATGCGGTTGTGTCTACGCGAGCCGGCGCTCCTGCGCACGCAGCTCCGCGGCCTCTTGCGCGCATCGCCGCTCGGGCCGATGCAGATCCTCTTCCCGATGATCTCGGGCATCGAGGAGCTGCGCGCCGCCCGCGCCGTGCTCGACGAGGCTCGCGAATCGCTCGCTCGCGAGGGTCAGGCCGTCGCCGAGGTTCGGCTCGGCGTGATGATCGAGATGCCGAGCGCCGCGATCATCGCCGACCTGATCGCGCGCGAGTGCGACTTCCTCAGCATCGGCACCAACGACCTCATCCAGTTCTCGCTCGCCGTCGACCGCGCCAGCGAGCAGGTGAGCTACCTCTACGATCCGCTGCACCCGGCGATCCTGCGGATGCTGCGATCGGTCGTCGAGGCCGGTCACGCCGCCGGCAAGCCCGTCTGCGTCTGCGGCGAGGTCGCGGGCGATCCGCTGCTCGCGCTGCTGCTGCTCGGCATGGACGTCGACGAGCTGTCGATGAACGCGGCGGCGATCCCGCGCGTCAAGCGGGTGTTGCGCGCCTGGCGCGCGAGCGAGGCCAAGGAGCTGGTCGCCGAGGTCATGCGCGCCGACACCTCCACCGCCGTGCAAGCGATCCTGCGCGCACGCACGTAGCG
>JBBTFH010000049.1:0-8494 GCA_038041915.1 Myxococcota bacterium
ATGGCCTCCGAAGGCGCGCCTGTCTCGGGGAAGGTCGAGCCGCTCGCGACCGCGGAAGCGGCTGCCGAGCCGGCGTTCGAGGAGCGGTTGGCCGCGCTCGAGGCCGAGAAGAAGGAGACATGGGATCGCCTCCTGCGCACCGCGGCCGACCTCGACAACTTCCGCAAGCGCGCGCGACGCGACGTGACGGAGGCGGTCGAGCGCGGGCGTGAGGAAGTGCTGCGCGAGGTGTTGCCCGTCGCCGATAATCTTGAACGCGCGCTCGCGCACGCCGGCGAAGCCGACGGCCCGCTGCTCGAGGGCGTGCGCATGGTGCAGCGCCAGCTTCTCCAGGCGCTCGAGCGCTTCGACATCCGGCCCTACGACTCGGTCGGCTTGGCCTTCGATCCCGAGCGTCACGAGGCGCTTTCGCAGGAGGAGACCGACGCGACGCCACCGGGCACGATCGTGCGCGAGTTCCAGCGCGGCTATCGCCACGGCGCCCGCGTCGTGCGGCCGGCGATGGTGGTGGTCGCGCGCGCCGCGGCGCCCCAGGCGGCCGATTCCGACACGCCGCAACCGACGGGGGAGCCTGGCGACTCGACTCGTGACGAGGGAGAACCTGAATGAGCAAGGTCATCGGAATCGACCTCGGAACCACCAACTCGTGCGCCGCGTTCCTCGACGGGCAGGAGCCGGTGGTCATCCCGAACGCCGAGGGCGCGCGGACCACGCCGTCGATCGTCGCCTTCACCGAATCGGGCGACCGCCTGGTCGGGCAAGTGGCGAAGCGCCAGGCGATCACGAACGCGGAGAACACGATCCACGCGGTGAAAAGGCTGATGGGGCGCAAGTTCGACGACCCGCAGGTGCAGCGCACCAAGCAGAACGCGGCCTTCTCGATCGTGCGCGCCGCCAACGGCGACGTCCGCATGCGCATCCGCGGCCATGACTACAGCCCGCCGGAGATCTCGGCGATGGTGCTCGCCAAGATGAAGAAGTCCGCCGAGGATTTTCTCGGCGAGGAGGTCGTCGAGGCGGTGATCACCGTCCCGGCCTACTTCGACGACGCGCAGCGGCAGGCGACCAAGGACGCGGGGCGCATCGCCGGCCTCGAGGTGCTCCGCATCATCAACGAGCCGACCGCCGCCGCGCTCGCGTACGGGCTCGATCAGGAGAAGACCGAGCTGGTCGCCGTCTACGATCTCGGCGGCGGCACGTTCGACATCTCGATCCTCGAGCTGCGCGCGGGGCTGTTCGAGGTGCGCGCGACCCACGGCGACACGTTCCTCGGCGGCGAGGACTTCGACCGCCGTATCGTCGACTTCCTGTGCACGCGCTTCTCCGAGGACAACGGCGGCGCCAATCTGCGCAAGGACAAGATGGCGCTGCAGCGCATGCGCGAGGCGGCGGAAAAAGCCAAGCACGAGCTCTCCTCCACCGTTGAGACCGACATCAACCTGCCGTTCATCTTCGCCGACGCGGGCGGGCCCAAGCACCTGAACCAGCACTTCACGCGCGGCGAGCTCGAGGAACTGACCGAGGAGCTGGTCCAGAACACGCTCGTGCCGGTGCGCGCCGCCCTCGCCGACGCGAAGCTTCAGCCCAAGGACATCCAGCAGGTGATCCTCGTCGGCGGGCAGACGCGCATGCCGCTTATCCACCAGGTGGCCGGCCAGTTCTTCGGACGCGAGCCGTCGAAGAAGGTCAACCCCGACGAGGCGGTCGCCATAGGCGCCGCGATCCAGGCGGGCATCCTCAAGGGCCAGATGAAAGAGGTGCTGCTGCTCGACGTCACGCCGCTCTCGCTCGGCGTCGAGACGGCCGGCGGCATCTTCACGCGCATCATCCCGCGCAACACGACGGTGCCGGTGCGCCGCAGCGAGACCTTCACGACCGCGAACGACAACCAACCGTTCGTCAACGTGCACGTCTTGCAGGGCGAGCGCGGCATGGTGTCCGGCTGCAAGTCGCTGGCGAATTTCCAACTCGTCGGCATCCCGCCGGCGCCGCGCGGCGTGCCGCAGATCGAGGTGACCTTCGAGATCGACGCCGACGGCGTGGTGAAGGTGCACGCGCGCGATCTCGGCACCGGCAAGGAGCAGGACGTGCACGTCAAGGCGTCGAGCGGCCTCTCGGAAGAGGATATCGCCCGCATCGTCGCCGAGGCCGAGGCCAAGCAGGACGAGGACCGCGCGCGGCACGACGTGGAGATGCAGCGCAACGCCGCCGAGACGCTCGTGTACACGACCGAGCGGGCGCTGGCCGAGTACGCCGAGATGATCTCAGCCAAGGACCGGGCGGAGATCGAGGGCGATCTGGCGCACTGCCGCCGCGCGCTCGGTTCGGGTGACGGTAACGTGCTCAGCGCCGCGTTCCATCGCCTCGAGGGCTCCGCCCACCGCATCGCCGAGATGATGTACGCGCAGGTCGACGGCGCCGCGGGCTCGGGCGGCGGTGGCGGGGGCGGGGGCTCGTCGGGCGGCGGCGTGCTCGACGACTTCGAAGACCCCCTCAAGTAATTGTCACCGCGCCTGCGCACGCTGGCCGTCCACGGCGGACTGTTTCTCGCGACCTGCGTGACGACGACCCTCGCGGGAGGGCAGGTCGCGCTGGAAGGCGGGGGCGCCGGCTTCGATCTCGGGCGCGGGTTGCGCTTCGCGGCGGCGCTGCTGTCGATCCTCGTTGCGCACGAGATGGGCCACTTCGTGGTCGCGCGCCGGCGCGGCGTGGCGGCCAGCCTGCCGTTCTTCATCCCGCTGCCGTTCGGGCCCATCGGCACGCTCGGCGCGATCATTCGCATGCCGCTGGTACGCTCGCGCGACGCGCTGGTCGACATCGGCGCCGCCGGGCCGCTCGCCGGACTCGCCATGGCGATCCCGATCCTGGCCTTCGGTCTCGCGCAGAGCGACGTCGGGCCGATCCGTCCCGGCGGCTGGGTCGAGGGAAACTCGCTGCTCTACTTCGGCCTCAAGTTCGCGATCTTCGGCGAGGCGCTGCCCGGCGGCGGTCGCGACGTGTTCATCGGCGAAATAGCCTTCGGCGGTTGGGTCGGCCTGTTGGTCACGATGATCAACCTGATCCCCATCGGCCAGCTCGATGGCGGGCACATCGCATACGGCTGGTTCGGCGCCGAGCACGATCGCGCGTCGCGGCTCTTGCACCGCGCGCTGGTGCCGCTCGGCTTGGGCGTGCTGCTCTACGTCGCGCGCGAGGCGCGCGCCGCCGACGCCGATGCGCCGTGGGCGTACGGGCTGCAGGCGTCGATGAACTGGTTCGTCTGGGCGCTGATGCTCACGGTCATGCGCCGTCTCGGCGGCGGCGTGTGGCACCCGCCGGCCGGCGAGGAGCCGCTCAGCGCCGGCCGGCGGCGTCTGTGTATCTTCGTGCTCGTCGTGTTCCTGCTGATCTTCATCCCGATCCCGTTCAGGACCTCGCTGTGAGGCGGCAACGGGCCAGGCTACAATGGGCGCGTTGGCCGAAGAGGACACCGAGCCCTACGGGGTGGACCTCGCCGACCTGGTCGCGCGCGTACGTGAGGCCGAAAGGCTCAAGTCGGGACTTCTCGCCCGCGTGTCGCACGAGCTTCGCACGCCGCTGACCTCCGTCATCGGTTATTCGGAGATGCTGCTCGAAGGGCTGGCGGGGCCGCTCGGCGAGGGCCAGCGGGAGTACGTCCACGTGATCCTGGAGAAGGGCGAGCAGTTGCTCGAAACCATCAACGCGCTGCTCGAGCTCTCGCGTGTCGACGCCGGCGGGATCGCGCTGGAGGTCGAGACGGTCGACGTCGCCGCGTTGGTCGAGCTCTGCGCCGCGACCGTGCGCGCGCGCGCCGCGCGCAAGCGGCTGACGCTGCGCATCGAGACGGCGCCGATCGCGATTCTGACCCAGGCCGACCGCGAGAAGCTGCGCCAGGTGCTGCTGCATCTTCTCGGCAACGCCATCAAGTTCACGCCCGACGGCGGCGAGGTGGCCGTCGGCGCCGCGCCCGGGTGCCCGTCGGACGGCCGCGGCGCGGGCGTACGCCTCTGGGTTCGCGACAACGGCGTCGGCGTGGCGGCCGATCTGCAAAGTCGCATCTTCGAGGCGTTCTTCCAGGCTGACGGCTCCTCCACGCGCGCGTTCGGCGGCACCGGCCTCGGCCTCGCGGTCGTCAAGGCCTTCGTGGAGGCGCACCGCGGCAGCGTGCGCGTGGAGAGCGAGGCGGGCGGGGGCAGCACCTTCCACGTCCTGCTGCCGGCGGCCGGTTAGAGCGGAGCATGGAAGCCGACATCGCGCTGCGCATCATCCTGTTCGTGAGCTGCCTTGCCTGCTCGGCGTTCTTCGCCGGCAGCGAGACCGCGCTCTTCTCGCTCGGGCGGGTGCACCTCGCCAAGCTGCGCCAGGACGGGCACTCGCGGCTCGGTCTGGTCGAGCGACTTCTCGCCCGGCCGCGGCGGCTGATCGCGACCATCTTCATCGGCAACGAGCTGGTCAACATCACAGGTACCGCGCTGGTCGCGGCCGTCGTCGATCGCTACGCCCACCCGCTCGGCGAGGTGGCGGTGGTGCTGATCGCGACGGCGATCACCGTGCCGGCCATCCTCCTGTTCGGGGAGATCACGCCCAAGAACATCGCGCAACAGGTGACGGTCGGCTGGGCGGTGCGGGCCGCGCCCGTGCTCGAGGCGCTGGCGCGGCTGCTGGCGCCGCTGCGCATCATCGTCGAGACGATCGCCGACGCGACGGTGCGCCTGGTCGGGCGACGCGTCACGAGCGCGGCGCCGCCCGGCGACGTCGGCGAAGGCGAGTTCCGGACGCTGGTGGACGTGGCCAGGCACGAGGGGCAGATCGATCCGCGCGAGCGGCAGCTCATCCACCGCGTCCTCGAGCTCGGCGAGCGCACCGTGGCGCAGCTCATGATGCCCATCGAGAAGGTCTTCGCCGTCTCCGTGAACCTGCCGGTCACACGGATCATCGAGGAGGTCCGGGGCAGCATCTACTCACGCATCCCCGTCTACGAGGGCAGCCGCGAGCGCGTCATCGGCATCCTGCACACGAAGGATCTGCTGGCCGTCGCGCGTAACCTGCCCGGCGAGCGTCGCGTGCGCGAGATGTTGCACGAGCCGTTCTTCGTGCCGCGGCAGGCGCGCTGCGAGGCGCTGCTCCGCGACTTCCGAAAACGCAAGGTGCACCTGGCGATCGTCGTCGACGAGTACGGCCGGATGATCGGCCTGATCACGCTCGAGGACGTGCTCGAGGAGCTGTTCGGCGAGATCGTCGATGAGAAGGAACGGGAGGTCGCGGGCGGAGATCCCGGGATCGAGGGAGAGGAGCCCAAGGCGTCATGACGGCGGTGATCGTCATCGTCGCGGTCTGCCTGCTGCTGGAGGCGTTCTTCTCGGGCTCCGAGCTCGCGCTGCTCGCCGCCGACCGCATCCGCCTCAAATCGCGCGCCGAGGAGGGAGGAAGGCGCGGCTGGCTGATCGGGCGCTTCCTCGACCGCCCGCAGGATCTGATCGCCACCAGCCTCATCGGCACCAACATCTGCATCGTCGTGTCGACCACGTCCGTGACGCTGGCGCTGCTGCTCACGGCGCCGGAGCACGCCGAGCTGGTCTCGATCGCGATCATGACTCCGCTCGTCCTGATCATCGGAGAGATTGTCCCGAAGAGCATCTTCCAGGCGCACGCCGACGCCATCGCGCCGCGCGCGATCTACCTGCTGTGGGGCTTCTTCGCGGCCTTCGCGCCGCTGGTCGCGCTGGCCTCGCGGCTGAGCGACGCCATCCTGCGCGTGTTCGGTATCCACGAGCGGCGGCCCTTCATGACGCGCGAGGAGCTGCGCCTGCTGCTGCGCCTCGAAGCGAAAGGTGAGCCGGTGGCGACGGCCGACGCCATCACCGACGTCGAGAAGCGCATGATCACGCGCATCTTCGAGTTCTCGGAAAAAACCGTCGCAACCGTGATGCTGCCGCTGTCGGAGGTGTGCGCGCTGCCGGTGGGCGCCACGCTCGACGAGGCCACGCTCGAGATCGTCGAGAAGCGCTACACGCGGGTGCCGATCTATCGCGAGCGCGTCGATCAGGTGGAGGGTGTGGTGCACGCGTTCGATCTGCTGCGCGCGTCCCCCGAGGCGCGCGTTCTGGCCGACGTGGCACGCCCACCCATCTTCGTGCCCGAGAGCCAGCCCGCCGCCGAGTGCCTGCAGCGCCTGCAGCGCGAGCGGCAGGGCATGGCCATCGTCGTCAACGAGTACGGCGGCGCGGTCGGCGTGGTGACGATCGAGGACATCCTCGAGCTGGTGGTCGGCGAGATCGAAGACGAGTACGACGCCGCGCCGCCGCTCATTCGCCGCGAGGGACCGGGAGCGTGGCGCGTGCTGGGGAGCACGCCAATAGCCCAGCTCAACCACGAGCTGCGCCTCGGGCTGGTCGAGTCCGAGGACTACGAGACCGTGGCCGGCTTCGTGCTCCACCATCTGAAGCGGATTCCGCGCGCCGGCGATCGCTTCACCCATTCCGCCGCCACCTTCGTCGTCGAGGTCTCGACCGATCGCTCGGTCGCGGAGGTGCGCGTCGAGGTGCCGCGGCGGTGACGATCGCGCGGGCGATGCGGTAGTCTCCGCCGGTGGATCCGGACAAGCTTCGCGCGCTGCTCGACGAGTTGCGCGCAGGGCGCATCTCGACGGACGACGCGGTCGAGGCGCTCCGGTCGCTGCCGTTCCAGGAGCTCGGCTACGCGACGGTCGATCACCACCGCGCGCTCCGGCAGGGCTTCCCGGAGGTGGTGCTGGGGCAGGGCAAGAGCGCGGAGCAAATAGCCGGCATCGCGCGCGAGCTTTTGCGCGGCGGCGGCAACATCCTGGTCACGCGCGTCGACGCGGCGCTCGCGGCCGACGTGCGCGCGAGCCTTCCGGAGCTGCGCTACGAGGCCCCGGCGCGCTGCCTCGTGCTGGAGCGGCGAGCATGGGAGGACCGCGGCCGCGGCGCCATAGCGATTGTCTCCGCCGGCACGAGCGACGGCAGCGTGGCCGAGGAGGCGGCGCTGACGGCGCACATGATGGGCAACCGCGTCGAGCGCGCCTACGACGTCGGCGTGGCCGGCATCCACCGCGTGCTCGCGAAGCGCGAGATGCTGGCGCAGGCGACGGTCGTCGTGGTCGTGGCCGGCATGGAGGGCGCGCTCGCAAGCGTGGTCGGGGGACTCATCGGCCGGCCGATCATCGCGGTGCCGACGAGCGTCGGCTACGGCGCGAGCTTTGGCGGCATCGCGGCGCTGCTCGGGATGCTGAACTCCTGCGCGGCCGGCGTCTCGGTGGTCAACATCGACAACGGCTTCGGCGCGGCGTTCTCCGCGTCGCTCATCAACCGGCGCGACGGCGTTTCGTGAGCGAGCGCCTCGAAATCCGCGGCGGCCACCTCTACCTCGACTGCTTCTCCGGCATCGCGGGCGACATGGCGCTCGGTGCGCTGCTCGACGCGGGCGTGCCCGAGGACGCCGTCCGCGCGTCGCTGGCGAGGATGCCTATAGCCGGGTACCGGCTCGCGGTCGGGCGCGGGATGCGCTGCGGGATTCTGGCGATCGACGTGAAGGTGACGGTCGAGCACGAGCATGGGCACGAGCATGGGCACGAACACGGGCACATCGCGTGGCGGGAGATTCGCGGCTGGCTGGAGGCGCTCGAGCCCGACGTTCGGCGGCGCGCGCTGGCGATCTTCGAGCGCGTCGTTCGCGCCGAGGCGCGCATCCACGGCGTTGCCGAGGACGACGTGCACCTGCACGAGGTCGGCGCCATCGACTCGATCGTCGACGTCGTCGGCACGGCGGCGGCGCTGGCATGGCTCGCTCCTTCGCGCGTGACGTCGCGCAGGGTGCCGCTCGGTCACGGCTTCACGCACGGCGCGCACGGACGCTTTCCCGTCCCGTCGCCGGCGGCGCTCGAGATCCTGCGCGGCATCCCCACCGAAGACGGCGGCGCCGAGATGGAGCTGTGCACGCCGACCGGCGCGGCGATCGTCGCGGCGAGCGCCCAGGCTTTCGGGCCGCCGCCCGAGGGCCGGCCGCTCGCTATTGGCTACGGCGCCGGCGATCGCGATCCGCCGGATCGCCCGAACGTGCTGCGCGCGATCGTCTACGCCTCGCCGGAAGCCGCCGAGGTGATGGTGCTGATCGAGGCCAACGTGGACGACATGAACCCGGAGCTGTGCGAGCCCTTGCTGGACGCGCTGTTCGCGGCTGGCGCGCGCGACGCGTGGCTCGCGCCCATCACCATGAAGAAGGGCCGGCCGGCGATCGAAGTGCGGGCGCTGTGCGGTGAGGGCGAGCGCGAGGCGGTTTCCGCGGCGCTGCTGCGCGAGTCGACGACCATCGGCCTGCGCTTCTGGAGCGTCGCGCGCCGCACGCTCGATCGTCGCGTGGTGCGCGTGAGCACGCCGTACGGCGAGGTCGACGTGAAGCTCGCGAGCGATGGCGGGCGCGTGCTCAACGCGGCGCCCGAGTACGAGTCGTGCCGAGCGGCCGCGCGCGCGGCCGG
>JBBTFH010000049.1:8594-24187 GCA_038041915.1 Myxococcota bacterium
TGCTCAACGCGGCGCCCGAGTACGAGTCGTGCCGAGCGGCCGCGCGCGCGGCCGGTGTGCCGGTCAAGGACGTCTACGCCGCGGCGATCACCGCGTATCGCAATCAGGGGGGAGACGGGCGGTAGTAGATCGTGACTTCGGCCGCGTCGCGAAGCATGTCGATCTTCTGCACCTGAACGCGTTTGACCGCCAGGCCCGTCCGGGCCGAGATGTCGGCGAGCAACTGCGCTTCACGGCCCGGCTGCAGGTACTCGAGACGATCGTACAGCATGGGGGTCGACGATTCCCTCTCGCCTCGCAAAGGCGCCAACTCGAGCACCATCGTCATCGTGACGATGACGGCGTTGACGAGCAGGAGCTCCACCGCGCTGACCTTCTTGTTCGCGACGCCGTTGACGATGCCGAGGCCGATCACGATGAAGAGATACGTGAGGTCGCGGTTTCGAATCTGTTCGGTGCGGTAGCGCAGGATCCCGAACACCCCGAACAGCGCCAGCGCAAAGCCAAGCTCGGCGGGAACCTTGCGCAGCAGAAGGCACAGAAATAACGTGATGACGTTGAAAAGATAGTAGGTGAAGACGTACTCGCGGCTCTTGTACAGTCGGAAGTAGACCAGTCGGATGACGACTGTGGCCGCGGCCAGATTCAGCGCGAGGCGCGATATCAGCTTGGCGAGATCGGGCCAGTCGACGATCGCCCCTACGCCGAGAATCTCGCTAATCTCGCTCACGCGGCCATCGCTCTCAGCGTACGAAGGCCTGGCAGCAGCCGATTTCGGCGCACGTCGGAATGCGTGAAGGCGATTCCGGCGCAGTACTTGCTCGACCACCCCGCCCGGAATCCAGCGCTTCGCAATGCCGACAAAATGGGCGTGGTTCGGGAAAACGGCCACTGTTTGACTTCGACGATCGCGACGTTTGGCAAGGATTCAGCTCGCGATCCCATCTCCATGCGCAGGTCGAAGTCGATGGTCACGCGCTCGGCGGTGTGGAAACCGAGCAGCGTGACTCGATGGAACTCGGTCCAGATTTGCGGCAAGAGCTGCTCATGGTCTCCGGTGCGTTCCTGGATGAAGGCAATGTCGTCCGGGCCGAGCTCGCTGTCGCCATACGGACGCTTTCGGCGCGCTTTGGACGCTTGCATCTCGTTGATCCGTGTTTTGACCTCCAGAAAACTGACCTGTCGGTCGGGGTAGTGTCGAATTCGCACCTTGTGGCGGAGGCGGCGGCCGCGACGATGCGCGTGATAGAAGTCGAGACGGGCCGTATCGAAGTAAAGCGTGCGGTACGTTGCGACCACCACGTCGCCCGCCCTGAGCACGGCATAGTGATCCGTGAGGGAAGACGAGAGCTCGGCCGCCGACGACAGCGGCAGCACGAACTTCAAGTCGGTTCTGCGCGCCAGCCCTCGCGGCTCGATCAGCGCGCGTGGCGCCGGCGCGAAGCGCGCGAGAAGGGCTGCCCAGTCGTCGACACGTGACATGGCGCTAAAACGCGACCCGCGCACGGACAACGCGGCGGCAAAAACCAACGAGGAGGACCGGCAGGCCTCGAAGAGGGGGAGCGAATTCGAGCCGCAAGTCATCATTATATGCTTCGTGCTGTCCGCCGGCAAAAGAGCCTCGATTCCGCGGGGCCATGAGGTGTTTCGCCCGCGCCCACTAACGCAGCCCGCAGTAGCGAAACAGTGTCAGGCTCTCGTGCGGGTGGAAGACGGCGGCGCTGCCGCGGAACGTCGCTACGGGCTCGAAGCAGTGCCGGTCGCGGCGCTTGTCGCGCAGGCTCGACGTGAAAAGCACAACACCGTCGCCCGGCGTGATCTCGTCCAGTGAGTACGCGCGGCGCGCTTCGATGCGCGGGCCGTACACAGCGAACAGCCGCACCTCCTCCCAACCGTAGACGCGCGTGCGGAGCGGGTAGCGCGCGGCGACGAAGCGCGCGAGCGCGGCGTCGGGCGACTTTGCTTTGCGCTGTTCGCGCACCAGCGGCAGGGCGACAACCGCCATCGCCGACGCCGCGACCAGCGCGGGTACGATGGTCGGGCCGGCGGCGACGGCGACGGCGGCGGCGAGCGGCGCCATGTGACGCGGACGATCGGGGTTCTGCGCGAGCAGCGCCCACAGCGCGTAGGGCGCGGCGCAGGCGAGCGCGGCGCGCGAGCGCGGATCGCGGCGGCGAAGCGCCAGGCCAATCGCGACGATCAGCGCGACGCTTGCGACCAGCCGCGCCGGCGAGAGGCCCATGCCGAGGTGCCAGGTCCCGAGCGACCAGCCGTGCGCCGCCGCGCGCGCGCCGAGCGAGCCGTAGCCGACGGCGCCGCCCCAGCGCTCGAAGTGACCGGACGTGAAGTGAAGGCCGATCCGCGCCAGCTCGACCGGCCCGACGATCGTCGCGAGCGGCGCCAGCCAGAGCGCCGCGCCGAGAGCAAGGCCGCCGAGCGCGCGGCGCCATCGCGCGCGCACGAGCCAGAGCCAGCCGGCGAGCGCCGGCAGGTACGCGAGGCGCACGCCGAGCAGCAGCCCCGCCGCCAGGCCTGACGCGCCGGGCCGCGCTCGCGCGAGCGCGAAGACGACCAGCAGCAGGCCGAGCGCGGTCCCGTCGGAGAGCGCCTTGCCGCCGAGCAGCCACAGGCCCGGCGCCAGAATCACGAGCAGCGCCGCTCCGATGCCACCGAGCGCGTGCGCGGCGACGGCGCCGACGCCCGCCGCCAGGGCGCCGGGCAGCGCGAGCGCCGCCACGTCGTCGCGCGCGACCGTCGCCCGCGCGGCGCGCGCGAGCGCCACGTACACCGGATAGCCGGGGAAGTGCGGCTGCTGCTTCGCGAGGTCGTACTCGCGCAGCGCGAGCGCGAAATCGGCGCCGTCCCACCCTTCGAGACCGGCCGCCGTCGCCCACACGCGCGTCGCGACGCCGGCCGCGCAGAGCAGCGCCCACACCGCCCACGCGGTGCGCCTCCGACTAGGAGCCGATCCCGAAATCAGCTTCCTCCAGGATCTCCTTCACCCGCCGGAGAAAGCCGTTGCCGAGCACGCCGTCGACGACGCGATGGTCGTACGAGAGGCAGAGGTACATCATCGGGCGAACCGCGATCCGATCCTCGCCGCCTTCCGTAATCACGACGGCGCGCTTCACGATCTCGCCCATGCGCAGGATGCCGACCTGCGGCTGGTTGATAATCGCCGTTCCGTAGAGGTTTCCGCGCGGGCCGGGGTTCGAGATCGTGAACGTGCCGCCCGAAAGCTCGTCGGGAAGGATCTTCTTGGCGCGGGCGCGCGTCGCCACATCCTCGATCGCGCGCGCCATCTCGACGACGGCGAGGCGCTGCGCGTGGCGGATCACCGGAACCAGCAGCCCATCCTCGGCGTCGACCGCGATGCCGAGGTTCACGGTGCCAAGCAGCACCGTCGACTCGCCGCGAATGGTGGCGTTGAGGCGCCGGTACGCCTCCTCGCGCAGCGCGCGGGCGGTGGCGGCGGCGACGGCCGCGGTGAAGGAAATGCGCGCGTCGCGATGCGCTTCGCGCAGGCGCACGACGCGCACGAGATCGACCTCGGCCACGCACGCGACGTGCGGCGCGACGCGCTTGCTCGCAACCATGTGCTCGGCAATCAGCTTGCGACGGCGCGACCACGGGATGACTTCCTCGTTGGCGCCCGACTGCGCGGTGGCCTTGGCCAGGGCGGCGGGCGACGGAGGGGACGCAGCGGCGGCCGCCGCCGGCGGCGCAGCCGAGGCTTTGCGCGCCTCGACCTGGCGCATCACGTCGTCCTTGGTCACGCGGCCACCCTCGCCGGTGCCGTCGATTTTTCCGAGCTCCACGCCGTGTTCGCGCGCGAGGTTGCGCACGACCGGCGAAGAGCGAGCCTCGCGCTTCGGCGCCGGAGCCGAGGCCGAGGCCGGGGCCGGGGCGGGGCTCGCGGGTGGGATCGAGGTCGAAGCCGGGCTCGGAGCCTGCCTCAGGCCACCCGACGGGGTGTCCGCGGCGGTCGCCTCGCCGCCTTCGCCGATCTCGCACAGCAGCGCGCCCACGCCGACGGCCTGACCCTCGGCCACGAGGATGCGCGCCACCACGCCCGCGGCCGGCGCCGGCACTTCGACCGTCGCCTTGTCGGTCTCGACCTCAAGCAGCGGCTGGTCGCGCTCGACAGAATCGCCTTCTTTGACCAGCCAGCGCGCAACGACGCCCTCGACGACGCTCTCGCCGAGCTGCGGCATGGCGACCCGCGTGGGCATCAGGAACTGAGCTCGGCGATAGACATGTCGGGGAGCGGGCGCGAGGATATCAGGCGAGAACTCGTGGTCAATCCACGGGGGATCCGCGGAGCTCAGGGGCAGGTGATGTTCGCCGCGCCGGGAGTTCCGTAGTCCACGCCGTTCGTCATGAGCGTGGACGACGAGCACCAGTTCGCGTCGAGGTCGTTCGCGGCGGCCGTCAGCGCGGTAGCCGTCAGTTGTCGGGAACGCCCGGCGGAGACGTCGGCCGTCACCCAGTCGGCCACCTGATCGATCACCGTGGCTCCGATGCGCAGGAGCAGCTCGTCGGCGCCGGGGCTCGGCGTGTTCGCCATCAAGATGCCGGAGTACTGGTAGATCTCGGTGACGCCCCCATTGAACGCCGGGTTTCGCTGATTGCCGAGCACGCGGTAGCCGCCGGGAGGAACCAGCACGGGCGTGTCGTACGTGATCACGTGGGTGTTGGTGCCAAGATCCTTGATCTCCCATGTGCGCAGGTCGATCGGGTAGCTCGCCGTGTTGTAGACCTCGAACCACTCGCCGGCAGTGTCGAACACGACCGTCGGGTCGATCATGACCTCCGTGATGATGATGCTGCCCACGTCCGGCGTCACGCACGAGCCCGCGTTGCAGCTCAGTCCGAGCGCGCAGACGGTGGTGCAGTTGCCGCACGTGGAGGGGCTCGTGAAGTCGAAGCCCTCGTCGACGATCGGCGTCGGCAGGTCGCAGTCGTCGTCGAGGCCGTTGCAGATCTCGACGTTGTCGCTCGACACGTCCGAGCAGCCCGTGCAGGTCGTGACGCCCTCGTTGCAGTTATCCGTGTCGGGGCCGTCGCAGGGGTTGCCCACGCCGAAGCCCTCGTCCACGCTCGTGTCGCAATCGTTGTCGAGCGAGTCGCAGACCTCGGTCGCGGCGGGGCTTCGCGCCAGGTCGCCGTCGGCACAGTCGCCCGAGCAGGTCGACGATCCGGGGCTGTAGTTGTCGTTGTCGGCGTCGGTGTCGATGTTCGCGCAGTCGGTCGAGTTGAGTGTCGTGCACGTGTAGTAGTCGTCGTTGCAGGTGTCGAGGTCGGCCGGGCCGACGAAGTCGCACGGCGTGCCCGGTGCGTTTGCGAGCGTGCATGCGCCGCCGCAGGCGTTCGTGCCTTCGTCGATCGTGCCGTCGCAGTCGTCGTCCACGCCCGGGTTGCAGAGCTCGGTCGCTCCGGGGTGGCGGGCCGGGTCGCCGTCGGCGCAGTCGCCGGCGCACGCCATCGCGCCCGCGCCGTAGTTGTCGTCGTCGGCGTCGGTGTCGACGTTCGCGCAGACCGTCGCGTTCCAGCCCGCGCAGGCGTAGGCATCGTCTTCGCAGGTGTCGAGATCCGCCGCCCCGATGAAGTCGCACGGGTCCAGCGGCTCCACGGTCGGGGCAATCGCGCACACGCCGCCGCAAGGGTTGGTTCCCTCGTCGACGAAGCCGTCGCAGTCGTCGTCGAGCGTGTTGCAGAGCTCCGGATCGGCCGGGCTGCGCGCCGGGTCGCCGTCGGCGCAATCGCCGGCGCAGGCCGCCGCGCCGGGGCTGTAGAAGTCGTCGTCGGCGTCGGTGTCGAGGTTCGCGCAGTCCGTCGCGTTGAGCGACGTGCACACGTAGTAGTCGTCTTCGCAGGTGTCGAGATCCACCGCGCCCGCGAAGTCGCAGGAGGCGCCCGGCAGGTTGGAGAGCGTGCATGCGCCGCCGCAGGCGTTCGTGCCTTCGTCGATCGTGCCGTCGCAGTCGTCGTCCACGCCCGGGTTGCAGAGCTCGGCCGCTCCCGGGTAGCGGTCCGGGTCGCCGTCGGCGCAGTCGCCGGCGCACGCCATCGCGCCCGCGCTGTAATTGTCGTCGTCGCCATCGGTGTCCACGTCGGTACAGACCGTCGCGTTGAGGCCCGAGCACGCGTAGGCGTCGTCCGCGCAGGTGTCGAGGTCGCCGGGGCCCCCGAAGTCGCACGGATCGCCCGGCTCGACGGTCGGTGCAATCGCGCACACGCCTCCGCAGACGTTCGAGCCGTCGTCGATGACTCCGTCGCAGTCGTCGTCGAAGCCGTTGCACGTCTCGACGTCGTCGTCGGGCGGGGCCTCGACGCAGCCGGCGCAGGTCACGATGCCCTCCATGCACGCGTCGGAGTCGGAGCCGTCGCACACCGATCCCAGCGAGAAGTCCTCGTCCACCAGACCGTCGCAGTCGTCGTCGGCGCCGTTGCAGGACTCGACGCCGTCAGCGGCGGCGTCGTCGCCGCAGCCGGCGCAGGTCATGGAGCCGGTCGCGCAGAAGTCGGTGTCCGTGCCGTCGCAGGGCAGCCCCACGCCGAAGCCCTCGTCGACCGACCCGTCGCAGTCGTCGTCGGCGAAGTTGCACGTCTCGAGGTCGTTTTCCGCGGCGTCGTCGGTGCAGCCGGCGCACGCCATCAGGCCTTCGGGGCAGAAGTCCGCGTCTGGGCCGTCGCATGGGATGCCGATGCCGAAACCCTCGTCGGTCAGCGCGTCGCAGTCGTCGTCCGCGCCATCGCAGTCCTCCACGTTGTCGCCGCTGACATCGTCGCATACGACGCCGTCGCCGGCCGCGTCGCACACGGTTTCGCCCTCGGCGCAGAAGTCCGCGTCGGCGCCGTCGCACGCAAACCCGAGCGCGAAGCCCTCGTCGACCAGCACGTCGCAGTCCTCGTCCACGCCGTTGCACGCCTCCACGGCGCCCGGATGGCGCGCGTCGTCGTCGTCGTCGCAGTCGTCGCCGCCGCTCGGGCAGGCCGCCGGCGATCCCACGATCGCCATGCCGTCCCGGCAGAAGCCGTCGCCGTCATCGTCGCAGAGGTCATCGGCCTCGCCGTCGCAGTCGTCGTCGAGGTCGTTGCAGACTTCGTCCGAGGGCACGCGCAGGGCGGGGCACGCGAGCAGCCCGGTCGCGCACGTCCACTCGCCGTCCGCGCACACGCCGTCCTCGCCGCTCGCGCAGGCGTCGCCCCCGTGGATGCCATCGGCGATCTCGGTCGGGTCGCCGTCACAGTCGTCGTCGGCGCCGACATTCGCGCAGGTCTCGGCGCTCCCGGCGCCCGCCGTGCAGCTCGGGACGCCGGCGTCGCAGACCGACACGGCGACGCACGTGCCCACGCCGCAGGTGTACGGCTGGTAGTCCTCGTCGGTCGCGCCATCGCAGTCGTCGTCTTCACCGTCGCAGACCGAGTCGTCGGCGGCAGCCTCGCCGCAGACCACCTCGCCCGCGACGCAGGCGGCCGTGGCCGCGCACGCGCCGTCGCCGCACAACCCCGGATCGAAGTCCTCGTCGACGTTGCCGTCGCAGTCGTCGTCCTCCAGGTCGCACGAGTCGACTGCGTCCTGGAAGGCGCAGCCGCAAAGCTCGCACCCGGGCGCGTCAGGGTCGAGGTCCCAGCAGCCGGGTCCGCAGCCGTCGATCGCGACCTGGACCGGCACCTCGGCCACGTCGTCGGGGGGCTCGAGGTCCGACTCGATACGAATGTGCTCGTCCTCGAACAAGCCATCCGGCTCCTGGGCGCTGAACGTCACGCGCACGTACAGGTCGTTGGGCTCTTCTCCCTCGCCGGCGGGGTTGAGGAAGACCGGCAGCTCGGCCGCCGACTCCTCCTCGCCGTCGAGCCAGTAGGTAAAGATCTCGAGAGCATCGGCATCCGACCCCGAGATTTGCTCGACGACGATCGGGCGGTTGCCGTCGCCGACGTTGCGCACGAGCAAGTCCGCGCTCGCCGACTCGCCCCAGGCGACCGTGCCGAAATCGAGGACGCCCGTGGAACAGGCGAGCTCTCCCAGGGGTGCGCAGACGTAGAGTTCCGGCTCGCCCTTGAACTCGCTGGCGAGCGCGCACACGGCGGTCGCGACGTTCGAGCCGATGGTCAGCGTGCCGGTATCGGGCTCGGCGTCGATGGGGCGTAGCGACAGTGTCAGCTCGCGCTCCTCGCCGCCGTCGAGCACGAACGGCGTTTCAACGTTGCCGAGCGCGAACTCGGGCACGGGGTCGTGCTCGGCCACGACGAGCGCCGCCACCAGCAGCTCCCCGCCGCCGGCGTTGCGCACCGTGAAGGCCAGCTCGGTGCCGGCGCCGATCAGCGGCGCGCCGAAGTCGAGGTCGCAGTCGACAGCGAGCGCGGGCACGCCCGCGTCGGCGCCGGCGGCGAAGGGCGCCGCGCGGCACCGGCAGCCTTTGCACGTTTCGCCCGCCGGGCAGTCGGCATCCGCCACGCACGTGCAGCCGCCGTCGGAGAGCGGGCCGCCGCCGGCGTTCCCGCCGCATGCGCCGACCAGAAGCCAAAGGCCGAAGCGTCTCAACGACCCGACGATACCCCAGTCGGCGACGTTCAAACACCGAGAATCGGCCGCTGATGCCGGACCGGCACGTTCCCGAGTCCGGCATTTTCAGTATCTCCCCCTGGGATAGTCGATCACACCAAATCAATTTGGAGTCCCGCGGCCGGGAGACACCGCCCGGCGGTTCCACCGCGACGCGTCGCGACGCGCCGCGGCCTGACCGCGGCTTAGGCGACGGCAACCTCCTCGCGTCGGGCGGCGAGCGCGATCCGCCGTAGCGGCGAGTCGGGCGCGGCCTACCCGATCTCGGCGAGCAGGCGATCGCGGTGCTCGGCCGGGCCGCCGAACAACGGCGCGGCGACGAGGGCGCGGCGGTAGTAGAGGTGGATGTCGTGCTCGAAGGTGAAGCCGATTCCGCCGTGCACCTGGATCGCCGCGGACATCGCCGCCGGCACGTGCCACGCGGCGTACGCCTTGGCCATCGAGACCAGGCGCGACGCGGCGCGGTCGCGCGTGCCGAGCGCCCAGGCCGCGGCCTGGACGAGCGCGCGCAGGCTCTCGACGCGAGTCCACACCTCGACGAGGCGGTGCTGCACCGCCTGGAAGCTGCCTATGGGCCGGTCGAACTGCACGCGCTCCTTCGCGTACGCGGTCGCGATCTCGAGGCCGCGGCCCGCGGCGCCGCACATCTCGGCGGCCACGAGCACCGCGCCGAGGTCGCGCGCGCGTGAGAGCGCGGGCTCGTGCGGACCGATCGGCGTGCAGGCGCCGACGGTGAAGCGCGCGAGCCAGCGGCCGAAATCGATCGTTTCGACCGGCTCGACGTCGATCTGCTCGGCAAAGCACAAGCGTCCCGGACAGCCGACGACCACGCGCTCGGCGACGTGCGCGTCGAGCGCCAGCGGCTCGCCCTCGACGACCAGCGCGAGCGGCGGCCCCTCGGGCGCCTGGCCGCCGGCCTCGACGATCGCGGCCTGAGCCACGCGCGTCGCGATCCACGGCACCGGCGCCAGCGCGCGCCCCGTCTCCTCGGCGCAAAGCGCGAGCTCGAGCGCATCGACGTCGGCGGCCAAGAGCCCCATCTCCACGAAGCGCTTCCACAGCGCCGCGTCGAGATCCTTCCGGCCGCGCCGCTCCCGCACGTGCGTGGTCGGGCACGCGCCCTCCAGCATCCGCCGCACCTCGCGCCGCAGCGCCTCCTGCTCGGCGGTGAGCGAGAAATCCATCGCGCGAAGCCTAGCAGGTTTGACTATCACGCTGTGCGAGGCGACGATTCCGGCATGCGCGTTGCCGCCGGCGTTCTGCTGATCCTCGCGTCCTTCTTCAACCTCTTCGGCGGCCTCGGCTACCTCGCGTGCGGTGGCGTCGCGGTCGGCGCGGCGGCGGTCGCCGACGTCGATGGCGCCGGGCGCGCGGGACGCGATCGGACCGTGCTCCGGCGCGGCCTGGGCGTCGTCAAGGCTGCCGGCGGCGGGCTGATGGCGCTGGGCCTGCTCATGACCGCGACGATGGGCCTGCAGATCGCCGCGGCGGTGCAGCTCTTCCGCGCGCGCGCCCGCAGCTTCGTGCTCACCGTCGCGTGTCTCGGCCTGGCCGTCGAGGGCGTCGGCATCGCCCTGACCACCTTCGGCTGGACCAACGCGCTCGGCGTCGTCGCGGCGGCGCTCGCGCTCGCCGGCGGCGCGTCGATTCCCAAGACGAGCCCGACGACGAGCGCACCCGCGTAGTTGCGCACGCGCGGCGCACGGCTGGTCCTCGCGTTCGACCTCCGCTGCGCGTTGCGGAGCGCGCGCGGGATCCTCTTCCTGGTCTTCTACGGGCTGACGACCTGGTGGTTCCTCTCGAAGCTCGCCGAGCACCGCGAGTCGATCGAGGCGTTCGCGCGGCCGAGCGGCATGAAGCGCGCCGCCGCGCTGCGGCTGGTCGCGATGCTCATCGGCGACGACGGCACGCTCGTGCGTCTGCTCTCGGCCCACCCGCCGATCTTGGTCTTCTACGCGCAGTTCGCCCTGATCACCTTGCCGCTCTTCGTCATGACCGGCGCGTTCGACCAGACGGCGACGGATCTGTCGACGCGCCACCTGCGCTTCCTGCTGCTCAAGACCACCCGCGCGTCGGTCTTTGCCGGGCGCCTCGCGGGGGCGTACGTGCTGGTCGCGACACCGCCGGCGATCGTCACGCTCGCGTGGGGCATCGCCTCGGGCGACGCGGCCTGGGGCGCGCGCGTCGCGCTCGCGGTCGCCGCCCTTGCCCTGCCGCTGGTCGCGCTGCTCGCGCTGCTCAACGCCGCCACCGCCTCCGCCGCGATCACGCTGCTCGCGGTGACGTCGTGGCAACTCGTCGTGTGGCTCGCGAGCACCGTCCTGGCGATCGCCGACGAGCGTTTCGCGAGCCTCGCCTACCTCTTCCCGACGGCGATCGAGCCGATGCTGCTCGACCCGTCGCCGGCGCGCTTCGCGCTCGGCCTGGGCGCGGCGCTCGGGTACGCCGCCGCCTTCGCCGCCGCGGGCTGGTGGATTTTTCGCAGGCGCGACGTATGAGCGCGGCGCTCGCGATTTCGGCGGTGGGCCTGACCAAGCGCTTCGGCGCCACCCGCGCTCTCGACGACGTGACGCTCGCGGTGCCGTCCGGCGCCAGTGTCGGCGTCGTCGGCGAAAACGGCGCCGGCAAGACCACGCTCTTCTCGCTCATGGCCGGCTTCCTGCGCCCCACGCGCGGCGCCATCACGGTGCTCGGGCGCCCGGCCGGAGACGCGTCGCTCGCCGGCCGCGTCTCGATCCTGCCGCAAGACGCCCAGCTCCTGCGCCACGTGCCCCTCGGCGTGCAGCTCGAGTTCCACGGCCGGCTGCTCGGCATGGATGCGCCCGCGGCCCGTCGCGAGGTGGCGCGGGTGCTCGAGCTCGTCGACCTGCAGGGCGCCGCCGTGCGGGAGCCTCAGGTGCTCTCGCACGGGACCTACAAGCGCGCCGCGCTGGCTCAGGCGCTCCTCGGCGAGCCGGAGATCACGTTGCTCGACGAGCCGACCGCCGGGCTCGATCCGGCCGCGGCACGCCGCGTGCGCGACCTGCTGCGCGACCTGCGCGGCCGCCGCACGCTCCTGGTGAGCTCGCACAACCTGACCGAGCTCGAGGATCTCTGCTCGTCGATCGCGATCCTCAATCGCGGCAAGCTGGTCGAGAGCGCGACGCTCGCGCACCTCCTCGAACGCGAAACCTGCCTGACGGTCACGCTCGACGGCGGCGCGAACGTGGACGCGGACGTGATCGCGGCGCTGGCCGGCGTGCGCGAGGCGCGCCTCTCCGAGCGCTCCGGCGAACTGCGCCTGACCGTCACCCTCGAGCCGCAAGCCGACGTGGCGCAGGCCCAGATCGCGCTCGTGCGCGCGCTCGCCGATCGCGGCTGCGTGCCGCGCAGCCTCGTGCGCGGCCGGCCGCTCGAGGACAAGGTCATCGAAGTCGTTTGATGTCGAGCGTCCCCGAGATGCTCTCCGTCGTCATCCCCGCCTACAACGAGGAGGCCCGCATCGCGCCAACCGTGCGGCACGTGCTCGGCTACCTCGAAGCGCGCTTCCCGCGGCACGAGGTCATCGTCGTCGACGACGGTTCCGCCGACGCGACCGCCGCCGTTGCCGCGGAGGCGGCGGCGGGCCGCGCCAATTTCCGCGTGCTGCGCCGCGAGACCAACATGGGAAAGGGCGCGGCCGTGCGCCGCGGTGTGCTCGAGGCGCGCGGCGACGCGATCCTGTTCATGGACGCCGATCTGTCGATGCCCATAGAGGAGGTCGAGAAGCTGCTCGCCGCCCTCGGCGACGGAGCCGATCTCGCGATCGCGTCGCGTCGCCTCGCCGGCGCGGAGCTGCGCAAGCGTCCCTCGCGGCCGCGCGAGGCGCTCGGCCACGCGTTCACGTTCCTCGTGCGCGCGTTCACCGGCGTCGGGGTGAGCGACTCGCAGTGCGGCTTCAAGCTCTTCCGCCGCGAGGCGGCGCGCGACCTCTTCACGCGTCAGACGATCGACGGCTTCGCCTTCGACGTCGAGCTGTTGATGCTCGCGCGCGGCCGCTGGCGCGTGCGCGAGGTGCCGATCACCTGCACGCACGCGCCCGGCTCGCGCGTGTCGCTCACGCGCGATGCGCCGCGGATGCTGCTCGACGTCGCGCGCCTCGCGCTGCGGCGAACGAGAGCCCCAGCAGCGCCGCCGCGCTGACCGCCAGCCCGATGTCGAAGGCGCGGTGCGAGTAGCGGAGCGTTACGACGCTCTCGCCGAGCGGCAGCTCGACCGCCAGCAGGTGCCGCCATTCGACCACGTGGAGCCCTGCGTCCGCGCGCCAGCGCCGATCCCAGTGCTGGTTGACTACGAGCAGCGCTCCCGGAGCGTCGGCGCGCGCGCGCACACGCAGCACGTCGGGCGAAAACGCCTCGAGCCGCGCCTCGCCGCGCCCTTCGACATGGACCTCGCCGCGGTAGTCGGGATCGACGTAGGCGCGCAGCGCCGAGGCCCGGCCGCGCCGGATCAGCAGCGACTCGTAGCATTCGAGCGTTCCGCGCCCCGACTGTGCCACCGCCGCCATCGTCCCGGGGTTGCCGTGGATCTGGCGGAAGGACGGCGCGCTGTCGAGCGCGGGGAGGGGCCGCGTGAAGGTCGATTCCATCGCCGGGTGCGCGGCGAGCGCGAGATCGCCCACGAGCGCGGCAGCCGCCGCCCAGCCGAGCCACGACACGCGGCGGCGGGTATCGGCGGACAGCGCCTCGGCGCCGAGCGCCGCCAACTCGGCGAGCGGAAGCATCGCGACCAGCAGGAAACGGCCGGGTACGCGCAGCCGATCGAACGGCGGCAGCGCGTGCAGCCAGCGCCACGGCGCGGCCCACCCGAGGTCGCCCCACGCCAGCGCGACCAGCGCCGCGAGCGCGACCAGCGGCCGCCATGCCACCCTCGGCCGGCGCGCCGCGCCGAGGACGGCGAGCGCGAGCGCGACCAGGCCCGGATACGCGGAATACTCCCACCAACTGCGCACGCCGCCGATGTCCCACCCGCCGTAGTCGAAATCCACCAGCGCCCGCAGCGGGCCGCCGGGCGCGAAGCGCTCGCCGGCCGGCATGGTCCGGGGAAACTCTCCCATCACCGACAGCACCGGCGCCAGCTTCGCGGCCGCGAGCGCGCCGCCGCCGAGCATGGTCGCGGCCAAGCGTACGAGCGGCGCCACCCGACGCTGGGCGAACGCGCGCAGCAACGCGTCGAGCCCGAGCGCGACGCCGGCCAGCGGAAGCACTTGCGCGCCGCCGCCAAGGATCATCAGCGCGACGCCGCCCGCTCCCAGCGCGACGCCGAGCGCGGAAGGCGCGCAGTCGAGCGCGCCCCACGCGATCAGCGGCAGCCACGCCACCGTCAGCAGGTTGAGATGGCCGGCATGGACGTGCCCCGCGATCACGCCCGAAAGTGCGAAGGTCGCGGCGCCGACGGCCGCGGCGGCGGGCCCCGCGCCGCGGCCGCGCAGCAGACCGTAGGCGCCGAGCGCGGCGAAGGAGATCAGGAGCCAAGCCTCGAGTTGCAGCGACAGCGGCGGCGTGACGACGAGGTGCAGCGCGCGCAGCGGCGAGAGGCCGCGCGTCTGGGGATGGCCGGCATACGGCACGCCGCCGCACGCGTACGGGTTCCAGTGCGGCAGTTGCCCGTGATGAAGGAGCGCCTCGCCGCCGACCACCTCGTAGTGCGCGAACTGATCCCAATCCTCGACGCCGCCGCGATCCGCGCGGAAGAACGACGGCCCGAGCCACGCGGCGGCGACCGCGAAGCAGAGAGCCGCCGCCATCGCGGCTTCTCGCCGTGTCATCGGCGCGGCGCTCACGGGGCTTGGCGCTCAGCGCCCCTTCGGAAGTCCGAGCACCCGCTCCGCGATGATGTTGCGCTGGATCTCGCTGGTGCCGCCCGCGATCGTCATGTAGCGCGACCCGAGCGCGACGCGTGCCCAGCGGCCGCCGTCGGGCGCGCCGGCCTGCCCCGGGGCGATCGTGCCCGCGAGGCCGAGCATCTCCTGGGCGAGCGCGCCGACCTCGAGCTCGATTTCGCTCGACACGAGCTTCGAGAGCGAGCCCTCGGGCCCCGGCTGGCCTGCGGCCTCGCCACGGCCGAGCCGCGTCATGTGGCGAAACGTCGTCAGGCGGCAGGCTTCGTAGTCGCACCACAGCTTCGCCAGACGCGTGCGCACCTCGGCGTCGCCCACGCGGCCGGTCTCGCGCGCGAGCTCGCCCAGGCGGCGCAGCAACCACTCCTTGCGCAGGTCGAGCCCGATGCCGTACCGCTCGAACATCAGCGTCGCGACGGCCACGCGCCAGCCGTCGTCCTGCGCGCCGACGAGATTCTCCTTCGGCACGCGGGCGCCGTCGAAGAAAATCTCGTTGAAGTCCGAATCCCCGGTGAGCTGCACGAGCGGCCGCACCTCGACGCCGGGCGCGCGCATGTCGACGACCATCATGCTGAGCCCGTCGTGCTTGCGACTCTCGGACCTGGTGCGCGCGAGCAGCCAGCACCAGCGCGCGTGCTGCGCGAAGCTGGTCCAGACCTTCTGGCCGGTGACGACGAAATGGTCGCCGCGATCCTCGGCGCGGGTGCGCAGCGACGCGAGGTCGCTCCCCGCGTCCGGCTCGGAGAAGCCCTGGCACCAGATCTCGTCGCCCGAGAGCAGCGGCGGCAGGTAGCGGCGCTTCTGCTCCTCGCTGCCGACGTGGGCGAGCGTCGGACCGACGATGCTCAGGCCGATGATGCACACGCCGCGCGGCAGGCGCAGCCGTGCCGATTCCTCGGCGAAGATCAGTTGTAGGGCGACCGGCGCGCCCTGCCCGCCGTACTCCTTGGGCCACGAGAGCCCCACCCAGCCACCCGCGTGGAGCTTGCGGTGCCACGCGAGCTGCAGGCGGAAGCGCTCATCGGCCGGCAGCCGCCACTCCCAATCGTCAGGATCGTAACCGGGCGGGACGCTTTCCTCGAGCCACGCGCGAACCTGCGCACGAAAGGTCGCTTCGGCGGGGGAGTCGCGCAGATCCATCGGGCGGAAGATAGCCTACGGCGACGC
>JBBTFH010000050.1:0-7136 GCA_038041915.1 Myxococcota bacterium
TAGTTCCAGCGCGTGGGTTCGTCGCGCGGACCGCCGGGGACGACGCGGAGGCGGCGGCGCTTGCGCCAGCGAAGGAAGCGCACCGCGAGTTCGCGTGGCGGCGGGAGGCGTCGTCGAACGAGCAGCCACGCCGCGGCGACGCCCGCCAGCAGGTGCACGATGTGGAGCGCGCTGCCGGACACGAAGCTCCCGAGTAGCGCGACGCCGAGCACGAAGTACGCGAGGTGGCGAGCGACGATCACGCTGCCGAACAGGCCGATCCGCAAGTGGCCGAACGCCTCCGCCCACGCGACGACCAGCCCGAGCGTCGACGCGCCGAGCCCGCCGACGAGCCCGGGCCCGCCGAGCAGCGCGAACGCGGCGGTGGCGACGTTGGCGAGCACGCCGACGACGACGAGGAACCGCACGAGGCCGAGCGCGCCCCAGATACGCTCGAGGGGCGCGCCGAAGGCCCAGATGCCGATGCCGTTGGCGAGCAGCTCGCGCGCGTCGAGGTGGATCAGCAGCGACGAGGCGAGCGTCCAGATCTCGCCGCGTCGCAGCGCCGCGCCGCCGAGCGCGACGTGATCGCCGACCCAGCTCGGCCCGTCGGCAAAGGCAAACGCGACGAAGATCCCGACCGAGCCGAGGATCGTCCACAGCGTCGCCGGCGGCATCCGCCCTCCCACACCTGGCGTTGCCGGGTTCAAAGGGGCACGGATTCCGGACGCGATCCGCCGGCCCTACGGGCCTGGCTCACCCGCTCGCTGCGCTCGCTCATCAGCACCCGTCGAGGGGTGGGACAATGAGAGCGGCCTCGCGCGCCTCCTCGTCGGTCTCGAGCGTGAAGGTCGCGCCGAAGGCGGGGCAGGGGTCGTCCGCGTCGCCGCCGCCCGACACGGTCAGCGTGTAGCGTCCCGGCTCGGGCACGGTCACGCGCACCACCTCTTTCGGGCCGCGGCACGGCGCCGTCGTCTCGCCGTCGAGCGGGGCGCCGTCGTCGGCCACGGCCGGGGGATCGATCACGGCGCCGTCCTCGTCCAGGAGCGCGAGGCGCTGCGTCACCACCAGCGCGCAGCCGCCCTCCGCCTCGCCCCACGACAGGCGAAACGCCAGCACGGTGCAATCTGAATCGGCGGCGTCGGCGCGCCCGTCGGCGTCGGCGTCGACACCGTCGGCGCATGCGGAGGGCAGGGGCAAGTCCACGCGCACCGGCGTCGTCTCGTCGTCTTCGATCGCGACCAACCGCGCCGGCTCGGCCGTCGTCAGCCGCCTGTAGCTCGGCGCGAGCCCGAAGACATGGACGTCGACCTCCCCCGGCGCGATGTCGCCGACGCTGCCGGCGCCGTCCTTGCAGGGCAGCACGCCCTCGGCGCTCACGTCCTCCGTACCCGGATCCGTCGCCGCGATCCACACCGCGTCGATGCCGTGAGACGCGCACACGAGCGGATCGCCGTCGGGTGCTACGCCGCCGAGCGTCCACGAGACGTCGATGGCTCCGCGCGGATCGCACCCCCCGGCGGTGAGCAGAAGGCCGGCGAGCGCGCGCATCACGGCGGCACGCTACCAAAAACCGGCCGCGAGTCTAGTTGCCGAGCCGGATCCATGCCGGCGGGCCACCCGGTCCGCGTGTAGCTCGGCGCGCAGGTCGTCGATGTCGCAGCCGCGCTTTCCCGGTTGTGCCCGTGATTGACAATGTGCTCCGCATGTGACCATGCTGCGAGCATGTCGAAGATGATCCAGATTCGAAACGTGCCCGACGAGCTGCACCGGACTCTGAAGGCGCGGGCGGCGCATGCGGGGAAACCCCTATCCGACTACTTGCGCGAAGAAGTGGCGGAGATCGCGCGTCGGCCTACGCTGGCAGATCTGATTGAGCGGATTCGTCGGCGGTCTCCCGTGAAGGCGTTCGATTCGACTCGCGCGGTGCGAGCCGAGCGAGAGGGAAGGCGGTGATCGTTCTGGATGCCTCGGCCGCGATCGATCTTCTGCTCGATCTCCCTCCCCATGCCGACACGATCCGCGCTCGCCTGGAGTCCACACGATCGGTCGCGGCGCCTCACCTGATCGACGTCGAGGTAGGTCAGGTGCTGCGCCGGCGGATGCTCGCCGGCGGGATCGCACAGGCGCGCGCCCGCGAGGCGCTCGACGATCTCGCCGCGCTGCCGCTGATCCGCTACGCGCACGGGCCGCTGCTTTCGCGCGCCCTGGATTTTCGCGCCAACGCGACCGTCTACGACGGGGTCTACTTGGCGCTCGCCGAAGCGCTGGGCGCGGTCCTTCTTACCCGCGACGCGGCGTTGGCCGCCGTCCCCGGCTGCCTCGCGCGCGTCGACGCCCTCGCGTAGCGCGCGGAGGCTCGACCTTACCCGATCTCCGCCCACGACCTTCGCCGGCCGGCCGTGATGCCCTTCTACTTCGGCACGGTCTCGGGGGCGCGCGCGGCACTCGGGCTGATCGCCGACGCGCTCGCCAATTTCCCGGATCGCATGCGGGACGCGGGCAGCGCCGAGATCGACGCCAGGCGCGAGTCGGCGGTGCGAGCGAAGATCGCCGACTCCGACGAAGCGCAGGAGCGGCGCAAGCCTGTAGCTTCAGTCCGCGAACGCGCCGTCGTCGAAGGGGAGGCGCGCTTCGGCGGTTGCGCCCGCGGGCACCGCCGCCGTGGCCGCCACCTCCGCGCTCACCGGCTCGCCGTCGACGCCGTGCAGCGCGACGGTCACGTCGTAGGCGCCGATGGGAAGCTCGGGCAGCGTCACGCCGAAGTCGGCGCAGGAGATCGCGCCGGACCAGGACTCCGGCCCGGCGACGTCGATGGCGGCCGTGATCGCGCCGCGTTCGGTGCACAGGCTGGCGGCTTCCTGCGCACCGTCGATCGTCCACTCCACGCGCAGCGCCCCGACCAGCGAAATCAGGAACGAGTCGGCGGGGAAGTCGATGTCGGCGACCGTCGGCTCGCCGCGCGCCACGACGTCGATCTCGAACTCGGCCGGCGTCGTGACCGACACCTCGTCCGTGTCCAGAAGCTCGACGTGCACGGAGGCGCGGCCGGCGCCGACCGCGTAGGCGGCGCCGAAGTCCTCGCAGGGCACCGGCTCGTCGACGAAGCTCGCCCCTTCGACGAGCACGTGCGCCCACGCGGCGCCGTAGAGCGCGCAGCGCCCGGGCTCGGCGACGCCGTCGATCGTGAAGGCGATGTCGAGCGTGCCGTCGGCCCGCCCGCCCAGGCAGCCGGCGAGGACGGCGGCCACCGTCCCGAGCGACCTCAGCATTCGAGCACGATCAACATGACGTCGAGATCCGTCACCTCGCCGTCCTTGACCTCGCGCTCGATCGGCGGCGGAACGCACACGCCGCGGTCGGGGCCAATCGTGTCGCCTCCGGCGTCGAGCGCCTCGATGCTGAGGAGGTAGCGGCCGGGCGCGACGTCGAAGTCGGTCGTCACCGAGCCGCGAAGACCGTCGCCGCAGCGGAAGCCGTCGAGGCGATCGCTGGAGTTGGCGCCGTCGTCGCCTGTGCGGTCGATCCGCAGCCGGACGCGCGCGATGCCCGCCTCGTCGCAGGGGACGCTCCCTTCCGGGCCGCGGATCTCCCAGCCGACCTCGATCGCGCCGCCGTCGATCGAGACGCAAGCGGTCGTCATGCCGGTGAGCGCGGCCAGCAGTGCAGCGGAGCTTTGCACGTCGCCGAAGTGTACCCCGATGGCAGGCGGTTTGTTGTCACCGACGAGACGCGCATGCTAACTCGGCAGAATGCCGGTCCCCACGCGCGAGCTCGACGTGCTCGATCTCGTGCTGCAGTCGCGCGGCGTGGTTTTCGTCGTGCTCGTGCTGCTGTGCGGCTTCTCGCTCGCGTGCTGGTGGATCATCGGCTTCAAGGTGCTCTACCTGCGGCGGGCCGAGCGGCAGACGCGCGCGTTCCTCGAGGCGTTCTGGCAGTCGCGCCGGCTCGACGCCGTCTACCAGACCGCCGGCGAGCTGCCCGCGAGCCCCGTCGCGCAGATGTTCAAGGCCGGCTACATCGAGCTCGGCAAGCTCAAGGCCGGCGGCCAGGACGGAGGCGAGGGGCTGCGCTCCGAGCTCGGCGCGCTCGAGAACGTTGAGCGCTCGCTCGGGCGCGCGCAGCTCGCGGCCGTCATGCAGATCGAGAGCATGGTGCCGTTCCTCGCTACCACCGGTTCGACGGCTCCGTTCGTGGGCCTTTTCGGGACCGTGTGGGGCATCATGAACTCCTTCCGATCGATCGGCGCGGCCGGCTCGGCGGGCCTGGCGGTGGTCGCGCCCGGCATCGCCGAGGCGCTGGTCGCGACGGCCATCGGGCTGGTCGCGGCCATCCCGGCGGTCATGGCGTACAATTATTTCGTGCGGCGCATCCGCCTGCTCACCGCCGACATGGACACGTTCACGAAAGACTTCTTGAACATCGTGCGGCGCCACTTCTTGACGTAGTCATGGCGGCCGGCGGTCCTTCGCAGCCCGGAACCGTTCTTTCGGAGATCAACGTCACGCCGCTGGTCGACGTGATGCTCGTGCTGCTCATCATCTTCATGGTCACGGCGCCGATCCTGCAACAAGGCGTCGACGTCGATCTGCCCGAGGCCAAGGCGCAGGCCATCCCCGCGGACGATCAGAAGCTGGTGCTGACGATCGACGCCAAGAAGCGGATCTTCCTCGGCAAGACGGAACTGCGCTGGGAGGAGCTCGAGGACAAGCTGCGCCATAACGCGAAGCTCCAAGCGGACAAGGAGCTCTACCTCCACGCCGACAAGAATCTTCCCTACGGCCTGGTCGTCCAGGTGATGGCGCTGGCGAAGGCCGCCGGCATCGACAAGCTCGGCATGGTGACCGACCCATTGGAGGCGAAGTAGTGGCGCTCAAGCTCGGCGGCTTGGCGGTGACTCTTGCGATCCACGCCACGCTCGTCGCCGCGATGCTGTTTGCGCACCGGGAGAGCCCCGCGCAGGCGGCGGCTCCGCCGCGCAGCTTCGTCGCCGCCAAGCTCGTGCGCCTGGGCAAGCCGCGCGATCCCAAGCACCTGCCGCGCCTGGAGACGGCGCCGCCGCCGATAGCACCGGCCACGCCGATAAGTCCGTCGATGGATCCGGCGACCGCGCGCCCGGCGACGCCTGCGCCCAGGCCCGATGAGGCGGCCAAGCTCGCGGACACGTTCCGGCAGGCGCGGCTGCGCGCGTTGCGGATGGGCCAGCAGTTCGAGGAGCCCGAGGGGCTCGCGACCGGCAGCGTCAACGGCACGGCCACGACCGAGGCCCAGGGCGACGCGTACGCAACCGCGATCGATCAGGCGATCCGCGCGGTGTGGCGGCTGCCGGATCTCGTGCGTCCCGAGCAGCTCGAGGGCCTCGTGTGCGAGGTCTTCCTGCGCCTCGCCCCGGACGGGCGAATCCTCGAGCACCGCATCGTCAAGCCGTCGGGGAACCGCTTTCTCGACGCGTCGGTGGTCGAGGCGCTCGCGCGGGTCGGCGCGCTGCCGCCGCCGCCGCCCGATCGACTGGCGCTGATCCGCCAGGGGCTGACGATCGAGTTTCGCCCGTGAGGCGCGCCTTCGCGGCGCTCGCGCTCGCCGCCACGGCGTCGGCGCAGGGCATGAAGATCCAGATCAGCGGCGCCGAGCGCGCCCGCTACAAGATCGCCGCCCCTCGGCCGCTCGGCGATGCCGATCTCGCGGCCGAGCTCGAAGACGCACTGGCCATGGACTTCAGGATGGTCGGGCTCTTCGACGTGCTCGATCCGCGCGGGTTTCTCGCGAAACTCGACGTCGAGGGCATGGGCATCGCCGCGCCCGACTGGACCTCCGTCGGCGCGCAGGGCGTGATCAAGGCGCGCGTGACGCGCGTCGGCGGCGACGCGGCGCTGGAGGCCCGCTTCTACGAGGTCGCGCGGCCGCTCGCTCCGGCGGTCGAACGCACTGATCGCGCCGCCGTCGCGGATGTGCGCCGCCTCGCGCACCGCTTCGCCAACGACGTCTATCGCCACCTCACCGGCGAGGACGGCCCGTTCCTCACGCGCATCCTCTACGTTCGGCCATCCGGGCGCGCCAAGGACATCGTTGCCGTCGACGTCGACGGCCATCGCCCGACCGTGCTGGTCGCGAATGGCGCCGATAACGTGCTGCCCGCGTGGGCTCCTGGGGGCGACCGCATCGCGTGGACGTCGCTGCTCTGGCTCAATCCCGATCTCTTCGAAGCCAGGCTAGGCGCGCGCCCGAGGCGCCTCTCCCGGCACGCCGGCCTCAACATCGGCGCCGCCTTCTCGCCCGACGGCCGGACAATCGCGCTCACGCTGTCGAAGGACGGCAATGCCGAGATCTACCTCGTGCGCGCGGCGGACGGAGAGATTCTGGCCCGCCTGACCGACCACCCCGGCATCGACGCGTCGCCGAGCTTCTCTCCCGACGGCGCGCAGCTCGCGTTCGTCTCGAACCGCCAGGGCTCGCCGCAGATTTGGGTCATGCCGGCGAGCGGCGGCGCGGCCAAGCGCGTCACGTTTCAGGGCAACTACAACCAGTCGCCGCGCTTCAGCCCGCGTTCGGACGTTTCGCAAATCGCCTTCACCGGGCGTGACGAACGTGGCCGCTTCGACGTGTTCGTGCTCGACCTCGCCGCCGGGACGACGCAGCGCGTGACGCAGAACCAGGGCGACAACTGGGAGCCGACCTGGGCGCCCGGCGGCCGCCTGCTCGCCTTCGCGTCGAGTCGCGGCGGCATCTGGGTCGCGACGCCCGACGGCCAGCACCAGGCGCAGATCGTCAAGGGCGCCGCCGAGACGCCGGTCTGGTCGCCGATGCGGAAATGAAGGTCGCCGCCATCGACGTCGGCACGAACGCCGTGCTGCTGAGCGTCGTCGACGCCGGCGCGGGCGGCGTGCGGCCGCTCGACGAGCGGTGCGAGATCACGCGGTTGGGCGAAGGGCTCGATCGGCGCGGAACGATTCTGCCCGAGGCCGCCGAGCGCACGCTGGCGGTGCTCGCCGACTACGCGGCGGCGGTACGTGCGCACGGCGTCGTCGCGCCGCGCCTCCGCGCCGTCGGGCCGCAGGCGCTGCGCGAGGCAGCCTCAGCCCGTCCGACGGGACGTGCCGAGGGAGCCCGCGACTTTATCGCGCGCGCCGCGGCGCTGCTCGGCACCCCGCACGAGGTGA
>JBBTFH010000050.1:7146-14988 GCA_038041915.1 Myxococcota bacterium
TTTCGCGCGGTGATGGGCTCGTTTCCGCAACGCGCGCGCGGTCGCCTGGTCGTCGTCGACGTCGGCGGCGGCTCGACCGAGATCATTCGCGGCGAGGGCGGTCAGGTGCAATCGCTCGCGAGCCATCCGATGGGTTCGGTGCGGCTCACCGAGCGGCACCTCGCGCACGATCCGCCGCTCGAGGAGGAAGTCGCTGCCGCGCGCGCTGCGGCCGACGCAGCGTTCGAAGCGGTTGGCCCCGCGCCCGGGGCGACCGTCATTGGCGTGGCCGGCACGCTCACGACGCTCGCGTCCGTCGCGCTCGCGCTGCCGAGCTACGATGCCGAGCGCGTGCACGGCGCGGTGCTCGCGTGTGGCGAGGTCGAGCGGCAGATCGATCTGTACTGGGCCGCCGGCATCGAGACCCGCCGCCTCGTCCCTGGCATGGATCCGCGCCGCGCCGACGTGATTCTCGGCGGGGCAATCCTCGTCGGTGCCGTTCTACGCCGCCTGGGCGCGGCGGAGATCGTCGTATCCGATCGCGGCGTCCGCTGGGGGCTTATCTACGAGATGATCGAGGCTCTCCAATGAGGCGCGTCGGACTCGCGCTCGCGCTGGCGGCGAGCGGCTGCGTCGAGACGCCCGCGCCGATCGACATCGGCGGCGTCGTCTACGATCCCGAGCGCCTCTGGCTCGGCGAGCCCGCCGGCGTCGCGGGAGCGCAGGTCTACCTCGCCGAGGACGACTCGCTCGGCGCGCTCTCGGGCGACGGCGGCGCCTACCTGATCCAGGACGTGCCGGCCAACTTCAACTGGCACGCGATCGCGGTCGACGATCCCGTCCACCTGCGCACGATCGACGGGCTCGGAACGCCGATCACCGACTCGAGTCTCGCAGCGCACTTCACGCCCATCCTGCGCCGCGGTGGCCTTCCGTCGGTCGTCGCCGCCTGGCTCGGCATCGACGTCTCCGATGTCGAAGCGAGCGGTCTGATCGTCGCCGCCGTCATGGACGGCCGGCCTCCCGAAGGCCGCTTCCTTTTCTCCGAGCTCTCGGTCAGCGTCGGCGGCGACGCGTGCGCGATCACATGGGGCTTCGTGACGCACGACGGCAAAAACTTCGCCGTGGCAAAGGCGCCTTCGGGCACGCCGCCGGAGGGCTGGACCGGCATGCTCGTCGCGGTCGGGCCGCTCGGCTGCATCGTCACCACGTCGATCCGCGACCTCACCGGGCAGCGTGACTATCTGCCGCACGACATGCCTATCGACAACCGTGCGGTGACGTTCCAGATCTTCGTGCCGAGGTGAAGCACGTCGCCACGATCTTTGCGCTGCTGCTCGCCGCTCCCGCGGCCGGGCAGTGACCGTCCTGAGCGAACCCGAACCTCCCGGTCGGGGGGTCACGCCAGCCGGACGACGACGCGATCGCGCGGCTCGGACTGCGCATCGCGTACGTCCGCCTCGACGACGTCCGCATCGGCATGGCGGCGGGCGCCGATCCATTCGACACGCGCGCGACGCACCTCGAGACGCAGGTCGACATGGCGCTGCGCCCGAGGCCCGGCCTGTGGATCGAGGCCAGCTTGCCGTGGGTGCGAAAGACTCTCGACAACCCCGGCCTGCCGCCGGGAGGCGTGCCCGGCCACCCCGACGTCGCGCACAAGGAGCTCGATGGAATCGGCGACGTGCGCGCGTGGACGCGCTGGCGCGCGCGTGAGTGGCTGACGCTGTCGCTCGGGCTGGAGCTTCCCACCGGCGAGACGGTCGCCAGCCCGTATGCCGCCGAGTCGAGCGGCCACACCGTCATGCAAATCGGCGGCGGCACGTTCGACCCGATGATCGAGGCGAATGTCGCGCTGCGCGCCGGTCCCGTGGAGCCTTTTGCCGCCGCGCTGGCGGTGCTCGTGCTCTATGCGAACGACCACGGCTTTCAGGGCGGCGATCAGGTGCTGGGCGAGGCCGGCGCCGCGTGGCCGCTCGTGGCCGGGCGGCTGCGGCCGCACGCGGGGCTCACGGCGCTTTGGCGCGGCCGCGATCGGATGCCGCGCGTGATCACGGAGGACACCGGCGGCGTCGCGGTCTACGCATCGCCGGGGATTTCGGCGCGCGTGTGGCGCGGCGTCTGGCTCGAGACGCTCGCACGCTTGCCAATCGTCCAGCGTCCGAACTCGCTTCAGCTCGTCGAGGACTACCAGCTGTTCGGGGGGGTTTCGCTTGCGCTTCCCGCGGCGCGGTGATGTAGTCTGTAGTTATGCGTGAACTCACCTTGGGTGCAGTTGTTGTAGTTTCGGCGCTCGGAAGTTGCGCGGCCGATGAGTCGGACGTCGCCGCGGGCAATCTCGAGCCGCTGCCGGTGGCCGTCAGCTCGCGCACCGGGCTGATCCTCGTCGAGTGGGATCCGTCCGAGGTGGTTGCGCGCATCGACGGCTTCTCGGCCGAGCGGGCGCCCGATCGCGACGGCCCGTTCGAGGAGATCTATTTCCTCGACCGTTCGCGGCGCGCGTTCGTCGACGTCACGCCGCGCGAAGATTCGGGCGACCGCTGGTACTACCGCGTGACCGGTTTCGAGGGATCGCGGCCGGTCGCCGGCTCGGAGGTGTCGGCCGCGGCATCGACGACGATCCTTCCGTCCACGCACATCGAGCAGGCGCCTCCGTCGCTGCTCGAGACCAACGCGGCGACGTTGCGTTGGTCTGGCGAGTCGGTGCTCGGCGAAGGCTCAGCGGAGCTCTTCACGTGGCGCCTGGACGAAGATCCGTGGAGCGATCCGACGGCCGAGCGCGAGGCCACGCTCTTGGCGCTCGGCGTCGGCGCGCACCGCCTTCAGGTGCGCGCGATCGACGACCGCGGGAACCAGGATCCGTCGCCGGCAGAGGCCCTCTTCGAGGTGTTGCTCGATCACGAACCCGAGGTGCTCATCGCCGGCGGAACCATCGCGACGGCCGAGCGCGAGGTTTCCTTGCGCCTGCGCGCGCGCGACGTCGCCGAGGTGCAGATCTCCGAGGAGGCGAGGATGTCCGGCGCCGAGTGGCTGCCGTACGCGGCGGCGGCGACCTTCGTGCTGAGCGAAGGCGAGGGCCAAAAGATTATCTACGCACGCTATCGCACCGACGGCGGTGAGGAGACCGCGATCGTCTCCGACGCGATTCTCCTCGACGAGACACCGCCCGTTCCGACGATAAGCTACCCCGTCGAAGGTGGAGACCCCACGGTGGCCGACGCGGTGACCGTGTTCGGCTCGGTCGAGGATCTGTCGCCGGTGACGGTGCGCGCTCTGGGTCTCGAGACGACGGATCAGGCCGGCACCTTCACGCTGCTCGAAGTGCCGCTCCAGGTCGGCGAGAACAATCTTATCGTCGAGTTCGAGGACGCCGTGGGACTGCGCGCCGATGCCCGGGTCACCGTCTGGCGCCACCCTGGCGACGGCACCTGCGCGTTCTAGCGGGCCGCCGAAAGATCCGCGCTCCTAGAGCTTCTTCCCCGCCAGATGCGCCTCGACTTGGTGCAGGCGATCGTTTCCCCAGTACATCTCGTCCTCGACGAAGAACGTCGGCGCGCCGAAGGCGCCGCGCGCCACCGCCTCGTCGGTGTGTGCGCGCAGCCGATCCTTGACCGCGGGCGCGTCGGCTTCGGCCAGCAGGGCCGCCCCGTCGAGACCCGCGGAGCGTGCGGCGCCGGCGAGCACCGCGTCCTCCGAGATGTCGCGGGCCTCGACCCATGCGGCGACGAAGGCGGCGCGGGTGAACGGGACCAGGGCGCCGCGCGGGTGCCTCACCCGGTCCGACGGGACGCCCTCGGCGGCGACGCACATGCGCATCGCGCGCAGCGTTCGCGGCGGCACGATCGGCGGAAACGCGAACGGCACGCGGTACTGCGCGGCCCAGCGCAGCAGGTCGCGCCCCATCCCACGCGCCTTCGCGCCGATCTCGATCGGCGGTCGGCTGCCGGTCGCCTTGAAGACGCCGCCGAGAAGGAAGGGGCGCCAGACCAACTCGGCGTCGTGTCTCGCCGCCATCGCCTCGATTTGCGTGAACGCCAAGTAGGTGTACGGGCTGCCCAGGTCGTAGAAGAACTCGACACGCATGGTCGGGGTTCATTCTACCCCTTCTCCTCGCTCTCCCGCTCCTTCGCGCCCACGGCGTGCCTGGGCAGCTCTACGGTGAAGGTGGAGCCGGTGCCAGGATCGCTCGCCACGCGCACCGAGCCGCCGTGCGTGCCGACAATCTGCCTCACGATGTAGAGTCCGAGGCCGAGCCCCGCGTAGTGGCGCGCCGGAGATGCGCGCTCGAAGCGCTCAAAGATGCGCACCAGGTGCTCGGGGGCGATGCCGATGCCGTGATCGCGGACGACCAAAGTCGCGTTCGTGGCATCACCGCGGACGACCGCCTCGATCGGCTTTCCCCGGCCGTACTTGATGGCGTTGGAAAGCAGGTTGGTCGCGACCTGATCGAGGCGCAGGTGATCCCAGCGCCCGACGACGGGCGCGTCGGCGTCGAGAGCGACGGTGCAGCCGGCCCGCGCTGCCTCATCGGCCAGGCGCTCGAACGCCTCGCGCGCGACCCGCGCGAGGTCGACGTCCTCAAGGTGCAGCGCGAGCCGGCCCGCGGCGATGCGCGATACGTCGAGCAAGTCGTCGACCAGCCGCGCAAGGCGCCTGGTCTGCCGCTCGGCGCTCTCCAGCATGCCGGCCGAGCGCTCGGGCGGCAGCGTTGCCAGAGTGCCCTTGCGCACCGCGCGCAGCAGGCTCTGCACCTGGAACTGCAGCGAGGTGAGCGGCGTTTTGAGCTCATGCGACGCGATGGAGAGGAACTCCTCGCGCACGCGCACCGACTCTTGAGCGTCTGCGAACAGGAGCGCGTTGTCGACCGCGATTGCGGCGCGGTGCGCCAACTCCTCGGCCAGCGCGACGTCGGCGGCGCGGTAGTGGCGCCCCGACTCGGCGTAGCTCAGCGCCAAAGCGCCGAGCGTGCGGTCTCGTGCGCGCAGCGGGAGCGCGATCGAGGAGCGCAGACCGAGGCGGCGCAGGATCTCGAGGTGCGCCGGATCGGCCGCGAAGGCTTGGAGCGCCTCGTCGGGGATGTCCGGGTAGACGGCGGCCGCCGCCTCGCGGATCACGCGCGCGATTCCGTGGTCGGAGGCCGCGTCGATCGGGTAGCGCTGGTCGAGCTCGCGCGCGAGATCGACCTTGGCCGGATCGACGTGCGCGTGCGCGACACTGCGGATCGCACCGTTCTCTTCGACGAGGTAGACGGAGCACCAATCGGCCAGCGTCGGCACCGCGAGCCTGGCGAGGCTCGCGAGCGTCGCATGGTGATCGAGCGACGCCGCGAGCAGCTTGCTGGCCTCGGCCAGAAACTTCGCGCGTTGCTCGGCCGCTTCGGCCTCGCGGAAGAGCTGGGCGTTGTCGACGGCGAGCGCGGCGCGCCGCGCCAGCTCCTCGGCGAGCGCCAGATCGCTCGGAGTGTAATGGCGCCCGGACTCGGCGACCGCGAGGGTAATAGCGCCGAGCGTGCGGCCGCGGATGCGCAGCGGCACGATCATGCTCGCCGTCGGGCCGTGTCGTCGTACGATCGCGCGGCGCTCGATCTCCGGCACGTGCCGATCGAGTTCCGGCGGCGTAACCTCGGCGTACAACTCGGCCTGCCCGGTACGGATCACCTTCGGTACGCCGCGCTCGGCCTTCGGATCGTGCGGGAAGCGCTGCCGGAGATCGCGCACCTCCTCGACCCGCCCCGCTTCGATGTGCGCCGCCGCGACCATGCGGATGCTCCCGTCCTCGTCGAGCATCTCGACGACGCACCAGTCGGCGAGCTTGGGCACGGCGAGGCGCGCGACGTTGGTCAGCGTCGCGGTGTAATCGAGCGACGCGGCGAGGAGCTGCGTGGCCTCGGCGAGGAACGTCGAGCGGCGTTCGAGTTCCTCGGCTTCGGCGCGGGCGGCCTCGGCGCGCGCGAGTGACTCGTCGCGCTCCTTCTCGGCGCGGCGCTCGCGCGTGACGTCGGTCGCGACGCCGATCGCGCCCGTGACGTGGCCCGCCGCGTCGCGCAGCGGAACCACATGCGTCGCCAGCGAGAGGCCCGCGCCCGGACCGGCCATCACGTCGACGGTCACGCTGATCTCCTCGCCGGCGAGCGCGCTACGGGCGTGCGCGCACAGCTCGGGATCGTCGCGGTAGACGTCGAAGAAGGAGAGACCGACGAGGGCGCTGGGCGCCAGGCCGAACGATTCGAGCCCGCGCCCCACGGCGAGCGTGAAGAGGCCATCGCGATCGATCGCGAACAGCACGATTGGCGCGCTCGCGACCACGGCCTCCAGCCGTTGCTCGGCCTGGCGACGCGCCTCCTCCGCCTGCTTGCGCGGCGTGATGTCGAGCGTGACGCCGCGGAGTTGCCGCACGTGGCCGGCCTCGTTCTTGACGAGCCGCACCACGCTGCGCACCCACACGACGCGGCCGTCGGCCGCGAGCGCGCGGTACTCCGTTTCGTGGTCACGGCCGTCCGCGACGGCCACGCGCGATGCGTCGAGCACGGCGTCGCAGTCCTCGGGGTGGATGAGGCTCGTGAAGAAGCCCGGCTCGGAGAGCCAGCGGTCGACCGGATAGCCGAGAATCTGCTCGGCCTGGCGGCTGACGAAGGTGAAGCGGAAGTTCGCCGGATCCGCCTCCCACACGATCGCGCCGAGCCCCTCGACAAGATCGCGCAGCCGCCGCTCGGCCGCCTCGGCCTCGGCGCGCGCCGCGCGTGCGTGCGCCAGGAGCTCGGCGCGCTCCATGTCGGCGCGCATGCGCTCGGTGATGTCCGTCGCTACGCCGGTTACGCCGGCGATCTCGCCACGCGCGTCGCGCAGCGGGGCGTATTGCGTTTCGAAGACGAGGCCCTCGCCCGGGCCGCCGCCGACCGGCGTGACGGCGCTGAACTCCTCGCCGGCGAGCGCGCGGCGCACGTTGCCAAGCACATCGGGCGCGTCGCGGTAGACATCGAAGATGGAGCGGCCGACCCACTGGCCGGGCACCAGGCCGAGGAGCGCGAGGCCGCGCCCCTCGGAGACGGTGACGATGCCGTCGCGGTCGGTCGCGTAGAGGATTACGGGAGCGCTCGTCACGACCACGCGCAACCGCTCCTCCGCCCCACGCAGCGCGTCCTCGGCGCGCTTGACCTCGGTGACGTCGTTGGCGAGCACCATGCGCGCACGCCGGCCGCCGAACGGGATGTCGTGCGTTGTGACCTGGACGTCGAGGAGAGTGCCGTCGCGCTTGTGGTGGATGACGGCGTGCGTCGACACCAGCTCGGGCATCGCGCGAACCTGCGAGACGACTTCGAGCAGCCGCGGCAGCTCCCCCGGGGGACGGATGTCCCTGAGCGTCATCGAGAGGAACTGCTCGCGCGACCAGCCGTAGTGGCGCACCGCCTCGTCGTTGACGGCGAGGAACTCCAGCGTCTCGAGGTCGACCACCCACATCGGCAGCGGGTTGCTCTCGAAGAGGAGGCGGTAGCGCTCCTCCTCCTGCTTCCCACGCTCGAGGAGATCGGCGTTGCGCAGCGACGTGGTGACGACGGCGGCGAAGGTCGCAAGTGCGTCGCCGACGTCCTCGACCAGGAGGCGCCGGCAGAAGTGCTCGACGACGCCGCGCACCTCGCCGCCAACGACGATCGGAAACGCCGCGACGGCGACGGCACCTTCGGCGGCGACCCACTTTTGATCGAAGCGCAGATCGCCGGCGAGCCCGTTCCTGACCAGTGGGCGGCCGTAGAGCGCGAGGTCGCGCGCGGCCGAGCTCGTGCCATCGGGCGGCGGAATGCCGACGCTGGCGCCGAGCCTGAGCGCGCCGCTCCCGCAGCCACGGTTCAAGCCGGGTCGCCGGCCC
>JBBTFH010000051.1:0-4604 GCA_038041915.1 Myxococcota bacterium
ATCAGCGCGCGCGCCGGCGGCCACGGCAGGCCGAGCACGAGCGCGGCGCCGGGGAGCAGTGTCGCGACCACGCCGCCGCGCGCCAGCGCCTCGATGCCGCGGCTTGATACGTGTTCGAGGTGATCCGCCGATGCCGCTCCGAGCTCGCCGGCGAGCTCGGCGGCGCCGCCGTCGGCGAACTGGCCGGCGTGCAGGCGGAGGCCCAGGCCCGCGGCCCGCGCCGCCTCCAGCACCCGCCGCGCTTCGTCCAGGGAAAACGCGCCCTCGTCGCAGAAGACGTCGCAGAAGCGGGCGAGCCCGTCGGTCGCCGCGCGCGGCACCATCTCGGCCGCGACGCTTTCGACGTACGCGGCGCGGTCGAATAGCGCCGGCGGCACCGCGTGCGCGCCGAGCAGCGTCGGCACGATCTCGACCGGGCCGCCCGCCTCCCGCAACAGCCGCAAGAGGCGCAACTCGCCCTCGACGTCGAGCGCGTAGCCGCTCTTGGCCTCGCAGGTGGTCACGCCGTGGCGGCGCATCGTCCGCAGCCGCCCGCGGGTCGCGCGCAGCAGCACGTCGTCGGCGGCGTCGCGCGTCGCGCGTACGGTCGCGAAAATGCCGCCGCCGGCGGCGGCGATCTCGGCGTACGAAAGGCCGCGCGCGCGCAACGCGAACTCGTGCGCGCGATGGCCGGCGAAGATCGGGTGCGCGTGCGGATCGACCAGGCCCGGCGCCACCACGCGGCCGCGCGCGTCGATGCGGGTGGCGTGCTTGGCGACCTCCGCGTCCGGCGGCAGGATCTTGCCCTCGCCGCACAGCACGACGCCGCCGTCGACTACGCCGAGCCCGCCGGGCTCGCCGCCGTCCATGGTCACGATGACGCCCCCGTCGATCCGCAGAGTTGCGATCACGGCTGCGACGGTAGGTGGATGCCGGCGGCGCGCGCGAACTCTGTAGCCTCCTCGTAGCCGGCGTCGGCGTGGCGCATGACGCCGGTTCCGGGGTCCGTGGTGAGCACGCGCGCGAGGCGGCGCGCCGCCGCGTCGGGGCCGTCGGCGACGACGACCATGCCGGCGTGGATCGAGTAGCCGATGCCGACGCCGCCGCCGTGGTGCAAGCTGACCCACGTCGCACCGGCGGCGGTGTTGAGCAGCGCGTTCAGCACCGGCCAGTCGGCGATCGCGTCGGAGCCGTCCTTCATCGCCTCGGTCTCGCGGTGGGGCGAGGCGACCGAGCCCGAATCGAGGTGATCGCGGCCAATCACGATCGGCGCGCGCAGCTCGCCGCGCCGCACCATCTCGTTGAAACGCAGCCCGACGCGCGCGCGCTCGCCGTAGCCGAGCCAGCAGATGCGCGCGGGCAGGCCCTGGAACGCCACGCGCTCCTGGGCCAGGCGCAGCCAGCGGTGTAGCGCCGGATCATCGACGAGCTCCATCACGGCGGAATCCGTCGCGCGAATGTCCTCGGGATCGCCCGAGAGCGCGACCCAGCGAAATGGCCCTTTGCCGAGGCAGAACAGCGGCCGCAGGTACGCCGGCACGAAGCCGGGGAAGGCAAAGGCGTCCTCGACGCCCGCGAGCTTCGCCTGCCCGCGAATGTTGTTGCCGTAGTCGAAGACGTGCGCGCCGCGGCGGCCGAGCTCGATCATCGCGCGCACGTGCTCGGCGATGCCGGCGCGCGCGCGGCGGACGTACTCATCCGGATCGCGCGCCCGCAGCAGCGCGGCCTGGTCGACCGTCAGCCCCGCCGGCACGTAGCCGTTCAGCGGATCGTGCGCCGAGGTCTGATCGGTCACCAAATCGGGCACGAAGCCGCGCCGGGCGATCTCCGGCAGGATCTCGGCGCAGTTTCCGGCCAGGCCTATGGAGCGGGCCTCGCCCCGCGCCGCGCAGTCGCGCGCGCGCGCCAGCGCCGCGTCGAGATCGGGCGCCTGCTCGTCGAGGTAGCGCGTCTCGATGCGGCGCTGGATGCGCGCCGGATCGACGTCAATGCCGAGGAGCACCCCGCCGTTCATCGTCGCCGCCAGCGGCTGCGCACCGCCCATCCCGCCGAGCCCGCCGGTCAGCACGATGCGCCCGCGCAAGTCCGCCGACGCGCCGAAGTGCTTGCGCGCCGCCGCCGCGAACGTCTCGTAGGTGCCCTGCAGGATCCCCTGCGTGCCGATGTAGATCCACGAGCCGGCGGTCATCTGGCCGAACATGGTGAGCCCGAGTTTTTCGAGCTCCCAGAACTTCTCCCAGGTCGCCCAAGCCGGCACCAGCAGCGAGTTCGCGATCAGCACGCGGGGCGCCTCGACGTGCGTGCGGAAGACCCCCACCGCCTTGCCGGACTGCACGAGCAGCGTCTCGTCGTCGCCGAGTCGCCGCAGCGCGTCGACGATCCGCTCGAAGCACTCCCAGTTGCGCGCCGCCTTGCCCGATCCGCCGTAGACCACGAGATCTTCGGGGCGCTCCGCGACCTCGGGATCGAGGTTGTTCATGAGCATCCTCAGCGCCGCTTCCTGCGGCCAGCCTCGGCAGGAAAGCTCGGTTCCACGCGGCGCACGGATGGTTCGCACTAATCCAGCTTTCCGATCTCCCGCTCGACGGCCGCGAGGACGGCGCCGTCGGCGATCGCGCGCGCCGCGGCCTCGATGTCGCCCGACAGCGGGCGGTCGGCGACAAGAGGCGTCACGCACGCACGAACGGCCGCGTACGCGGCGGCGACGCCACGCCCAGGCACGAGCGGCCGGCGGAGATCGAGGCCCTGAGCGGCCGCGCAAAGCTCGATCGCCAACACGAGCCGCACGTTCTCGACCACCTGCGCGAGCTTGCGCGCCGCGTGCGCGCCCATGCTGACGTGGTCCTCGCGCCCGGCGCTCGACGGGATCGAATCCACGCTTGCCGGGTGGCAGAGGATTTTGCTCTCGGCGACCAGCGCCGCGGCGGTCACCTGCGCGATCATGAAGCCCGAGTGAAGCCCTTCCTCGCTCGGCGCGAGGAACGGCGGCAGGCCGGTGGAGAAGTCGGGATTGACGAGCTGCTCGACGCGGCGTTCGCTGATCGATCCGAGCTCGGCCGTCGCGATCGCCGCGAGATCGAGCGCCATCGCGACCGGCTGGCCGTGGAAGTTCCCGCCCGAGAGGATCTCGTCCGCCTCGGCGAACACGAGCGGGTTGTCGGTCACGGAGGCGATCTCGCGCTCGAGCACGGCGTGCGCGAAGGCGAGGCCGTCGCGGGTCGCGCCGTGTACCTGCGGCATGCAGCGCAGCGAGTAGGGGTCCTGCACCTTCGGGCAGTCGGCGTGGGCGCGCGCGATGCCGCTCCCGGCGCAGAGGCGCGCAAGCAGCCGCGCGCTGGCGGCCTGGCCGGGGTGCGGGCGCAGCGCGTGGATGCGCGGATCGAAGGCGCGCGCGCTCCCCATCACCGCTTCGAGCGTCATCGCTCCCGCGATGTCGGCGGTTCGTGCGAGCGCTTCGGCGTCGAGTACGGCGAGCGCCCCGTCGGCGGTCATCGCCTGCGTGCCGTTGATCAGCGAGAGCCCCTCCTTGGCCTCCAGTGCCAGCGGCGTGAGGCCGGCGCGGGAGAGCGCCTCGGCCGTGGGCAGTCGCGCGCCGCCGACCTGCGCCTCGCCTTCGCCGATCAGCGCGAGGGCGACGTGCGCGAGCGGCGCGAGATCGCCCGAGGCACCGACCGAGCCGCGGCTGGGAACGATCGGATGGACGCCGCGCGCGAGCATCGCGAGCAGCCCGTCGACGAGCAGCGGTCGCACGCCCGAGTGCCCGAGCGCGAGCGTCTGCGCACGCAGGAGCACGATCGCGCGCACGACATCGGTGGGGTAGGGCGCTCCCAGCCCGACCGAATGGCTGCGCACGAGGTTGCGCTGAAGCTCGCGCACCTTGTCGGCTTCGATGCGTACGCGGGCGAGCGCGCCAAAGCCGGTGTTGATGCCGTAGACGGAGGGCGCGCCCTGGCCGCCCGCGACGATCCGATCGACCACCGCGCGCGAACGCTCCATGCGCACGCGCGCCTCGGGCGCGAGGGCCACGGCGATGCCACCGCGCGCGACGCGCGCGACGTCTTCGAGGGTGAGCGGGCGATCGCCGCCAATCCGCAGGGGCTCGAGCACGGGCGGTGCTTGTAACGCGCTTTCGCGGCCGGAAACATCATCTTCGGTCTATCTTCCGTCCAACGTGCCTCGCTTCTTCGCCCTCGCCAACCCGGTGCTCGCGGCGCTCTGGCTCGCGCTTTACTTCGGGCTGGCGCCAAGCCGCTCGCTCGCGCTCAACGTTGCCTTCGCCGCGGCGGCGCTGCTGTTCGCGCTCGGCGGCGTCGGATGGTGGCGCGGCGGTCGCGCCGGTCGGGCGCTGGCGCTCCTGGGCGCTTCGGCGGCGCTGGCGTGGGTTCTCGTACTGTTGGCCGGCCTCGCGTCGGCGGCGGCCTACCTTCACGGCATCTACGGCGCGCTCGGGCGAGCGGCGTCGGTGATCGCGGCTGTCGCCGGAGTGGTGCTGGCGACGCTGGTCGGACTGCTCCCGGCCGTCGAGATTGCCGTGCTCATGCGCCGCCGCGATGGGTAGGTTCGCGGCGGCGGCCGCGTTCACGCTGACACTGCTCTACGTCGGCGTCTGGCGCCGCTACGCGCTC
>JBBTFH010000052.1:0-16312 GCA_038041915.1 Myxococcota bacterium
CGACGGGGTGTGTTCGCGCGGCTTGCGCTGCGTGAGCAGCACCGGCTTGAGCGCCGCCCGCCGGGTCAGCAGGATCGGCGCCGGCGCGGTCACGGCCTTGTGCGCTCCCGGCGGCGCCGGCTTGCCCATGGGCGCGACGCGAAAGCCGCAGAACCCACAGAAGCGCGTATCGCCCGGTAGCTGCCCGCCGCAGGCGGCACAAGCGATCATCGGCGGTGGTGTACCACGCGCCGGAATCTGGGCTCTAAGGCGCGAGATCGTCGGCGTCGCGAGGCAGGATGCGGTACTCGTCGAACGAGTAGTGGAGCGGCCCCGTGATCGCGCTGAAGGTGTCGCCCGGGTCCGGCGTCTCGTACGCGAAGAGGTCGTCATCGACCCAGAGGGCCGCGGCGATCTGGAACGAAGCGAAGTCATCGACGGCGAGCACCTCGACGTCTTCGACGCGCACCAGCACGCCCTCCCACGGCTCGAGGTCCTCGTCCGTCGCGATGATCGACGGCGTCGGAAGCTCGCCCACTCCGAGGCGGCACGTCCGACCGAATGCGATCTCGCTCACCTCGTAGTACTCGGTGTATGCGCCGGACACGACGACATCGTCGCCGAGGACGGCGCCGCCCACGTTGCCGAAAACGTAGATGCCACTTTCGGGGCCGTCGCCCTGCTGCACGAAGAAGCCGCCGCCGTCCTCGCCGATCGCCGTCACGACCGCACGCACGCGCACGTCGCTATCCTCGTCAATCGCGCCCGATTGGATGTCGGAGACATCGTCCAGCGTGAACGCCGCGCAATCATCGCCGCTGACCAGGTCGTCCGCGCTGCGCGGCATGATGTGGTAGCCGAAGAACCAGCCGAGCGGGCCGACGATCTCGGCGAAGCAGTCGCCCCACGACGGCGAGAGGTCGTCGTAGAGATCGTTGGCCACATCGACGCGGCCGCCGTCGCCTGCGACCTCGAAGACGCCATACTGGTCGGGGCCGCACTCGGCGCTGACGTCGCGCACGCGCACGAACACGCCCTCCCACGGCTCGGCGCCCTCCGACGTCGAAAACTCTTCGAGATCGACGTCGACCGGCTCCAAAGGCTCGGTCGCGCCGAGGCGCAGGATCGTGCTCTCGCCGATCTCGGTGAGCGAGCAGAGCGTCGCGGGCAGCCCGTCGTCGGTGCAGTAAGAGACGTCGTCGTTGTAGGCGAACTCATCGACGACACCCGTCACGGTCACGAGATCGCCGGGCATGAGCTCGTCGATCACCGTGTTCGAGTCGACCGGCGCCGGGTTCCAGACCAGCACGCCCGAGTTGCGGCGGCCGTCGATCGGATCCTCGTCCGGTTCCTGCACGTACACGTTGGCGCCGTAGTCCCCGATATCGACGGCGGTGACGACCACCTCTTCGATCGTGACCGGCGTTTCGACGGCCAGCTCCCCGCGCTGGATCGCGAAGATGGAGACCTCTCCTTCCGATTCGGCCTCCGACTCGGCCTCCGACTCCGCTTCGGCCTCCGCCTCGGCCTCGGCCTCCGCCTCCGCCTCCGACTCCGCACCGTCGTCGTTATCGTCGCCGTTGTCGCGGCAACCGATGGCCATGAACACTCCGGTGATCAAGAAAACTCGCAGCATGGATCCCTCCTCGGCGCGCATGCCACGCGGGCGCGCGCGCAAAAAAACCGGGCGCTACTTCTTCTTTTTTTCCTTCGCTTCGGTTTCGCGCATTGCGCGCGATTTGGGAACATCGCGCGACGCCGACTGGCCGCGCGCCTTGGCCGCCGCGGCCGCCTTGACCGCAGCCGCATGGGCCTCGGCCTTCGCCTTCGCCGGCTCCGCCCCCGCGCCATCGACCGGCAAGAGCTCGACCAGGCTGATCGGCGCGGCGTCGCCCAGCCGCCGGCGCACCTTGGTGATGCGCGTGTAGCCGCCGGGACGGCCGAGATAGCGCGGCGCCACGTCGTCGAAGAGCTTCTGGAGCACCTCGCGGTTTTTCACCACGCGGCGCGCCATGCGCATCGAGTGGATGATGCGCGCACGCTCGTCCGGCTTCATCTGGGCGCGGCTCTGGATGAGCAACTCGCCCAGGCGCACGCCCCAGTGGATCGTCTTCTCGGCCACGCGACGCAACTCCTTGGCTTTCGCATCGGTGGTCTGCACGCGCTCGTAGCGCAGCAGGTTCGTCACGAGGTTCGTGAACATCGCCTTCTGGTGCGCGCTGGTGCGGCGAAAACGCCGCCCCGACTTGAGGTGACGCATTTAGGCCTTCTTTGGCGGTCCGCCGCCGGGCCAGCCGTCGACCTTCATGCCGAGCGACAGGCCCATCGTTCCGAGGATTTCCTTGATCTCCTTGAGCGACTTGCGGCCGAAGTTCTTGGTCTTCAACATATCGGGCTCGCTCTTCTGCACGAGATCGCCGATGTAGCGGATGTTGGCGTTCTGCAGGCAGTTGGCCGAGCGCACCGAGAGCTCGAGCTCGTCGACGGTCCGCCACAGATTCTCGTTGAGCTTGGCCTGCTCCTCGCTGACCATCGCCTCCTCGCGCGGCTCTTCCGTCTCCTCGAAGTTGATGAAGACGCTGAGCTGATCCTTGAGGATCTTCGCCGCGTACGCCACCGCGTCCTCGGGCCTCACCGTGCCGTTGGTCCAGACCTCGAGGGTGAGCTTGTCGTAGTCGGTCTGCTGCCCGACGCGCGCGTTGGTCACGGCATAGTTGACCTTGCGGATGGGCGAGAAGAGCGCGTCTATGGGCACCGCGCCGATGGGCGCGCCCGCCGTCTTGTTGCGCTCGGCCGGCACGTAGCCTCGGCCCATCTGCACCTGCAGCTCGGCCTTGACGCGGCCGCCGCGCGCGAGCCGGCAGATGACGTGATCCGGGTTCAAAACCTCCACGCCGTCCATCGGCGTGATGTCGCTCGCCCGCACGACGCTTTCGCCCTCCTTCTCGAGGTGGAGCGTCCGCGGCTTGGCGTCGACCATGCGCAGCAGCACCTCCTTGAGGTTCAAGACCACCTCCGTCACGTCCTCGACCACGTCGGGGAGCGCGGTGAACTCGTGCAGCGCGCCCTCGATGCGGACGGACGTGATCGCCGAGCCCTGCAGCGAGCTCAGCAGCACGCGCCGCACGCCGTTGCCGAGCGTGATGCCGAAGCCGCGCTCGAGCGGCTCGCACACGAACTTGCCGTACGTCGAGGAGAGAGTCTCGCGCTCGATCTCGAGACTCCTCGGCTTGATCAGATCGCGCCAGTTCTTCGCGATCATCTGCGAGCTCGTCTCGCGACCAATGCTGATTATCGCCGTCGTTGCCATCGACATTCGTGCCTCCTGTTACTTGGAATACAGCTCGACGATGAGCTGCTCGCGAATCGGCAGTGTGAACTCCTCGCGGAGCGGATGCGCCTTTATGACGCCCTTGTAGCCTTCCTTCTGCAGCTCCAGCCACGAGGGCACCGGCCGCCGGTCGACCGCGCCGAGCGCGTCGTTGATGCGCCCGATCTTGCGGCTCTTCTCCTTCACCTCGATCTCATCGCCGGGACGGACGAGATAGGACGGGATGTCCACGGTCCGCCCGTTGACGTTGAAGTGGCGGTGCCGCACCAGTTGCCGCGCCTCGGAGCGGGTGGACGAGAGCCCCAGGCGGTAGACGACGCTGTCGAGGCGACGCTCGAGCAGGGCCAGCAGGTTCTCGCCCGTGACGCCGCGCATGCGGGTCGCGCGGTAGTAGTAGCCGCGGAACTGCCGCTCGGGCAGCCCATAGATACGGCGCACCTTCTGCTTCTCGCGCAACTGATCGCGGTAGTCCGAGCGCTTGCGGCGCGCCTGGCCGTGCTGACCCGGCGGATACGCGCGGCGCTCATAGGCGCACTTGCTCGTGTAGCAACGGTCGCCCTTGAGGAACAGCTTCATGTCCTCGCGACGACAGAGCCGGCAGACCGGACCGGTATATCTCGCCATCTAGACTCTCCTTCGCTTGGGCGGACGGCAGCCGTTGTGCGGGACCGGCGTGACGTCACGGATGACGCTGATCTTGAAGCCCACCTGCTGCAATGCCCGCACGGCCGACTCGCGACCGGAGCCGGGGCCCTTCACGAACACGGCCACCTGGCGCATGCCGTGGTCCATCGCCTTGCGCGCCGCATCCTCGGCGGCGAGCTGGGCGGCGAACGGCGTCGACTTGCGCGAGCCTTTGAACTGGCGCACGCCCGACGACGACCACGAGATGACGTTCCCGGCCACGTCGGTGATCGTGACGATCGTGTTGTTGAACGTGGACTGCACGTGAGCAATCCCGCTCTGGATGTTCTTCTTGATCTTCTTGGCGCCCTTCTTGGGATTGGCCATCGGCTACCCTCCCTCTCCGGCGCCGCCCGCGGGCTTGCTCGCGGTGGTCGTGGGCTTGCGCATGAGACCTTTGCGCGGCCCCTTGCGCGTGCGCGCGTTCGTGTGTGTCCGCTGGCCGCGAACCGGCAGGCTGCGGCGGTGCCGCAGGCCGCGGTAGCAGCCGAGGTCCATGAGCCGCTTGATGTTCATCGACACCTCGCGGCGAAGATCGCCCTCGACCTTGAGGCCCGCGTCGATCACTTCGCGAATACGCCGAATCTGTGCCTCGGTGAGCGCGTCGGTGCGAACCGCGCCGTCGACCTCGGCCCGCGCGAGGATCTCCCGCGCGCGCGCCGGCCCGACGCCGTAGAGGTAGCGCAGCGCGATGTCGATGCGCTTGTTCTTGGGAAGGTCTACGCCTGAAATGCGTGCCACTGTTTCCTCCTAGCCCTGCCGCTGGTTGTGACGCCGCGTCTCGCACACGATGCGGATCACGCCCTTGCGCCTGACGACCTTGCACTTCTCACAAATCTTCTTCACCGATGCTCGAACCTTCATGTCCTTCTCCTCAGGGCTGGCTCAGGACGAGCGGCCCGTCCTCCGTGATCGCGACCGAGTGCTCGAAGTGAGCCGAGAGGCTTCCGTCGGCCGAGACGGCCGTCCACTCGTCGTCGAGCATCTCCACGTCGGGCGCGCCAGCGTTCACCATCGGCTCGATGGCGAGCACCATGCCGGGCCTCAGCCGCACGCCGCGGCCGGCCTTGCCCCAGTTCGGCACCGGCGGATCCTCGTGCATGCGGCGGCCAATGCCGTGGCCGACGAACTTGCGGACAACCGAGTAGCCGCGCGGCTCCACGTGCGACTGCACCGCGGAGCCGATGTCGCCCAGGCGCCCATCGGGGACGCAGCACGCGATCGCCCGCTCGAGCGATTCGCGCGTCGCGTCCATCAGCGCGCGGGCCTGCGGCGAGATCTTCCCGATCGCGATCGTGCGCGCGGCGTCGCCGCAGAAGCCGTCGACGAACACACCGAAATCGACGCCGACGATGTCGCCTTCGCGCAGGACGCGATCCTTGCGCGGCACGCCATGCACGACCTCCTCGTTCACCGAGGTGCAGATGACGGCCGGGTACGGCGGCGAATCGCCGGCGACGTAGCCGAGGAACGCCGAGCGCGCGTGGGCCTTGTCGATCACCGCCGCGGCGATGCGGTTGAGCTCCCAGGTGGTCGTGCCCGGCACGCAGGCCTTCTCGACCTCGTCGAGCACGCGCGCGACCAGCAGGTTGGCCTCGCGCATGCGCGCGAGCTCGCTGCCGTTCTTGACGAAGATCTTCATGCTCGTCTTGCCGAAGATGCTCATGCCGCGAGCGCCCGAGCGATCCGATCGGTCACGGCGTCGACTTCGCCCAGGCCGTCAACCTTCCGCAGGATGCCCTTCTTCGCGTAGTAGTCGACGAGCGGCGCCGTCTTTTGCCGATACTCCTCGAGACGTTGGCGAATGGCGGCCTCAGTGTCGTCCCCGCGCTGAAACAGCTCGCCTCCGTCCTTGGGGCACCGCCCGCCCACCGGCAACGCCGACAGGTGGTAAGGCGCCTGGCAGGTCCGGCAAGTCCTGCGGCCCGAGAGGCGGGCCGCGAGCTCGGCCTCGGGCGCCTCCAGCGCGACCACGGCGCGCATCCGGGAAACGCCGTCGAGCGCCTCGGCCTGCGGCACGGTGCGGGGAAAGCCGTCGAGCAGGAAGCCGCGCGCCGCGTCGGGCCGGGCGAGCCTTTCGCGCACGAGGCCGATGACGACCTCGTCGGGGACGAGCCTGCCTGAGTCCATGTACTCGGAGGCCGCACGGCCCATGGGCGTGCCGGACGCACGTGCCTCGCGAAACATGTCGCCGGTGGAGACGTGGGGGACGCCCAGGCGCGCCGCGAGACGCGACGCCTGCGTGCCCTTGCCGACTCCGGGTGCTCCGAGCAGCACGAGGTTCATCATGCCGCTCCCCGCCGGCCACGGATGCGCGGCCCCTTCGGGCCGGCAAAGCCCTCGTAGTGGCGCGTGATCAGGTGCGACTCGATCTGCTGGACCGTGTCGAGCGCGACGCCCACGACGATCAGCAGGCCGGTGCCGCCGAAGTAGAACGGCACGTTGAAGTAGCTCTGCAGGCCCGTCGGCAGCACGCAGATCGCCGCGATGTAGAGAGCGCCGCCGGCGGTCACGCGCGAGAGCACGCGGTCGATGTATTCGGCCGTCTTCTTGCCGGGGCGAATGCCCGGAATGAAGCCGCCGTTCTTCTTGATGTTGTCCGCGACGTCGACCGGGTTGAAGACCACCGCCGTGTAGAAGAAACAGAAGAAGACGATCAGCGCGACGTAAAGCACGTTGTAGCGCCAGTCGCCCGGCTGGAGCGCGTCTTGGACGGCGCTCATCCACGGCGCCTCGACGAAGCCGGCGATCTGGGCCGGGAAGAGCAGGATGGACGATGCGAAGATCGGCGGGATGACGCCCGACGTGTTCACCCGCAGCGGCAGGTGCGACGCCTGCGCGCCGAACAGCTTGCGACCGACGACGCGCTTGGCGTACTGGACGGGGATGCGCCGCTGGCCGCGTTCGAAGAAGATGATGACGTAGATGACGCTCACGGCGACCAGGCCGATGAGCAACATGTCGAAGGCGCCGAGGTCGCCGAGCTTGGCCTTTGCGATCAGCTTCGTGAGGGCGTCGGGCATGTCGGCGACGATGCCCGAGAAGATGATCAGCGAGATGCCGTTGCCAATCCCGTACTCGGTGATCTGCTCGCCCAGCCACATGATGAAGGCGGTGCCGGTGGTCAGCGTGAGTATCGTCAGGATGCGGAAGCCCCAGCCCGGATCGAGCACGACCTGCCCGAGGTGGGCGTAGGTGCGGTTGTTCGACTCGAGCCAGGTTGCGATGAAGAAGCTCTGGATGCAGGCGAGCACGACGCAGCCGTAGCGCGTGTACTGGTTGAGGCGCCGCCGCCCCTGTTCGCCCTCTTTCGACAGGCGCTCGAAGTGCGGAACGACGACGGTGAGCAATTGCAGGATGATGCTCGAGCTGACGTACGGCATGATCCCGAGCGCGATCAGCGAGAGCTGCTCGAGCGCGCCGCCGGAGAACATGTTGAAGAGGCCGAGGAACGTGCCCGACGCCTGCGCGACGATCTGCCGCATGACCGACCGGTTCACGCCCGGCACGGTCACGAAGACGCAGACGCGATACACCGCGAGCAGCCCGAGCGTGATCAGCAGCCGCCGGCGCAGCTCCGGAACCTTCGCGATACCGCTGAACCCGCCCTCGGCCATTCTTAGATCTTGAGCTCCGACACGGTGCCGCCGGCGGCCTCGATCTTGGCGCGGGCGGATTTCGAGAAGCGGTGCGCGGCGACGTGGAGCGCATGCGGCAGATCGCCGTTCGCGAGCACCTTCACGGGCGCGACGCGGAGGCGCACGAGCTTACGCTCGCGCAGCGCCTGGGGATCGATCTTCGCGCCGGCGGCGAACATCTTTCCGAGATCGCCGACGTTGACCACCGCGAACACGGTGCGGAACGGATTGTGAAAGCCGCGCTTGGGCATGCGGCGAACGAGCGGCATCTGGCCGCCTTCGAAGCCGGGACGGATGCCGGGGCCGGAGCGCGAGCCTTGTCCCTTGTAGCCACGGCCCGAGGTCTTGCCGTGACCGGACCCGACGCCGCGACCGACGCGCTTGCGGCGGTGCTTGGCGCCCTTGGGCGGCCGGAGCGTGTGCAGCGTGGTGCCCATGCGAATCGCCTCCCTACTTCGTCGCTTCCGCGGCGCGCTCGACCTTCACGAGGTGCTGGACGCGGAAGATCATGCCGCGGATCGGCGCGGTGTCGTCGACCAGCACCGAGCGTCCGATCTTGCTCAGGCCGAGGCCACGAAGCGTCAGCTTCTGATCCTTGGGCCGATTGATGCCGCTTCGAAGCAGCTTGACGCGGAACTTGCCGGCCATGACCTACGCTCCCACCGGCGCCGGGGCCCGCTTGGGGAAGAGATCCTCGAGCTTCATTCCGCGCGAGCGCGCGACGTCCTCGGGGCTTCGCAGCGTGCGCAGCGCGTCGAGCGTCGCGTGCGTGACGTTGTGCGGGTTGGACGAGCCGAGCGACTTGGTCAGGATGTCCTGGACGCCGGCGACTTCGACCAACGCGCGCACCGCGCCACCGGCGATGATCCCCGTGCCCGGCGAGGCGGGCTTGAGCAGCACCTGTCCCGAGCCGAAGTGACCGATCACCTCGTGCGGGATGGTGCGCGTCCGCGTGAGCGGCACGCGGAAGAGCTTCTTCTTGGCCCGCTCGGTGGCCTTGCGGATGGCCTCGGGCACTTCCTGCGCCTTGCCAAGGCCGACGCCGAGATGGCCGTTGCCGTCGCCGACGACGACCAGCGCGCTGAAGCTGAAGCGACGTCCGCCCTTCACGACCTTCGCGACGCGGTTCACGAACACGACGCGGTCGATCAGCTCGCCCACTTGATGCTGGTCAATTGCCATCACTCACCGTTCCTTCATTGTTGGCTGGCCACTTCCTAGAACTTCAGCCCGCCCGCGCGCGCGCCGTCGGCGAGCGCCTTGACGCGGCCGTGGTAGCGGAAGCCGTCGCGGTCGAAGACGACCTTGTCGACCCCGCGCTCGATGCAGATGCGCGCGATGTGCGCCCCGACCTTCTTGGCCTGATCGAGCTTGCGCAAGCCGTCCATCTCCGCGCGGATCGCCGGCGAAAGAGTCGAAGCCGCCGCCAAGACCTTGCGCGCGGCGTCGTCGATCACCTGCGCGTAGATGTGGTTGAGGCTGCGAAAGACCGACAGCCGCGGCCGCTCGGTGCTGCCGCGCACCGTCTTGCGGATCGACAGCTTGCGTCGCTCCCGTGCTGCTCTCTTCATCGTGTACATGGTCCGCCTCGCTACGCCGAAGCGCCGGTCTTGCCGACCTTGCGCTGGATGATCTCCTCGACGTACTTGATGCCCTTGCCCTTGTAGGGCTCGGGCCCGCGCAGCGCACGGATGCGCGCCGCGGTCTGGCCGAGCACCTCGCGGTCGGCGCCGTCGAGGGTCAGAAAGTTCTTTTCGACCGTCGCCTTGACGCCCGTCGGCAGCGCAAAGACCACGGGGTGCGAGTAGCCGAGCGTGAAGTTGATCGCGCTGCCGGAAACCTCGGCGCGATAGCCGACGCCGTTGATCTCGAGCTTGCGCTGAAAGCCCTTGCTGACGCCGGTCACCAGGTTCTGCAGAAGCGCGCGCGCGAGGCCGTGAAGCGCGGCGCCGGTGCGCGACTCGTCGACGCGCTGCACCTTCAGCTTCGGCCCCTCCTGCTGCAGCTTGACGCCGGGCGGCAGCGGGCGGCGAAGCTCGCCGCGCGGCCCCTTCACGGCGAGATGGCCGCTGTCGACGCGCACGGTGACGCCGGCGGGAACGTCGATCTCCTTGCGTCCGATCCGCGACATCGCTACCAAACCTCGCAGAGCAGCTCGCCGCCGACCTGGGACTTGCGCGCCTGGCGATCGCTCATGACGCCCTTGGAGGTGGTCAGGATCGCGACACCGAGGCCCGACTGCACGCGCGGGATCTGGTGGCGCGCCACATAGTGGCGGCGGCCGGGCCGCGACACGCGGCGCAGTCCGCGGATGGCGCACGCCATCGGGCCGTCCCACTTGAGGTGCAGCGTGAGCACGTCGCCGCGGCCTTCGCGCTCGCGCACGATGTCGCGAATGTAGCCCTCGTCGCGGAGGACCTGCGCGATCCGCTCCTTGAGCGTGGACGCGGGAATCTGAACCGACGTTTTTCGCGCCATGATCGCGTTGCGGATGCGCGTGAGCATGTCGCCGATGGGATCCGTGACCGGCATTCCTCGTCCTCCTACCAGCTCGACTTCACGACGCCCGGGATCTCTCCCCGGAGCGCCAGCTTGCGAAAACACAGACGGCAGAGCTCGAACTTGCGCATGAAGGCGCGCGCGCGCCCGCACACACCGCAGCGGTTGCGATTACGCGTCGAGAACTTCGAGTCCAGCTTGATGTGATCAACTGCCTTAGCCATCGCTTCCTCCGCCCTGGGCTGTCGACGCGCTGCGGAACGGCATGCCGAGGTGCCGCAGCAGCGCCCGTCCCTCGTCGTCGCTCTTGGCCGTCGTGACGATCGAGATGTTCATGCCCGTCACCTTCTCGACCTTGTCGTGGTTGATGTCGGGAAAGATCGTCTGCTCCTTGAGGCCCAGCGTGTAGTTGCCACGCCCGTCGAAGGCCTTCGGCGCGACGCCCTTGAAGTCGCGCACGCGCGGGAGCGCGAGGGTCACCAGACGGTCGAGGAACTCCCACATGCGCTCGCGGCGCAACGTGACCATCGCGCCGATCCGCGCGTTCTCGCGCAGCTTGAAGTTCGCGATCGCCTTCCGGGAGCGGGTCACGACGGGCATCTGGCCGGCGAGCGCCGTGAGCTCTTCGACGGCGGCGTCGAGCAGCTTGGGATTCTCCTTCGCCTCTCCCAGTCCGACGTTGATGACTATTTTCTCGATGCGCGGCACCTGCATTGTGTTCGTGTAGCCGAACTCCTTCATCAAGGTCGGCACGACGGTGCCCCTGTAGATCGTCGCGAGCCGCGGCGGCGCCGTGCGCTTGACCGGCTCCGCGGCCTCGGCCGGCTTGGCCTGAGCCGCCTTTCCCTTAGCGACCCTGGCGGCCTTGGCGCCCTGGGCCCTGGCGTCCGGCGAAGGCTTCGGCTTGCCTGCGCCCCGCTCCTTCTTCTCGTCTTTCTCGTCCTTCTCGTCTTTTTCGTCGGCCATTCGCTCGTCCTTGCTTCTACGCGGCTTCGATCGCCGTGCCGCACTTGCGGCAGGCGCGAACCTTGCGCTCATCGATGCTCTTGGCGCCGACACGGCGAGGCTCGTCGCACTTGGGACACACGACGCGAATGTTCGAGAGGTGCATGGCGGCCTCCTTCTCGAGAATCCCGCCGTGCGGGGCGCGCTGCGTCGGCTTGGTGTGCCGCTTGATGAGGTTCACCTTCTCCACGATCGCGCGGCCCTTCTCGGTGTCGATCCGGAGGACCTTCCCGCGCTTACCCTTCTCCTTGCCGGCGACCACCTCGACCTGATCGCCCGTGCGGACGTGGCGCATCACAGCACCTCCGGGGCGAGCGACAGGATCTTCATGAACTTCTTCGCGCGCAGCTCGCGCGCGACCGGCCCGAAGATGCGGGTACCGACCGGCTCGAGCTGCTGGTTGATCAGGACGGCGGCGTTGCCGTCGAAGCGGATGTACGAGCCATCGGAGCGCCCGACCTCCTTGGCCGTGCGCACGATCACCGCGCGCATCACGTCGCCCTTCTTCACCTTGGCCGTCGGAATCGCCTCCTTGATGGAGACGACGATCACGTCGCCGAGCGAGGCGTACTTGCGCCGCGTGCCACCGAGCACCTTGATGCACATCACTTTCTTGGCGCCGGAGTTGTCGGCCACGTCGAGCGTCGTCTGCACTTGAATCATGGTTCGCTGGCTCCCTCTAGGCCTCGACGTCCGAGGCTCGCGCCTTCGCGACGAGTCGCGTCACGCGCCAGCGCTTTTCGCGCGAGAGCGGCCGTGACTCGGCGATCTCGACGCGGTCGCCGATGTGGAACTCACCGTCTTCGTCGTGCGCCTTGTACTTCTCGCGTAGCACGACGAACTTGCCGTACTTCGCGTGCGCCACCCGGCGCGTCACCCGGACGACCACGGTCTTCTGCATCTTGTCCGAGATGACCACGCCGACCATCCGGCACCCCTGCTGCGTATCAGACATCGGCTAGTCCTCCTCCGCCTTGCGGCGCGGACGTCGGGCGGCCTTGGGCTTGGCGGCCTTCCCCGTGGCGGCCTTCGCCTTCGCCTTCGCCTTCACCTTCCCGGGCGCGCTCGCGCGAGCCTTGGGCTGGGCGGCAACCGCCTTGGCGGCACGAGCGCGCTTCGGCATGGGCGGCCGGCCCGCGGCCTCGACCGGCGAAGCGACCTGCCCGGCGGCTGCCGGCAAAGCGGCGCGGACGTCCTTGCGGACGGGGTGAGGAACCCCGCCTTGGCCTTCGATCCCGAGCTGGCGCGCGCGCAGGATCGTCTTCACGCGCGCGAGCTCGCGACGCGCGTGGCGCGGCGACATGGAGTTGGCGACCTGATTGGTCTGCCGCTGCAGGCGAAACTTGAAAAGCTCGTGGGCCAACCGCTCGGCGCGACGGCCCAGCTCGTCGTCCGCCTGCTCGCGAACCTCGGCGACCAGCGCGGCGACTTTCATAGCACCCCTCCCCGCGCGATGAACTTCGTGCGCAGCGAGAGCTTGTGGCCGGCCAGGCGGAACGCTTCGCGCGCGGTCGGCTCGTCGACTCCTTCGAGCTCGAAGAGCACGCGTCCCGGGCGCACCACGGCGACCCATTCCTCGGGGTTTCCCTTGCCCTTGCCCATGCGTGTCTCGGCCGGCTTCTTCGAGATCGGCTTGTCGGGGAAGACGCGGCAGTAGAGCTTGCCGCCGCGCTTGACGTGCCGCGAGATCGCGACGCGGCTAGCCTCTATTTCGCGTGCCCGCAGCCGTCCGCACATGAGCGTCTGAAGGCCGAAGTCGCCGAACGCGACGGTGGTCGCGCCTTTCGACAGACCGGTCATGCGGCCCTTCTGCTGCTTGCGGTATTTCGTTTTCGCTGGCGACAGCATGGTCTCGTCGCCGGGTTAGACCCGGCGCTCCTTGGCGTGCAAAACTTCGCCTTTGAAGATCCAGCACTTCACGCCGATGATGCCATAGGTCGTGCGCGCCTCGGCCGTGCCGTACTCGATGTCCGCGCGCAGCGTGTGCAGCGGCACGCGCCCCTCGCGGTACCACTCGTAGCGCCCCATCTCGGAGCCGCCGAGCCGGCCCGAGGATGCGACGCGGATCCCCTTCGCGCCGAACTTCATGGCGGTCTGCACGGCCTTCTTCATCGCGCGACGGAACGCGACGCGGCGCTCGAGCTGCGTCGCGATGTTTTCCGCGACCAGCTGCGCGTTGACCTCGGCCTTGCGGACCTCCTGGATGTTCAGGAACACTTCGTTGTCGGTGAGGCGCTGGAGCTCGCGCTTGAGCGTCTCGACGCCGGCGCCGCGCTTTCCGATGACGATTCCGGGACGCGCGGTGTGGATGTTGATCTTGCAGCGATTGGCGGCACGCTCGATGTCGATGCCCGCCACGCCCGCGTTCGACAGCTTCGCGGTGATGAACCTCTTCAGGCGCAGATCCTCGTGCAGCCAGCGCGCGTAGTTGCGCTCCTCGTACCACTTGGAGCTCCAGGTACGCGTGATGCCGAGGCGAATCCCGACGGGATGCGTTTTCTGTCCCATGCTCCGGCTACTCCTTCTCCGCCAGCTCGACCGTGATGTGGCAGGACTTCTTCTCGACGCGGGTCGCGCGGCCGAAGGCGCGCGCGCGCCAGCGCTTGAGCGTCGGCGCTTGATTCACGAAGACGCGGCTCACGATCAGGTTGTCGACGTCGAGCTTGCCCTTGGCCTTGTCCTCCGCGTTCGACACGGCCGAGACCAGAAGCTTGCGCAGGATGCGCGCGGCGCGGCGCGGGGTGAACGTGAGGATGTTCATCGCCTGCTCGACGGGCTTTCCGCGCAGGGCGTTGGCGACCGAGCGGGCCTTGCGCGGCGTGATGCGGACATAGCGGGCGACTGCGCGCGATTCCACGTAAGCCTCCTACCTAGCCGGCCTTCGACGGAGCCGGGCCCGATGGGCCCGCGGCAGACGCGGCGGGGGCGGTCGGCTGCGCCATGCCCGGCGGGAGCCGCGGCGGCCCGCCGCCGGGGCCGGCCTTGACCTTGCGCTCGCCGGAGTGCGCAGTGAAGTTGCGCGTCGGTGAAAACTCGCCAAGCTTGTGTCCGACCATATTCTCGGTGACGAACACCGGAACGAACTTGCGGCCGTTGTGCACCGCAAAGGTCAGCCCGAGCATCTCCGGTACGACCGTCGAACGCCGCGACCAGGTCTTGATCACCTTCTTCGACTTCTGCCTTTGCGCGTCGAGCACCTTCTTCATGACGTGCGCGTCGACGAACGGGCCTTTCTTGACCGATCTCGGCATGCTTAACCCTTCTGGCCTCGCCGCTTCAGAATCATGCGGTCGCTCCTCTTGTTGACGCGCGTCTTGAGGCCCTTGGCGAGCTGGCCCCACGGGCTGCACGGATGCCGCCCGCCCTTGCTCCGGCCCTCGCCGCCGCCCATCGGGTGATCCACGGGGTTCTGCGAAGTGCCGCGGTTGTGCGGCTTCCGGCCCATCCATCGCTTGCGGCCGGCCTTCCCGATCTCGAGGTTGATGTGATCGGCGTTGCCGACCTGGCCGATCGTGGCACGACAATCGAGGTGCACGAGCCGGACCTCGCCCGACGGCAAGCGGACATGGCCCCATTCGCCGTGCTTCGCCAGCAGCTGGGCGCCGACGCCGGCCGAACGCGCGAGCTGCGCATCGCCTTCGATCTTGATCGCGACGTTGTGGATCACGGTGCCCGGCGGGATGTTCCGCAGCGGCAGCGAGTTGCCCGGCTGGATGTCGGCGCTGGCCGCGGCAATCACCGTCTGGCCCTCGCGCAGCCCGGCGGGCGCAAGGATGTAGCGCTTCTCGCCGTCGACGTAGTGAAGCAACGCGATGCGCGCGGTGCGGTTGGGGTCGTACTCGATCGAAGCCACGCGTGCGGGCACGCCGAGCTTGTCGCGGCGGAAGTCGATGATGCGGTAGCGCTGCTTGTGGCCGCCGCCGCGGAAGCGGGACGTGATGCGGCCATACGAGTTGCGACCGCCCGTGGACGGCTTGGGCTCGAGCAGGCGGCGCTCCGGCGCCTTGCCGGGCGTGAGCTCCGAGAAGTCGAAGCCGGACATCCCGCGGCGTCCGGGCGTGACCGGCTTGTACTGTTTGAGGCCCATGGGCGGCTCCTAGGTCATCGTGAAGAAGTCGATGTCGTGCCCCTCGCGCAGGGTCACGACCGCCTTCTTCCAGTTCGGGCGCTTGCCCAAGAAGCGCCCGAGGCGCTTGGGTTTGCCGCGGACGACTTGCGTCCGCACGGCGTCGACCTTCACGTTGAAGAGGGTCTCGACGGCGCCGCGGATCTGCGCCTTGTTGGCGCAAAGCGCGACCTCGAAGATCACCTTTCGCTCGGTGTCCTTGAGGCGCGTGCCCTTCTCGGTAAAAAGCGGTTTGACGACGATCTCTTCCGCACGCATTACTCACCCACCTTCGGGGCTGCCTCAGCCCGTCCGACGGGACGCTGGGCTGATGCAGCCAGCCTCTCCTCGATTGCCTTGGCGGTCTCGGCAGTCATGACCAGCCGCGGAAAGCGCAGCACGTCGTAGACGTTAAGCCCTTCGGGGGCGAGGCACTTCACTCCCACGAGGTTCCGCACCGACGCCGTGAAGACCTCGTTCTGGGCGCGCTCGACGATCAAGCTCGAGCCGGCGCCGATATTCTGGAGCTTCGCCGCCGCCGCCTTGGTCTTGAGCGCGGGCAGGCGCAGCGCGTCGACGATGATGAGGTTGCCCTCGCGCGCGCGCAGGCTCACCGCCACGCGCAACGCCGCGCTGCGTACTTTCTTCGGGGGGATCATCGTGTAGTCGCGCGGCCGCGGTCCGAAGACCTCGCCGCCGCCCGCGAAGATCGGCGCGCGGATGCTGCCGTGACGCGCCCGTCCGGTGCCCTTCTGGCGATAGATCTTCTTGGTCGAGCCCCGCACCTCGCCGCGCGTCTTGGTGCTGGCCGTGCCGCGGCGACGCGTCGCCAACTGTGCCCGCACGACCTCCCACAGGAGGTGCTCGCGCACCGGCGCGCCGAACACGGCGTCCGAGAGGTCGATCGAGCCGACCTTCTTGCCCTCGAGATCGAGGATGTCGAAGTTCATGACGCTCGCTCCATCCCTAGGTCTTGATCTCGACGTCCACGCCGGCGCTCAGATCGAGCTTCATCAGCGCGTCGAGCGTCGGCTGCGTCGGCTCGAGGATGTCGAGCAGGCGCTTGTGCGT
>JBBTFH010000053.1:0-2604 GCA_038041915.1 Myxococcota bacterium
GCGCCTTTGGCCCCAGTGGTGAAGGTTACTTGCGGTGCTGCTTTGCCACGGCTTCCTCGATCACGGCCGCACGTGGGATTTCGTCGTCGACGCTCTGGCCGGAAGCGACCTGCACCTCGTCGCCTTCGACTGGCGCGGGCACGGCCAGACGGCCTGGGTCGGCGAGGGCGGCACGTATCACTTCGCCGACTACCTGCTCGATCTCGCCGACATCGTCGACGCCGTCGCGCGCGATCGCTTGCACCTTTGCGGCCACTCGATGGGCGGCGGCGTCGCGGCACACTACGCGGGCGCCTTTCCGGCAAGAGTCGCGTCGCTGGCGCTGCTCGAAGGGCTCGGCCCGCCCGCCGGCTCGTTCGACGAGGCGCCCGAGCGGCACGTCGCGTTCGTCACGGGCGCGCGCCGCGAGCGCGGGCGCTCTCGCCGTCCCATCGCGACGATCGACGACGCGGTGCGGCGCGTCCGCGAGGCGCACCCCGGAATCGGCGAAGACGCCGCGCGCCACCTCGCGCGAAACGGCACGCGCCCGCACGAAGGCGGACACGGGCTCGACTGGCGCTACGACCCGATGCACCGCGTCACCTTCCCGCACCCGTTCTACGTCGCGCACGCCCAGGCCTTCTGGCGACGCATCCGCTGCCCCGTGCTCCTGGTCGAGGGCGACGCGAGCCCGTTCGCGAAGCTCCCCGATCTCGACGCGCGCCGTCAGGCGTTGCCGCACGCGACCCGCGCCGCGATCACCGGCGCCGGGCACATGATGCACGTCGAAGCGCCGCACGAGGTCGCCGCCGCGCTGGTCGCGCTCTGGCGCGGCTGCTAAGCTTGCCGGGATGCGCGCGACCATCGGCCGGACGTTTTCCTTCGAAGCCGCGCACCGACTGCCCCACGTACGCGAGGGCCACAAGTGCGCGCGCCTGCACGGGCACAGCTTCCGCGTCGAAATAGAGCTCGAAGGCGAGGTCGACGCGGAGAGCGGCTGGCACCGCGACTTCGGCGACGTCGACGACGCCTTCGCGCCGCTGCTCGAACGCCTCGATCACCATTTTCTCAACGAGGTGGCGGGCCTCGAGAACCCGACCAGCGAGGTGCTCGCGCGCTGGCTGTGGGAGCGCCTCGGCCCCGCGCTGCCGACGCTCTCGGCGGTCACGGTCCACGAGACCTGCACGGCGCGCTGCACCTACCGCGGCCGGTAACCTGCTCGCGTGCGCCTCCGCGTGGTCACGCTGAACCTCTGGAACGAGCAAGGCCCGCACGCCGCCCGCGTCGAGCTGTGCGCCCGGCTGTTCGGCCGCCTCGCGCCCGATCTCGTCGCGCTGCAAGAGGTGCGCGAGCGTCCGGGCGCCGTGCCCAACCAGGCCGCCGTGCTCGCCGAGCGCCTCGGCATGCGGCACGTCTTCACTCCAGTCGCCGAATGGGGCGGCGGCCTGGAAGGGCTCGCGCTGCTCTCGCGGCACCCGATCCGCGAGCACGCGTCCCAGGCGCTTCCCGATCCGGAATCACTCGGCCCGCGGCGCGTGCTCGCCGCGACCGTCGACACGCCGGCCGGCGCAATCGCCTTCGCCACGACGCACCTCGCGTACCCGCTCGCCGCCGGCGTCACACGCGAAGCGCAGGTCGTCGCCACCGACGCCTTCGCGCGCGCGCAGCCCTCGGACGGCGTGCGCTTCCTGTGCGGCGATCTGAACGCCGCGCCCGACACCGACGAGATCCGTTTCCTGCGTGGCCTGACGACGCTCGCCGGCCGCCGCACGGTCTGGCAGGACGCCTTCGTGCGCGCGCAAGAACGCGAGCCCGGCATCACCTGGAGCGCGCGCAACGTCTATACTGCGGCGGTGGCGCACATCGATCTCGAGCGGCGCATCGACTACGTCCTGGTCAGCCCGCGAACGCGCGACGGTCGCGCCGTCGTGAGCGACGCGCGGGTCGTGCTGGATGCGCCGGACGACTCGGGCGTGTGGCCGTCCGATCACTTCGGCGTACTCGCCGACGTCGAGGTCGGCGGCCCCCGTGGGTAGGGTGCGAAGACCCCAGGGCGGCGCGGCCAGCGCCCTCGACAGCAGTAATTTCACCGTGGTATACGAGTTGCACTGGAGTTGCATTGACAGACGCCGAAAGGGCTTCCGTACGGCTCGGGCGCTCCGTGCGATCCGTGGAAGAAGATAAGAAGAAGTCAACCTTGGCCTGGGGCTCTCCCGAAAAGGCGCGCAGCGCTCAGGAGGAGTTCGACGCGACGCTCGGCAGCCTCGTGCGCGAGCTCGCCTCCGTGCCGCCGCCGTCGCCCGGCGACACCAACCCGTCGCGCTCGGGCGAGTACTCCGACGACAAGACCGTGGTCGACGCGCGCGTGATTCCCGAGGAGGCACGCTCGGCCAGTCAGGCCGCCGCCGCCGCGCCACGCCGCACGCGCTCCGTCACGGCCGGCGCCGGCTCGCCCGCCGCCGCCCGGCGCACCGCCGCCGGCGTGCTCCCGTCGCGCGTGCCGGCCGCGGCGCCTGCGCCTACGCGGGCGCCGACCGGCGCCGGCCCGCGGACGCGCGTTCCGACCGTCGCCGGCGCGGGCGTGGGAGCGCGCCCCACGGCCGCACCGCGCTCGGTCGAGGTACG
>JBBTFH010000054.1:0-32680 GCA_038041915.1 Myxococcota bacterium
GCCCCCGCACTCGCACTTGATCCTCATCGTCCACCTCGTTCCACGTCGATCACGGTACAGAGTATCAGTCGCCGCCCCTCGTCGGTGAAGGCTTCCACTCCGACTCCGATCGTCCGATCGCCGTCCAGGTCACGACCGAGCACGCGCCAGCACGTCCCGTCGTGGAGCGGCGGATCGGGGTGCGGCTCGACGAGCGGCGCCCGCCGTAGGACGTGGAGCGTGTCGAGCATGGTGATCTGCCGGCGGGCCAGCCGCTCGCGGAAGTGAACAGTCGGGGTGTATCTTTCCATGGTGACGGCCTCCCGAATCCACTTGCGCGCGTCGGCGGGCGTCCGTGGTCCGGGCATGGCTTGTAGGATTAAGCTACATCGCGAGTCGGGTCGCCGCAAGCGCCGTCGTCACCTTCTGCCCCGGAGCTTGGCCCATCTGTGGCCCATGCCGTCGTGCCCGAGCGTCTACCGGGCGTCACCCCGGCCGCGGGGCGGCGGCGCGTTCCCCGTCGGAAACGTACCGCTGCGTTACTCGTCGCGGTTCGCACCGGAACGATCCTCCGCGCCTGAAAATCCCCGTGTGGGCGGTTCGATTCCGTCCCTGGGCACCGCGGTCGTAACCGTCCGGCGCGGTCGGCGCGGCTTGACCGGCGTCGCGAATCGGCGTTAGGTCGCGCCATGCTGCGCACAACCGCTCCGATGCGCTGTACGCTGCTCGCGGCGCTGCTGGCGACCGCCGGTTGCCGCACGCGCCTGAGCGCGCCTCCGACGGACGAAGGAGAATCGGAAGCAGAGTCCGAGGGCGAGGGCGAGGGCGAGGGCGAAGGCGAGGGCGAAGGCGAGGGCGAAAGTGAGGGCGAAAGTGAGGGCGAAGCCGAGTCGGAGGCGGAAGCCGAATCCGAGGGCGAGTCGGAGTCGGAGTCGGAGTCGGAGTCGGAGTCGGAGTCGGAGGCGGAGAGCGAGGGAGAGCCGTGCGGCGACGCCATCTGCGACGTCGAGAGCGGCGAGACCGAGGAGACCTGCTCTTCCGATTGCGACCAGTTCTGCGGCGACGGCGTCTGCAGCGATCCGAACTACGCCGACAGCTTCTGGTCGCTCGAGCTTTGCTACGAGTGCGAGGAAGATTGCGGCGAGCGGTGCGGCGGCGGCACCTGCCACGATCTCCTCTACGACATCCTCTACTGCGAAGACGACCTCGACTGCTACGTGGACTACCTCGCCACGGCGACGGCGGACGAGCAGGCTCGCTTCCCCGACGTGTACGCATGCTGGGAGGAAAACTGTGTCGTCCCGTGCCTGAGCTACGGCGAGTACGGCTGCGCCAACTGCACCTGCACCTACTGCTACGATGAGGCGGTCGCCTGCCTCGACCACCCCTACTGCGACCTGTAGAGCGAACGTGAGCGAGCGCGGGCGCGACACGACCGACCTGCTGACGCGGCGCGAGTTCCTCGAAGCGACGGGCGCCGCCGCGTCGCTCGCGGCGCTCGGCCTCGGCTGCGACGATCCCGCCGGCGGCGTGACGCGCGACCAGGGCGGCGCGGCGGTTGCCGACGGCGGCGCCGACGGCGGCGAAGACCTCTCGATCCCACAAGGCAAGGCGGTCGTCGGGATCGCGCACAGGGACAACGTCGAGGAGGCGGTGCGCCGCGCGATCACGCTCGCCGGCGGCCTGACGATCATCGAGGCCGGCCAGACCGTCTTCATCAAGCCCAACGCGGTGCATCCCTACGTGCAAGGCTTTTCCGGCGTCGTCACCAGCAGCGCGGTCCTCGCCGCCGTCGTGCGCGCGGTCAAGGAGCGCAAGCCCTCGCGCATCGTCGTCGGCGATCGCTCAGCGCGCGGGTTCTCCACCGACCTGGCCTTTTCCAACACCGGCCTGCGCGATGCGGCGCTCGAGGCGGGCGCCGACGAAGTCTTCGCAGCGCTCCCTCCTGCCGACGCGCCCGACGATTGGCTGCTCCTGCAGCCTCCCGCCTGGGAGGAGACGTGGAAGGAGAAGGGCGGGATTCTCGCGATGCGCCGCATTGTCGAGTCCGATCACCTGATCGATCTGCCCGTCTGCAAGGACCACCGGTGGGCGGTCTTCTCGCTGTCGATGAAGAATCTTATCGGCGCCGTCGGCGACGACTCACGCGACTTCATGCACTACAAGTCGCGCATGCCGAACCGGCTCTCGCGCGACGTCGCGATCCTGAACCAGATGTTCACGCCCACTCTGTCGATCATCGACGCGTGGGATTCCGTGATCAACGGCGGCCCCGAGGGCATTCTCGGCGACGCCGTGCGCGTCGAGCCGCGTTTGATCCTGGCGAGTCGCGACCGCCTCGCGCTCGACGCCGCCGGCGCGTCACTGCTCGCGCTCGAGCTCGGGCGTACCAAGGTGCCCCAGCCCGACGAGGCCTACGCGTTTCTCACCGCTGGGAAGTCCCCCTGGTCGCTGCCGCAGATCGTGCACGGCGTCGAGCGCGGCCTGGGCGTTGACGGCCCCAATCGCGCGATCCTGCGCTTCGACGACGTCGCCGACGCGGCGGCGCTCGAGAAGATATTCCGCTCGTGAGGGGCGGGCTCGCGATTCTGGCAGCGCTGGCGCTCGGCGGCTCCGCCCTCGCCGACAAGCGAACGACGCTCGTCGAGGTCGACATGCGCTCGGGCCGCGCGTCGCGCATCGACGCCGAGAGCGAGGCGGGCGACGCCGATCTCGACGCGGCGCTGGGGCGCGCGCTCGGGTCGTCGGGCTTCTCGACGCGCGAGCTCGAGCGCGCGTGGAGCGCGCTGCGCGATGACCTGAGGCGCCTGCGTCCGCGGGCCACGGCGCAGTTGCTCGTGTTCGCCTACCCGGGCCGCGTCAGCCTGGAGCGGCTGCGGACACTGTCGGAGGTCATCGTCGACGTCGAGCTCACGATCGATCCGTGCGACCGCGCGGTGTGCGCGGACTCCGCCGGCGCGCACATCGAGGCCGTGGGACGCGCCGTCGGCCGCGCGGTCCACGAGACGCCGCGCTACCGCCTTTCCTTCCGCACGCTGATCCTCCGCGGCGTCGTTCCAATGCACGACGCCGAGTTGCAGGAGTGGCGCGTGCCCATGGAGGACTGCATCGCGGCCGCGGCGCGCCCCGGCGGCGGACGCGCGTGGCTCGACGGCCTGCGACGCGCGGCCGACGAATTCGAGCCGCTGGTGGCGACCGCCGTCGCGCGCCAGGCGAGCGCGCGGCGGGTCGCGCTCGCATCGCCGCCCGAAGTTTCGCGCAGCGGCGGCTGCCGCAGCCCGTCCGAAGGGACGTGCGAGGCGACGGTCAAGCTCAAGGTGCGCGGAGACCGCAGCCGATTCGAGCAGCAGGCACTCGACGCGCTCGCGGCGGCCGCCGCGGGCCTGCGCGAGAACCCGACCGCGCCGGCCGTCTCGCGCATCGAGGTCGAGGTGAGCGCCGGTGGGCGAGGCGCGGCCAGCAAGCGCTTTCGCGCGCCCGGCCACGCGATCGCGCTCTGGCTCGACGGACGCCTCGATGCCGCGAAGCTGTGGCAGAGCTACATCCAGGAGGTGCGCGAAGAGGAGGAGGCGCTGGCGTTCGACTTCTCGGCCGACGAGGCTGCCTCAGCCCCCCCGACGGGGGGTGCTGCCGGCGCGGTCGACGAGGCGGCCGAGCCGAGCGACGCCGAGGTCGACGCTATCCTCGATCGCCACTTCGGCGCTTTTTCCGAGTGCGTCGGCGCCGAGGCGGAGCGCAACGCGCGCTTCACCGGCGTCACGATCACGTTCCGCTGGATGCCGAGCGGCGTCGCCGCGGACGTCGCGCCCAAGGAGCCGAACCTGCGCGGCGGCGCGCTCGAGCGCTGCCTCGCGGCCGCGCTCGCATCAGCAAAGCTGCCGCGCTTCCGTGGCGCGCCGCGCGCCGTCAGCTTCCCGATGACGATCAAACGCTGAGATTCAAAAGGGGGGAAAAAGACATGTCCAACGAACTCACCATGACACTCACGCAGATGGTCCGCAGCCTCGGCTGGGCGCTGGTCGCCGCGGTCAGCTTCGCGCTCGCGATGGGGCTGGCCATCAAAGTTTTCACCGCGCTCTCGGGAGACATCGACGAGTGGGAGGAGATCAAGAAGGGCAACATCGGCGTCGCCCTGATCTTCGTCGCCATGATCCTGTCGGTGGGCTTGGTCCTCTACAAGGTCATCTAACGAGCGTGATCGCTACTTCTTGAAATCGTACGAGACCTTGAGCGCGCGGCGCGCGGCGTGGCGCTCGATCGCGAGATCGACCAGCCGGCTCACAAGCTCCGTCGGGCCGATGCCGCTCGCCTCCCACATCTTCGGATACATCGAGATCGCGGTGAAGCCGGGCAGCGTGTTGATCTCGTTGACCACCAGACGCCCGCCGTCGAGCAGGAAGAAGTCGACGCGCGCCAGCCCGGCGCACTCGAGCGCTCGGAACGCGCGCACCGCCAGCTCGCGCACGGCGCGCGTCGTCGCTTCGTCGAGGTTCGCCGGGATCTCGGTCGACGCGCCGCCCTCGTCGACGTACTTCGCGTCGTACGAGTAGAAGCCGTCGGGGTGGCGGACGATCACCTCGCCCGGCGCCGACGCAGTAGGCTCGTCGTTGCCGAGCACCGAGCATTCGATCTCGCGCGCGCCGACGGCGGCCGCCTCGGCGAGCGCCTTGGTGTCGAACTCGAGCGCGTGCGCGAGCGCCGCGGGCAACGCCGATGCGTCCGCGACGCGCCGCACGCCGACCGACGAGCCGGCGTTGGCGGGCTTGCTGAAGAGGGGAAAGCCGACCTCGGCGGCGTGCGCACACGCGGCGTCCGGATCGCGCGCGAAGTCGGCCTTGCGAATCGTCCGGAAGGGCATCACCGGCACGCCCGCGTGCTGAAGCAGGCGCTTCATCACGTCCTTGTCCATGCCGACGGCCGAGCCGAGCACGCCCGCGCCGACGTACGGGAGGTCGGCGAGCTCGAGCAGCCCCTGCACCGTCCCGTCCTCGCCGAACGTCCCGTGCAGCACCGGGAAGACGACGTCCACGCGAGCCGGCCCGTCGGTCATCACGAGCGCGCCGCCCGACGGGCGCGGCTCGAGCGTCACCGCCGTCGCCGTCTGGTTGATCTTGACCAGCCTGGGATCGCGCGCCGAGGCGAGCAGCGCCGCTTCCTGCTGCAGGAGCCAGCGGCCGCTCTTGTCGATGCCGATGAGCACCGGCTCGAAGCGCGTCCGATCGAGCGCCGCGACGACGTTGCGCGCCGAGAGGATCGACACCTCGTGCTCGGCGGACCGCCCGCCGAAGAGCACGCCCACGCGAATGCGCGACATCGCCGAAGGCTAGCCGAGAGCCCGCCGGCCCGCCAACTTGCAACCGTGGGGGCGGCGCCCACGCTTCCGTCTGCCTTTCTACAGTGACGCGTTACGTCGCGGGCCACACGGCGCGTTTGGCGGCGGGGCGGAGGGTGGCGTAGGCGGCTGCGCCGATGACGATGGCGGTGGCGGCCAGCGCGAGCGCGGCGGCGAGCGCGGCGCGCGGCGGCGTGACGTAGATGAGCGAGGCGCCCGTCGCCGCCAGCAGCGTCCAGCCGAACGCCTGCGTGCCGGCGAGAATCTTCAGCCGCGCGAGCCGCGCGGGATCGAGCGAGGCGAGCCGCTCCCACAGGAGCTGCTCGAAGCGCCAGTACGTGTAGATGACCGGGATGATTTCGAGCGTGAGGAACGCCGAGGTGATGAGGCCGCCGACCATCGGCGCGGCGATGCGCTTCATGACGTCGGCGCCCGAGCCGGTCGCCCACAGAAGCGGCACCAGCCCGAAGAGCATCGTGCCCACGGTCATGAGCTTGGGGCGCACGCGCATGACCGTGCCCTCCATGTGGGCCCAGATGATGTCGTCGAGATCGCGCACTTTGCCCGCGCGCCGCCGCCGCTCGTAGGCGTTGTCGATGTAGACGATCATGACGATGCCGGTCTGCGCGGCGAGGCCCACGAGAGCGATCACGCCGACCCAGACCGCGGTCGAGACCCGGTAGTCGAGCAGCCACAGCAGCCACACCGTCCCGACCAGCGCGAACGGGATCGACAGGAGCACAATCAGCGCTTCGATCACGTTCTTGAAGTGCAGAAACAGCAGAAGAACGATGATCATCAGCGTCACCGGCACGACGATCTTCATGCGCGCGATCATCTCCTCGAGCAGCTCGTACTGACCGGTCCACTTGAGAAACGTGCCGGCCGGGAGCGCAAAATCGCCGCTCGCGGCGGCCTTGCGCACGACTTCCTTGGCCTCGCCGACATAGCCGCCGATGTCGCGTTTCCCCTGATCGATGTCGACATAGACGTAGCCGACGAGCAAGCCGTCCTCGTCGCGCACCATCGGCGGGCCGCCGGCGACACGGATGTCGGCGATCTGGCCGAGCGGGATGAATCCTCGCCTCCCGCCACCGGGCGGCGACGCGGGACGGGACGACGCAGCTCCCATGGCTGGCGCCATCGGCTCGCTGGGCATCGGCAGCGCGCCCATGCCGCCCATGCCCGGCACGTCGGACATCGTGCGCGCGTCGGGAAGGCGCGACCTGGAACCGCCGGCGCCCGCCGCGCCGCCACGAGCGCCTTCCATGCCGGGCATCGCCTGCGCGTAGAGCGCGCGCCTCTGATCGAGCCCGGGCACGAGATTGCCCTGCTTGCCCATGTCCATTCCGCCCGCGCCGCCCTCCCCCGACGGAGCTTCGGCGGGCAGCGGCACCAGCACGCGGCGGAGCGCATCGATGTCGCCGCGCAGGTCCCGCGGATAACGCACGTTGATGGTGAAGCGGTTGCGCCCCTCGACGGTGACGCCGATGGGTACTCCGCCGATCGCACCCTCAATCACGCGCTCGACGTCGCCCACGCGCAGGCCGTAGCGGGCGAGCGCCTTGCGATCCGGGATGATGTCGACGTAGAGGCCGCCGAGGTTGCGCTCGTAGAGCACGCTGCGCGTCCCGGAGATCGGCGTGATCAGGCGCTCGAGCGCCGTGCCAATCTGCTCGATCTCTTCGAGGTCGGTGCCCAGCACCTTGATGCCGATGGGCGTGCGGATGCCGGTCGTCAGCATGTCGATGCGCGTCTTGATCGGCATCGTCCACGCGTTGGTCCATCCCGGGACCTGCAACTTGCGGTTCATCTCGGCGGTCAATTCGTCCCAGGAGATGGCGTCGTCCTCGGGCCAGATCGGCCGCAGGCCCTTGCGAAGCCAGCCCGGCGCCCAGTGCGAGTACCAGCGCGGCTTCATGACGCGCCGCCACTGCTCGCGCGGCCTGAGGCGCACAGTCGTCTCGACCATCGTGAGCGGCGCCGAGTCGGTGGGCGTCTCGGCGCGGCCGATCTTCCCGAAGACCGACTCGACCTCGGGGAAGGTCTTGAGCACGCGGTCCATCACCTGCAGGCTGCGCTTTGCCTCCTCAATCGCGATGTTGGGGAACGTGATCGGCATGTAGAGCACGTCGCCTTCATTGAGCGGCGGCATGAACTCGTGGCCGAGGCGCATGGCGAGCGGAAAAGCCGAGGCGATCGCCAGCGCGCCGATCAAGACGGTGGACTTGGGGCGCCGGAGTGCGACGTACACGAACGGCTTGTAGAGCGCGATGATGAAGCGCGAGACGGGATGGCGGCGCTCGGAGAAGATCTTGCCGCGGATGAGCGTATCGCGCAGCGCTGGCGCGAGCGTGATCGAGATCAGCGCCGCGAGCCCTCGTGCATGTCGTCCATGTCGCCCCCCCACATCCCCGACCCCATGCACCCGCCGAGCAACAGCGACAGAATTGCGGGGAACACACTACACGGCGAGCGCCACCCACAGCGGAGTGACGCCGAGCACGTGGCAGACGTCCAGACCCTCGCCCGAGGGCAGGTGGACTTCTACGACAGGGAGGCCTTCGGCGGGATCGGGGCACCGGTCACGCACGAAGCCGCGAAGCTGCGTGAGGAAGAACAGCGGACCGAACGGGAAGCGGGCGTCGATCTTGGCGAGGAGCGTTCCCAGATCCGCGCCTGAGGGATCCCGATTCTCGTCGTCCGCCGCGGCCGCTCTCTTGTCTACCGGTGACATATCCCACTCCTTTCGACCGTCTGTCGTTGGCCGGCGGCGGCGGTAGCCCGCTGGGCGGTCGGGGGAGGAGGAGGCTGACCGCCATCCCCGCGACAGCACAGGCGGGCACCGCCGCCGGCGGCACGGACAGGGCACGTTGATGCGCCGTCATGTCTCCCTTCACAACGAGAGGCCCACGCCGAGCGTGGCGATGTGCGCGTCCACGACGTTGTGGCCGAAGATCGTGTGGGCGTAGTTGCCGCCGAGCTCGACGCTCGGCGCGGCCCGCCACGCCAGGCCCGCGCCCGCGGCCAGCGAGTCCTTGGGCGTCGCGCCCAGACCCACGGCCACGCCGCCTCCCACCAAGGCGGTCGCGGTCAGGCGCTCGTGCAGGCGCCCGAGCAGCAGAGCGCTCGGCGTCACCTCGTCCTCGATGGCGCCGAGGCGCACCTTGTGCCCGATGCCGACCACGGCCGCGAGCCGCCGCGTCCCGAGCCGCGCGACGGCCAGCGCCAGCTTGCCCTCGATGTCGACCTGCTTGGCGCCGGTGGCCTCGCTCTCGGGATAGGTGCCGGGGATCTTGCCCGTGACGATGGCGGCCAGCGAGCCCCAGCCCAGCGGCTGTGCGAAGCGGCCCGAGGCGAAGCCGTCGCCGAGGCTGGTGACGGTCTCCGATCCGGCGCTCGACGCGAAGACGAGCCGCTGGCCGCCGGTGACGGCGGACACCGCCCACGCCTCGCCCAGACGAACCTCGGCCAGCAGGTTCAGGCCGACGTTGGTCACGCGGCCGCCCGCCGCCAGATCGCCGCGCGCGCCCGAGCCGCCGAACTTCTCGGAGGCGGTCAGCAGCGAGGCGAACGGGCGCACGTACCAGGCCGACGGCCGCTCGCGCGCGAGTCCTTCGATCTGCGCCGTTCCGATCTGCGACGGCGACGCCCCCTGATGGTGCGAGGCCTCCGCGGCGGCGCGCGCCGCGGGAAGCAGGGCGAGGGCCACCGCCAGCGGCTCAATCGCCAGCCTCACTTCGGCCCTCCGGCGGCGATCCAGCGCTTGACCAGCGCGATCTCGTCGTCTTTCAGGCCCCGGCGGTCATCGGCGGGCATCTTCGTGCGACCGTCCTTGCCGCGCGCCAGCACCTTGCCGATCGCGGCGAGGGCCTCGTGGCCGTGGTGGCCGCCGAACGGGTAGGTGGCGATGTCCAGGTGCTCGCGGGCCTTGGCGCCCGTCTTCTCGTCGTCGGGGTTGGGGCCGTGGCACCGCGCGCAGTGCTTGCGGAAGAAGGGCTCGACGTCGGCGAACCGGGGCGCACCCTCGGGCGGCGGCGCGGGCGCCGGCCCGGCCGCGGGCGGCTCGCCGTGCGCATCGTGGTGGTGCTCGGCGTGCTGCTCGGCGGGCGGCGTCGCCGCCGCCTCGCGCCTGTCGAGCTTCGTGCCGCAGATCGGGCAGCGGGCGCTCGAATCGAGCGCGGTCTCCTCGGGATGCATCGAGCAGAAGTACGGGTCGGTCGGCTCGTGCCGATGGCCCGCGTGCGCGCCGGCGGCGGGCGCCGGCGTGTCGGGCGCGGCCGGCGCCGCGTGACCGGACTCGTGCGCGTGTCCGGCGTGCTCCGTGGCGAGCGGCGTCGACGCCTGCGACTCCGGGGATGCCGGCGGCGGCGTGGTCGTGCTTCCGCAGGCCACGGCGGTCATGAGCAGGACACCCACCTTGACGCTCGCCATCGCTCTTCTCATCGGACCTCCTCCTGGTTGGTGGTCACATCGTTCATCGGACACGGACCTCGGCCATCATTCCGCGCTCGGCGTGCTCGAGATCGTCGTCGGCTCGGGAAGGTCGTTCGTGAAATGGACGATGACGCGGTCGCCCAGGTCGGCCTCGATCCGCGGGCCGGGGACGGTCCCGTTGTACGTCCAGGCCTCGATCGGGCGGCCCGGCTGGTACTCGGCCGTGCCGGGAGCGGCCGTGAGCGTCACCTCGACGACGCCCGGATCCGGGTTCTCGTCCTCGATCACCGGTCCGTCGAGCGAGCCGGACCACGGTTCGGGCGCGATCATGGGTGGCGCCGGCGGCAGATCGCCGTGGGCGTCGTGCTCGCCGCCGTGCTCGCCGCAGCCCAACAGCGCGAGAAGGCTCCCCATGGCCGTGCCTCGTGGGAGCATGAGCCTCATCTACGTGCCCCCCGCCTTGCAGCCGCAGCCGCCGATCACCGCGTGGGCGCCCTGCTGGTGCTGCGCGGCGACCAGCGCGCGCGCTTCTTCGGCGTCGCGCGCGTCGAGGGGCGTGGCGCGGGCGCGCAGCGAGCGGACGAGCGCCACCGCGTCCCAGAGGGCGGCGGGGTCGACGGCGGCGTAGGACGGCATCGGCGTCCCGTCCAAGCCGGTCGCGAGCGTCTGGTAGAGGTCCGCCGCGCCGTCGCCGCGCTTGAGCGGACGCGTCACGAGGTCCGGCGGCGGGATCGCTCGGCCGAGGTCGTCGCGCAGCTCGCGTGCCGCCGGTCCGTCGCCACGGCCGCGCTCGCCGTGGCACTGGCTACAGCCGAGCGCGGTCCACGCGCGCGCGCCGCGAAGGCGCCGCGCCGGCCGGCCGACGTCCGCGGGGGGCGGTGGAACGTCGACCGGCACGGCGGGCGCAGATTCAGCGGAGGTGCGCGAGAGCGAGCGGACGTAGGCCACGAGCGCCCAGCGCTCCTGCTCGGTGAGATCGGCGAAGGCCATCATCCCGGTGCCGCGCAGGCCCCCGCTCACCGTGCGGAACAGATCCTCCGGCGTGGGCGCCGTCCCGCTTGGCGTCGATCGGAACTTGAAGACGCCGCGCGCGAGGTCGCGCGGCGGCGGCGTGAAGACGGCCGAGCGGGGGCCGTCGCCGCGGCCGGTCTCGCCGTGGCAGTTGGCGCAGTAGACGCCGAAGAGCGCGGCCCCGAGCGTCGCGAGCTCGGGCTCCGGCGCGGCCGCACACTGGTGCGGCTCGCGATCGACGGCGGCTCCGGCGAGCCAGGCTTCGAGCAACGGCCACGCGCGGCGCCTCTCGACGGCGGGAGCGGCGCCGGGGCCGGTCGCCGCCGCGGAGGGCGCCGCGCCGTGGACGTGGTGCGGCGCGGCGGGCGCGGGCCGCGGCGGGGACGCCGCCGGCGTCTCCACCTCGCGCGCGCAGCCGAGCGCGAGCGTGAGCAGGGCGGAAAGGGCGATCGAATGAGCCGTCATGCGTTCACCTCCGGTGAATCGAAATCGCTGCGAGGGGCGGTCGTCATGTTGTCGCGGGCTCCATGGGCGGCTCCACCCCGTGCGCTCCGGGAACGGATGGGAGCTGGCGGCGCTTCCAGAGGAAGTAGATCGGTGGGTAGACAAGGAGCTCCATCGCGAAGCTCGTGACGAGCCCGCCGACCATCGGCGCGGCGATGCGCTTCATGAGGTCGGCGCCGGTGCCGGTGGACCACATGATCGGCAGCAGGCCGAGCATGGCGGCGAAGACGGTCATCGCCTTCGGGCGGACGCGCTTGACAGCGCCGTGGATGATCGCCTCGACGAGATCCTGCTCCGTGTTGAGGAGCCCCTTCTTCTTGTACTCGTCGTGCGAGAGGTCGAGGAAGAGAAGCATGAACACGCCGGTCTCCGCATCCAGGCCCATCAGCGCGATCAGGCCGACCCAGACCGCGATGGAGACGTTGTAGCCGAGCACCCACAGCAGCCAGACCGCGCCCACGGCGGAAAACGGCACGGCGAGCATGACCACGGTCGCCTTGAACGCCGACTTCGTGTTCATGTAGAGCAGCGCGAAGATGAGCACGACCGTGATCGGCAGGATGAGCTTCAGCCGCTCGCGGACCCGCAGCATGTTCTCGTACTGGCCGCTCCAGGTCATGGCGTAGCCGGTCGGCACCTTGACCTCCGCCGCGACCGCCTTCTTGGCCTGCCCGACGAAGCTGCCGACATCGACCTTCGACGTGTCGAAGTCGACATAGACGTAGCCGGCCAGAAGACCGTTCTCGTCGCGAATCATCGAGGGTCCCTGCGCCAGCACAACGTCGGCGATCTCGTCCATCGGAATCTGCCCCTGCCCGCCGGGAAGCGGCAGCAGGACGCGCCGGAGAGCCGGCAGATCTTCGCGGTAGGTGCGGGCGTAGCGCACGTTGATCCCGTAGCGCTCGCGCCCCTCGACCGTCGTGCTCTGGTTGTCGCCACCCACCGCGGTCATCACCATCATGTTGGCGTCGTCGACGCTGAGCCCGTAGCGCGCGAGCTGTTCGCGCTTGAGCACGAAGTCTAGGAAGTAGCCGCCGGCGACGCGCTCGGCATAGGCGCTGCGCGTGCTCGGCAGCCGCGACACGGCGGCCTCGGTCTCCTTGGCAATGCGCTCGATCGTCGCGAGGTCCGCGCCCATGATCTTGATGCCCACGGGCGTGCGGATGCCGGTCGACAGCATGTCGAGCCGCCCCTTGATCGGCATGGTCCACGCGTTGGAGATGCCCGGAAGCTGGAGAGCGGCGTTCATCTCGGTCTCCAACTCCTCCTGCGTGATCCGGTCGCGCCAGAAGGAACGCAGGACCGGCTTGAGCCACTCCGGCGCCCGCGCAGAGTACCAGCGCGGCTTCTCTCGCCACTCGCTCTCGGGCCTGAGCAGGACAGTCGTCTCCATCATGGTGAAGGGCGCCGGGTCCGTGGACGTGTTCGCGCGTCCCGCCTTGCCGAAGACGCGCGCGACCTCGGGGAACGTCATCAGGATCTTGTCCTGGATCTGCAGGGCCTTTTGCGCCTCGGCGACAGACATGCCGGGCTCGACCGCCGAGGGCATGTAGAGGATGCTTCCCTCGCGCAGCGGCGGCATGAACTCGGAGCCCAGGTGGAGGTACGCCGGGATGGTCGTGAGCACGATCAGCACCGCCACGGCGATGGTCAGCTTCGCGTGCCGCACCACGAACCGGCACGGCCGCTCGTAGAGGAAGTGGAGGAGCCGGCTGATCGGGTGGCGCTCCTCGGAGTAGTAGGTGCCGACCAGCACGCCGGTCGCCAGCCAGGAAAGGAATCGGGGGCGGAATGTGAAGGGTTCTATCCGCGCGAACAGCATCCGCATCGCGGGGTCCAGCGTGATCGCCAGGATGGCCGCGATGGCCATCGCGAAGTTCTTGGAGAAAGCGAGCGGGCGGAAGAGCCGGCCCTCCTGGTCCATCAGCGTGAAGACCGGCAGGAACGCGACCGCGATCACCAGGAGCGAGAAGAAGACCCCCGGCCCGACCTCCATCAGCGCCTCGAGGCGCACGGCATGGAAGTCGCCCTTCTTCCCGTCCTTCACCCAATGGTGGATCTTGTTGTAGGCGTTCTCGACCTCGACGATCGCCCCGTCGACGAGCACGCCGATGGAGATCGCGATTCCGGCCATCGACATCAGGTTGGCGTTCAGCCCGAAGAGCTTCATCGGGATGAACGCCAGCGCGACCGACACCGGGATCGTGACGATGGGGATGATCGAGGACGGGAAGTGCCACAGGAAGATGAGGATGATGATCGAGACGACGATGATCTCCTCGATCAGCTTGTGCGTCACGGTGTCGATGGCGCGTTCGATCAGATCGGACCTGTCGTAGGTCGTGACGACCTCGACGCCCCTGGGCAGGGAAGGCTTGAGACTCTCTAGCTTGGCCTTCACGCGCTCGATGACGTTGAGGGCGTTCTCGCCCTGGCGCATGACGACGATGCCGCCGACCACGTCCCCCTCGCCGTTGTAGTCGGCGATGCCGCGGCGCATCTCCGGCCCGAGCGCGACCGAGGCGACGTCCTTGACCAGCACCGGAGTGCCGCCTTCGGTCTTGAGCACCATGCTTTCGATGTCGTGGATGCTCCTGACGTACCCGCGGCCGCGGACCATGTACTCGCGGCCCGAGATCTCGACCAGACGACCGCCCACGTCGTTGTTTCCCTTGCGCACCGCGTCGATGACCGCATCGAGCGGCAACTTGTAGGCAGCCAGGGAGTTGGGGTTGACGGTCACCTGGTACTGGCGCACCTGGCCGCCCACCGTTGCGACTTCGGCGACGCCCGGCACGCTCTGCACCGCGTAGCGCAGGAACCAGTCCTGGTAGGAGCGAAGCTCGTCGGAGGAGTGCTTGCCGCTCCGGTCGACGAGCGCGTACTGGAAGACCCAGCCGACGCTCGTGGCATCGGGGCCCAGCTCGGTCTTCACACCCGACGGCAACTGCGGGATGATCTTGGACAGGTACTCGAGGACGCGTGTGCGCGCCCAGTAGGGGTCGGTGCCGTCTTCGAAGATGACGTAGACGAAGCTGAAGCCGAAGTCGGAGAAGCCGCGGATGGCCTTCACCCTCGGCGCGCCGAGCAGGGCCGTCGTGATCGGGTACGTCACCTGGTCCTCGATGATGTCGGGGCTGCGATCCCACCGCGAGTAGACGATCACCTGCGTGTCCGAGAGATCGGGCAGGGCGTCGAGCGCGATGGTCCGCATGGACCACCAGGCGATGACGAGCAGCACGATGGTGGCCGCGACCACCAGGTAGCGGTTCTCAGCCGAGAACCGGATGACGCGCTTGATCACCGCCGGTGCCCTTCGTGGGACGCAGGCTGCTCTGGTGAAGCGCCGTCATCCGAAACTGGAGCCGGGAGGACACGCGCGCGCTCCGGAACCTTCGAGGCGGCGCCCCCGGCCATCTCCACGAGCGAGGCGCGCAGCTTCGACTCCGAATCGACCAGGAAGTTGGCACGCGTGACCACTTCCTCGCCGGCCGTGAGGCCGGAGACGACCTCGACGGCGTTGCCGCTTGAATCGCCGAGCCGGACGATCCGGGGTTGGAACTTCCCGTTGCCGATCGCGACGAACACCAGCTTCTCGGTGCCCGAATCGATCACCGCGTCCTGCGGGATGCGCAGTCCCTCGCGCGGCGTGCCGTGCAGGACCACCTCGCCGAACATCTCGGGGCGGAGGTCGCCGCCCGGGTTGGGAAACGCGAGGCGGACCTTGAGCGTTCTCGTCCGCGGCTCGATCAGCGGGTCGATGAAGAGAACCTTGCCGCGGAACTCCCGGTTCGGAAACGCGTTCAGGGTCAGCGTCGCGGACATGCCCTCCTTGACGAATCGCATCTCGCTTTCGTAGACGTCCGCCAGCACCCAGACCGTCGAGAGGTCCACGATCTCGTACGGCATCGCACCGGCCTCCAGCTTCATCCCCTGCACCACGTCCTTCCGCGTCACGACCCCCGAGACGGGCGAGTGGACGGTCAACGTCTTGGTCGTTTCGCCCGTCGTCGCGATGCGGTCGATCTCGGACTCCGGCACGTCCCACAGCGCGAGCTTCCTGCGGACAGCCTTCACCAGCGCATCCCCGTCGTCGGTGAGCGCGCCGCCCCGCGACAGCGCCCCTTTCATGCGCAGGGCGAGCAGGTACTCCTCCTGCGCCGAGAGGAGCTCGGGGCTGTAGACCGTGAAGAGCGGGTCCCCCTTGCCCACGGTCTTGCCCACGAAGTCAACGAAGACGCGCTCGACGAACCCCGGGACTTTCACGTTGATGTGGCGCACGCGCGTTTCGTCCATCGCGACGCGACCGACCGTGCGCCAAGCGCCGCCGACCGGGCCCACGGCGGCCCTGACCGTGGTCAGACCGATGAGCTGCTGGCGCGCCGGGTCGATGTTCACCGTGGCCTGGCCCGGGACCGACCCCGCGGAGCCGCCCGACTCGTCCGCGTACACCGGCACGTAGTCCATCCCCATCTCGTCCTTCTTCGGCGCGGGCGAGGTCACCTTCGGGTCCATCGGAGAGCGGTAGTAGAGGAGCTTCCGCTTTCCACCCGCGCTCGCCACCGGGTCCGGCGCCTCTTCTCCGCTTCCGTCGTCCACCTTCACCAGCTTCATCCCGCAGATCGGGCAGTCGCCGGGGTGATCCTGAACGATCGACGGGTGCATCGGGCACTGGTAGCGGGCCTGCCGCGCCGGCGCGGTTTCCTGCGGGCGGGTCGAATCGCTCGCGCGGCCGATCCAGTAGACGCCGCCGCCGACGGTGGCCGAACTCACGAGCATGGCGAAGACGAGGGCGAAGGCGCCGAACCGACGACGGGGAGACTCAGGGGGGAGTGAGCCAGAGGTCGTCGGGGTGGTCGGGGTCGTCGGTTCGTGGGTCATGGGGATCCTTACATGTTCGACATCCCGGACGTACTGCCGCCCGGTGTGAGCGGTGCAGCCGTTCCGGGAGCGGGCGCCGGCGCGCCGCCATTGAGCGGACCCGTGCCCGGCACGGCGGCGCCGCCCATGGCCCCGCCCGCCGAGGCGACAGGGGCCAGGCTCACTTCCGCGGTGTCGATCTCCAGGCGATGGGCCTGTGCCAGGACCTGAAGGTAGCCATCCTGGTCGGCGATGAAGCCGGCGTTCGCCTCGAGCACCGAGGCGAACGTCACCCGGCCGACCTGGTACTGGGCGAGCGTGCTGTCGGCGGTGGCTTCCGACTGGACGAGCAACCCGTCGCGGTACAGGCGGATGTTCTCGATCATCGCGCCGAGCACCGCGCGCCGCTGCTCGACCCGGAGGCGAAGCACCTGCACGAGCGCTTCGATGTTCTTCCGGTTGGCGGTGACCCGCGCCTCGGTCTCGGCGACGGCGCGGCGCTGCTTCGCGTCCGCGAAGACCGGCAGCGGGCCGGCGACGCTCATGAGCCACATCGGCGGGAAGTCACCGCCGCGCGGCATCACGCCGGCGTTCACCGTCAAGTCCGGCAGCGTGCCCTTGCGCGCCAGCGCCACCGACGCCTCCGCCTGCGTCGCGCCCAGGCGTGCGGCCGCCAGTTCCGGACTGCGATCGAGCGCGTCTTGCGCCGCGCCGGCGGGATCGCGCGGCGTCGGGATGGGAAGGTCCACGATGTGGACCGACGGCTCGATGGGCTCGTCGAGCGGGTGTCCCCGGAGCCGGTTGAGCGTCTGCGCCTCGCTGGCCACGTCCGCCTGCATGACCCATCGGCGCTGCCGGATGCGGTTGAGTTCGAGTTGAGCTCGCAGCACGTCTGACTGGGCGCCCTGTCCGGTCTCGTACCGGATTCGCGCGAGGGTGGCCGACTTCTGCCAGATTGCCTCGAGACGATCGAGCAGGGCCAAGCGGTCGCGCGCCAGGAGCAGGTTGAGGTAGGCGCGCCGGACGTCGGCCTCGGTGGAGAGGCGCACCCGCGCGACGCTTTGGTCTGCCAGTTTCGCACCGACCTCGGCGACGCCGCTGCGCAGCCGCAGCTTGCCGGGCCACGGAAAGGTCTGCGAGAGCATGATCGAGTACCAGCTCGTCTCCATCCTCCCGACCTCCCAGCTGGTGAAGCCGTCGTTCTGGACGCCGAGCTGGAGCATCGGATCCGGCAGGGCCCCGGCTTGAGGAACGCGCTCGCGCTCCGCCCTGACCTCGGCACGGGCCTGTGCCAGCTCAGGTCGGGCGGCGAGGCTCTGTTCGATCAGCGTGGCGAGCACGGGATCGGTCGGCAGCTTCGGCGCGTCCGACGAGCCCGGCGATGCTGCGCCGGCAGGCTGCGCGACCGCCAGAGACAGGAACGCGAGCGTGGCAACGAGCCCGCGCATGCCTACTCCACCACGATCGCTCCCGCGATCATGTCCATCGCGCAGGCGAAACGGACCCTGCCGGGCTTGCTCGGCGTGAACGTGACCTCGACGGCCTGGTTGAGCGGGAGCGGCTGCTTCACGCCGAACGCCTTGATGACGATCTCGGTCGCGCAGGTGCGGTCGGTCTTGCGCGTCACGACCAGCTTGACCGGCGTGCCGGCCTTCGCCTTCGCCTCGGCCGGCACGAAGCCGTCCGACGTGACCGCGATGGCGATCACCTGCGGTGCGGGCGTCGCGGCCTTGCCGGCGGCCACCGCGCATGACGAAAGCAGCGTCGTTAGCGCGAACGTGACGAGTCCCATGGCGAGTGTCTTCATGTGCGAGTCCTCCCAAGGAGAAGCTCAGCGGCCTTTCCCGCGGCGGTGCGCGGCCCGGGCGGCCTTACGGTTGACGCGGTACGGGCCCGCGCGCGATTGACGTGGACGGGGAGGGGGGGGGCGGCTACAGCAGGAGCGAGGAGTTGAGCAGATAGGGTGGAGCCGTCGCCCGGGCCAGGGGCCTGTCGTGAGCGCGCATCAGCTCGGTGGTCCGCACGGCGAGCGCCGGCCGGCCGGTCGAAATCGCGCTCGGAAGCGGCGCGCGACCGTCGTCCTGCGACGCGCCTGCCGCGGCCGGCGAGGCGGGCGCGGCCTTGGATGTCGAGCAGCAGGGCGCCCGCTGCAGGCGCGCGCCGTGGCCGTCGCCGGCGTCGCAGCCCTGCTTGCAACAGCACACCGCGCCGCCGGACATCGAGCAGCGCGTGGACGCGAAGACAGGCACGGCCCATGCGAGCACGGCCAAGAGCGACAGCAGGGCAGCCCGAAGCTTCACGGCAGCGATCCTAGTACCAACAGCCCCGTCGCGCAAATCCCACGCCGCAACAGCATGACATCATACGCGTCATCGCGCGCGGGGCGGTGGGACGGGAGGCGCCGCCGCCGATGGACAGGAACAGTGGAACCGCGATGTCTCTCATGACGCACCTCCCGGCGCGCACGCGCGCGCATCAACGTCCCGCGCACAATCGCGGGAGCGCAGCAGCACTCAGCTGACCGGGAGGCGGTCTACAGGAGGAACGCGTGCGTCAGAACGAACAGCGGCGGTCCGGTGGCAGCCCGTACGCCGACGGGTTCGGCGACGAGCGACCGCGGCGCCAGGGCCGGCGGCAGGGCGGGCAGCAGCACGGCGACGGCGAGGGCGGGGGCCGAATCGAGCCTCCGCGCGTCCGCCGGAGCGGCAGCGGAGTCGAGGATCTGCGCCTCGCAGCAGCGGGTCGCCCGAAGCGCGTCCGCGGAAGCCGGTGGCGTCGGCGCCTCGGAACCGGCCGGACAGCAGCACGAGCGTCTTGCGACACGATCGTAGCGACAGCGATAGACGGTCGATGCGAACGAGCCGCCCGCCAGCAGCAACGCCGACAGCAACGCCGCCGTGACCACGCGCAACCGTCGCAGGCGCCGATTCACGCCTACGAGTGTACCCCTACGCGCAGCTCGGCGCAAAAGCGCCGACTCTCGCCGTCACCGCGGCTCGCGACGCCGCACGGGCGGAAACGCGCGCGCGCCGTGGATGACGTAGAGCACGGCGATCTCGCCCCCGGCAACGGCATAGCCGATCCGGAACGGGGCGACGACGACCTCGCGTTGCGGCCGGTCGCCTGACGGCTCCATCTCCGGCACCGGGCGCCCGGAGTCGGGGAAGAGCGCGACACGCGCCAGGGCGCGATCGATGTCGGTGAGGAGCTTCTTCGCGGCGCGCGGTCTCGCGTCGGCGACAAACGCGAGCACGGCCGTGATATCCCGCTCGGCCTCGGCCGTCCAACGAATCTTCACCGGCGTTCGAGCTTGGCCCGCGCGCGGTGCAGGACTTGCGCGTGCGAGGCGGTGCGCCCCGCCGCGAGATCCGCGAGACCCGCGGCCGCCTTGGCCCGTACGTAGGATTCGTAGCGCAGCCGATCGTACGCCTCGGCCGACAGCACGACGGCAGCCGCCCGGCCGTTGCGCGTCACAACCAACGGGCGGCCCTCCTTCTGCACCTGGTCGATACGCGCGGTGAGGTGATCGCGAAAATCCGTCAGGGAGAGGACATCGTGGGAGAGCCGCATGCCAGAATTCTGGCGCTCAGAATGGCGTCCCGTCAAGGATCCCGAGTCGCGCTACACTCACCGCGCTCCGTGTCGCTTCGCGCCTCACTGCTCGCCTCGCTCGCCGCGTCGGTCGCGCACGCGGGCGCGTGGACGCAGGGGCGCGGGCACGGCTACGCCAAGCTCAGCACCACGGCGTTCTTCGCCGACCAGCGCTTCGACGCGAGCGGCGAGGCGCGCCCCCTCGACGACGCGACGTTCCTCGGCGAAGGGTTCGCCCGCCGCGTCACGGGCGGCCGCGTGCGCGAGCACGCCGCGTGGCTCTACGGCGAAGCGGGCGTGGCCGAGCGCGTCGATCTGCTCGCGAAGATCGGCTGGCGCGCGAGCGACACGCGGTTCCAGTGCTCGGGCCCGTGCTCCGACAACTCGACGGTCGTCGACAACGACGACGTTGTACACATCGGCAACGCCGGTCTCGGCGACGGCGAAATCGGCGCGAAAGTGCGCGTCCTTCACGTCCCCGTGGTCTCGCTCGCGCTCTCCGTGGCCGCGCCCACCTACTCGAACGACCTCGAGGTGCTGCGTCTGCACGACCAGAATTTCTTCAACGATCGCAGCCCGCTCGGCACGGGCTCGATCGACGTCGAAGGGCGCGCACTCGTCGGCTTGTCGCTTGGCCGCGGCTGGCTTGGCGCCGAGGCCGGCCTGCGCGCGCGCACCAAAGGCTACGCCGATCTCGCGGGATACCTCGTGCAGGGCGGCGCGCCGATCGCGTGGCGCCTGCGCGCCGCGCTCGGCGTCGGCGGCTTCGTGCCGGTGGGCGACGGCTCGCGCCGTGACGCGCACGAGCCACCGCGCGAGGAGGAGGTCATCGGCGCGGGCAAGGTGATTTTTCCCAGCCGCGAGTCGGCGCACAAGCTGCTGCCGTCGATCGCCGTCGACCTCCCGCTCGGCTTCGCGCTCGAGCTCGGTGGCCAGTGGGTTTTTGCGGGAAAGCGCACGAACGCCGGTTGGGGTCTCGAAGCGGGGATCAGCTACCGGCGCTAGCCGCGCGGCGTCGGCGGCGCCCCAACGGATGCGCCAGACGGCTGGCCGTCCGGCGCACCCGCACGAAACGAATGTTGGCCATCTGTTCAGAGCCCTCGCGCCGGGAACTGTTCCGTTGCCGGCGCGGGTCGCCTCGTGCGGAGGCCTGCGCGTCCCTTGGACGTGGTGAAACACCGCGCGGCCCTTCCCCGCCCTGGCGCCGAATCGAATCAAGGGCTCGTCCCAGGCCTGGGAAAACTAGCTTAAAGGCTGGACAGAATTCGTGTTTTCCATAGGGTGGTGCCAAGTTGCACGATACGGTTCCGTCTGCGAGAGGCCGTGACCTGCGCTCCATGAAGAAGCCGACCGCGAAGCGAAAAGGGAAGCGGCCGATTCCGCCGAAGCCCAAGTCGGCGCGGCGCACGAAGCGGCCAAAGCGGTCCGCGGCTGTGCCTGCGCGCCGTCAGCCCGTGGTAGCTTCGCGCCCGATGGTGCCGGCCGTCACGATCAGCGCCGCGGACTGGAACGAGGATCTCTTCGCCAAGCTCGAAATCTTCGTCGACACCTGGCGTCATTACGAAGGCACCGAACGAGCGGCCGCGCAGCCGTTCCTGCAAAAGCTGCTCGATATCTACGGCGCCAGCTTCCGCCCCGGCACGATCTTCGAGCAGCACCCGGTTCGGGTGCCGGGCCGGGGCAAGCGCGGGCAGGGCGGCCTCTTCGCCGAAGATCACACGCCGCAGTACACGACCGAGAGCATGGACATGTACTTGCCGAAGGTGTGCGTGTGGGAGATGAAGGCGTCGTCAGAAAAGCTGGAGAAGCACCACCCGCAGCTCCTCGGCTACTGGGCGCGCGTTCGCACGCGCTACATGGTGCTCTGCAACTTTCGCGAGTTCTGGATCTACGACACGAATGACGAGAATGGGCAGCTCACGCCCAAGCTGACCTTTCCGCTGACCGAGCTGCCGGCGCGCGGCGACGCGCTGCTGTTCCTGCGCGGCGACACGCCGGATCTCGCCGGGCGCTCCGAGAAGGTGACCTCCGAGGTGGCGAGCATGCTCGGGCGACTCGTTCGCGAGGTGATCCAGGCCGCGAAGGATCCGGAGCGTGACCGCGAGCGGGTGGCCAAGCTCATGCTCCAGTGCGTCTTCGCGATGTTCGCGGAGGACACCGATCTGACGCCTCCGCGCATGTTCACTGACGTGATGAAGAAGGCGGCCGAGGCCGGCGAGATGGATCCCGTCTGGGCGCTCTTCAAGGACTTCGGCAACAAGAATCCCGGCGAGAAGCACTTTCGCTTCGCGCCCTACGTCAACGGTCCGCTCTTCGACCGCGAGCAGCCCCGGCTCGATCTCACGCCGGGGCAGATCCACGACATCTACTGCGCCGCGCGCGACTTCGACTGGCAGGACGTGCGGCCCGAGATCTTCGGCTCGATCTTCGAGCAGGCGCTCGACCCGGACGAGCGCCACGAGCTCGGCGCGCACTTCACGCGCGAGGCCGACATCGCGCGCGTCGTCGGCCCCACGGTGATCGAGCCGTGGCGAGAGCGGATCGCCGAGTTGCGCATGCCCAAGGAGGCCGAGCGGGCCATCGAGGACATGAAGGCGTTCCACGTCCTCGATCCGGCCTGCGGCTGCGGCAACTTCCTCTACGTCGTCTACCGCGAGATGAAGCGGCTGGAGACGGCGCTGGCGCTCAAGTGGACCGAGCTCTACCGCCACAAGGTGGCCAAGCGAAAAGCGGACGTTCCGCCGGCGCCGCCGCGGCCGTACTTCACACTCGATCAGGTGCACGGCATTGAGCTGAACCCGTTCGCCGCGTTCCTCGCGCGCGTCGTAATGTGGATCGCCGAGCACCTGGCCAACCGCGAGCTCGGACTCGACGAGGAAACGCTGCCGCTCAAGAACCTCGACCGCAACCTGCGCCAGGGCGACGCGCTGAAAATCGACTGGCCGCGGCCGGACGGCGAGCTTGCGATCGTCGGCAACCCGCCGTACCTGGGCGTGCGCAAGCTGCGCCGCGAGCTGGGTGACGCGTACGTCGAGGCGCTGTTCGAGAAATTTCCCGCGAACCGCGCCGCGGACTACGTCACGTACTGGTTCCCGCGCGCGCTGGAGGTGCTGCGCCCCGGCGAGCGCGCGGGCTTCGTGTGTACGAACTCGATCGCGCAGAACGAGAGCCGCGAGGCGAGCATCGACCTCGTACTCGCGCGCGGCGGAGCGATCACCGACGCATGGCGGTCGTATCCGTGGCCGGGCGAGGCCGCCGTGTACGTGAGCATCGTTAACTGGGTGATGGCGCCCTACGACGGCATCCGCACGCTCGACGGGAAGGAGGTCACGACGATCTCTGCCGGCCTCACCGACGCAGTGGACGCCTCTTCCGCGCGCCACATCGCGGCCAACGAGGCTCTGTGTTTCATGGGCGTCACGCCCGGGAACAACGAGTTCGTCCTGACCGACGAGCAGCGCGCCGAGATCCTCGCCGCCGACCCGCAATCCGGTGCCGTCATCAAGCCGTTCCTCATCGGCCGCGACGTGAACCGCGAGATCGACCAGCGACCGACGCGGTGGGTTATCGACTTCGGGACGATGGAGAAGGACGAGGCGGAGCGCTTCGCCGGCGCGATGCGGCACGTGCGCAAGCACGTGTATCCAATTCGCAAGGACAACCGACGCGAGGCCTACGCAAAGAACTGGTGGCGCTTCGTCGAAGCTCGGCCCGGACTACGTGATGTCGTGGCGGATCTGAAGCACGTTCTCGTCATCCCTTGCGTCTCACCGTGGCTGATTGTGTCGCGGCAGAAGAACGACGCATGTTTCGATCACGCGTTGATGGTCATCGCGCTGAGCGACCCGTATCACTTCGGCATCCTCCAATCGCGGCTCCACGCCGTCTGGGCGCGCGCTCGCGGATCGACGCTGAAAGGCGATCTCCGCTACACGAACACGACGATCTTCGAAACGTTCCCGTTCCCGCCGCTTCCCGGCGGGAGCTACGACCCGCGCAAGCGCCCGCGCACGAAGGAAGCCGACCGCGTCGCCGAGGCGGCCGAGGCGTTCGACACGCTGCGTTCGAAGACCTGCCGGGATCGCGGCTTGGGCTTGACCAAGATCCACAACGAGCTCGAAGCCGGCGAGCCGGCCGAGCTACGTGCCGCGTACGACGCGCTCAACGACGCCGTCACGGCCTGCTATGGCTTTGCCGCCGGCACGTGGCGCGACGACCGCGAGACGCTGCGGCAGCTCCTCGCGCAGAACCACCGCCTCACCGCCGCGTAGCCCGCGACGGCCACGATCGCGTCGTTCCATGTTGCGCTCGACGTCACGGTCTACACGCCCGCCGAGTGGGACGAGCACCGCGCAAGCCCGTACTCCTTCGCGCACCACGTCGATCGCTGCGCCGTCGTCCTCCATGCGGTGGGAGGCTGACTACCCGCGCTGATCGATCGGCGTCCAGTCGCGGGCGCGATCTCCTACGTAGATCTGGCTGGGGCGGAAGATGCGGTTGTTCTCGAGCTGCTCTTTCCAGTGCGCGAGCCAGCCGGCGACGCGCGCGATCGCGAACATCGGCGTGAAAAGATCGGCCGGGATGCCGAGGCGGTCGTAGACGATGCCCGAGTAGAAGTCGACGTTGGGAAAGATGCCCTTCCCTCCGAGCTTCTCGACCGCGACCTTCTCGACCTCTTTCGCCGTCGCCAGCACGTCGGCGCCGCCGTAGCGATCGACCACCTCGGTCGCCATGCGCTCGAGGATCTTCGCGCGCGGATCCTTGGTCTTGTAGACACGGTGGCCGAAGCCGGCGAGCTTCTTGCCCGAACCCACTCGCTCCTCGACGTAGGCGCGCGCGTTCGCAGCCGTGCCGACCTCGCGCAGCATGCCGACCACGTCCTCGTTGGCGCCGCCGTGGAGCGGTCCGGCGAGCGTGCTGATGGCCGCCGCGATCACGCTGTACGGATCGGCCAGCGTCGAGCCGGTCACGCGCGCCGAGAAGGTCGACGCGTTCATCGAGTGCTCGGCGTGCAGGATCAGCGAGACGTCGAGCACGCGCGCCTTGAACGGGTCGGGCTCCTTCTCGGAGAGCAGCCAGAAGAAGTTGCCCGCGTGGCCGAGATCGTCGCGTGGCAGCAGCGCGTTGTCACCGCGACGGAAGCGGTGGTACGCGGCGGTGATGGTCGGCAGCTTCGCGACCAGGCGCACCGCCGCTTCGTACTGCACGGCCGGATCGCTGACCTCCTTGTTGGTGTAGAACATGCCGAGCGCGGCGACGCCCGCGGTGATCGCGTCCATCGGGTGCCCGGTCTCGGGGAGGCACTTGATGAGATCGATGATGCGGAACTTGAGCCGCCGGTGCTGCGAGAGGTCGCTCATGAAGCGGTCGAGCTCCACGCGCGTCGGCAGGTGGCCGAGCATGAGCAGGAACGCGGTCTCCTCGAACGTCGTCTTCTCGGCGAGCGCCTCGATGTTGTAGCCGCGGTACTCGAGGACGCCCTTGGTGCCGTCGATGAAGCAGATCTTCGATTCGGCGGCGGGCACGCCTGCGAGTCCTGGCACGTACGGGAATTCCGGCATCGTTCCTCCCCTGCCGCGTCGCGCGGCCAAAAAGTCAATCTACCACGACGGCGCTGGCCCCGGATGCGAGGCGCTAATCCAAACCTACGTGCCGCCCAGGCGCTTCTCGGCGGCCTGCACTCCGCCCAGCGCCTCCTCGTTGCCAGGATCGATGTCGAGCGCGCGACGGTAGATCTCGACGGCGCTGCGCATCTGCCCGAGCTTGAAGAACGAGTTGCCGAGCAGGACGAGGTAGCGCACCGAGCGCGGGCGGACGCGCACCGCCGCCTTGAGCCGTTCGGCCGCCTGCGCGTAGTAGCCCTGCTCGAAAGCGAGCTCGCCGAGGCCCGCGATGGCCTCGACGTTGTCGGGATCGATGGCGCGCGCCTTGGCGAACTCTTCGGCCGCCTTCGCGTAATTGCCGCGCAAAAGCTCGTGTCGGCCGGCGATGACGTGAGCGTCGGCGTCCTCGGCGTCTTTCACGCCGGTGGCGGGCTCGGCCGCGGGCGCGATCGCACGCGTGGGCGCGGGCTTCGCTTCGACCGGCGCGGCCGGGCGCCGGCCCGGCGCGGCGGCGGGCGGCTTCGCGGGCACGCCAGGCGCGCGTTTCCCGGTGACCGCCGGCGCGTCTGCCGGGGCTCGCGCGCGGGCCGCGCCGGGAAAGGGCTGAAACACCGGATCTGGAATCGCCGGGGCGGGTTCCAGCGAGGCCGGCGCGGACTCGGGCGGAGGCGGAGCGAGCGGATTGTCGGCCGGCGAGAGGCGCGTCGCGCCGGGCGGGACCTCCGGGCTCCGGCGCGTGACCAGCAGCAGCAAGACCAGGCCCACCACCAACCCCGCGGCCGCGCCGCCTACTTGCAACGCCAGCTTCTTGTGCGGCGAGGGCTTGCGGCGCGCTTCCTCCTCCTCCTCGTGAAAGCGGTCGTAGATCGACGGCAGCGCGCCGGTCGCGCGCACCCTGCGCCCCCCCTCGACGGCGCGCGAAGCCGCCTCGCCTTGGCCAAACCACACGCTGCTCGAGGCCGCTGGGTCGGGCTCTGGCTCGGCGATCTCCTCGAGGTGCGAGCTGCTCAGCGCCTCGCCCGAGACCACGTCGGCGGCCATGACGGGCATGTTGCGCGTGGCGACGCGCCCGCGGCTCACCGACTGCGACGCCGCGGCAGCGGCCTGGGCGCCCGTCGGCGGAACGTAGAGAAGCGTGGAGCGGTTGACGGCGCGGCCGGCCGGGCTCGTCGTCTCGCGGGAAGCCGCCGGCGGAAGGGTGCCGGCGAGCGTCGACGGCAGCGGCGTCCCGGCGCCCTCGCCGCCGGCGTTGAGGTAGGGCGCGGTCGCGGGGCGAAAACCTCCGGGCGGCGGCTCACCGGCCTGCGGAGGCACGGCCGGCGGAGGGGCCGGCGGCAACGTGCCGGTCGCGCGCGCGGGGTCTGCGCCGGTGGCCGGCGACGCACGCAACGCCGCGACCAGACGAGACGCCTCGGGCCAACGCTCCGCCCGATCCTTGGCAAGCGCCCGCAGGAGCGCGGCATCGACGTGGGAGGGCACGCCGGGCACGCGCGCGGACGGCGGCGGCGGCGCCGCGCTCACCTGCTTCTGCAGGATCTCGAACACCTGCGCGCCGTCGAACGGAGGCTGCCCGACGATCGCCTCATAGACGATCAGGCCGAGCGCGTAGACATCCGTGCGCGGATCGGCCGCCTCGCGCCGCGCCTGCTCCGGCGCGACGTAGCGCGCGTCGCCGAGCGTGAGCGCCGGCGCGGCGCCGATCGACTCGCGCACGAGGTGCGCCAGCCCGAGGTCGAGAATCTTCACGAAGCCCGGCCGGCCCGGGCGATCGACGACGAAAAGGTTGGCGGGGCGGAGATCTCCGTGGCACCAGCCGCGGGCGTGCGTCTCGGCGAGACCGTCGGCGACCTGCGCCGCGACATCGATGGCCTGCGCGATGAGCAGACGCCCGTGACGCGCGAAGCGCTGCGCCAGCGTTTCGCCGCCGAGCAGCTCCATCGCCACGAAGAGGCGCCCGTCGGGCACTCGCCCCGCGTCGACGAGTTGCGTCAGATGATCGCTCGGCATCTGCGCCAGCGCCGCCAGCGCCTCGCGGTAGCGCACGAGCGATGCCTCGTCGCCGCCGAGGTGCGCGTGCAGCACCTTGAGCGCGACCATCTGTTTGGTCGTCAGGTCCTCGGCGCGGTAGACGACGCCGCTGGCGCCCCGGCCTATGGCCTCGAGCACGAGGAAGCGCTCCGCGATCACGCTGCCGGCGAGCGGATCGCCGGGCGCGCGCGCGAGCGGCGTGCCGTCGACGGGGCAGAACATCGCCTCGTCGGAGAGCAACTCGCTGCAGGTCGGGCACGGCTTCATGCGCGCGTCAGAATCGCAGCCAGGCCGAGGCGCTCGCGCCGGTCGCGCTTGGCGCCACCGACGCTCCCAAAGTGCCTATCGGCTGCTCGCGCGCGTAGAAGAGGAACCCGCCGACGACGGACGCGGCGCCGAGGCCGATGAGCACGGCGCCCGAGCCGCCGGTCGCGAACACGTCGGGGCACTGCGTCTCGGGATCGAAGCCCGGGTCGTGGCTCACGCAGGTGGGCTCGCCATGGATGGAGACGAGGTAGCTGCCCAGGCCGATGGCCGTGGCGCCGGCGACGCCGAAGCCGATGGCCCATCCGAGGTACGGATGCGCCGCGCCACCGCTCTCGCCCACCGTCGCCGGCGGCGCCGCCCGCACGGCCGCGCGGGCAGGCGCGGGCCGCCTGGCCACCGCCGCGGCTTTGGAAGAGTGCGCGGGCGCGGCGGGCGCCGGCGCCGCGGCGGGGGGAGCGCGCTTGGCGAGGTCGGAGGCGACGCGGACGAGCGTCTGCTGCGCCTCGGCGAAGGTGCAGATGTCGCAAGAGCCGGCGGCTTTGGCCAGGGCCGCGCCGTCGCTCGCGAGCAGCCGGCACTCGAGGTCGTAGCTCTTGCCGGTGACGTGAATGCGGGTCGCGACCACGCGCGTGACGTCCATCGCCTGCGCGGCGCGCTTCACGCAGAATCCGCCGACACACTCGAGCAGCTTTTGCCGCTCGAGACCGCGCCGCGCGTCCTCGGCGCGCACGGTCGCGAGCCCGCCGCTCTCGAGACCGCGCGCGACGGCCTCGTGGAAGCGCGCGAGCAGCTCGGCGGCGATCGCGCCGGCCGGCTCGACGGCCGGCACCAGCGGCCCCACGCGCTCGGCCGCGGCGGCGGGCCCGCAGAGCAGGATCGCGAGGAGCCACGTGCAGCGACGGTCGCGCACGGGCTCGTCGCTACTTTCCGTCCGATTCGCGCTCGATGAGCCGGCGGATGCGCGCGCGGATGCTGTCGTCGAGATCAACGAAGCGGACGCCCATGCCGAGTTGCTCGCCGTCGCCGCCGCTGTTGGCGATCTCGCCGCGCACGCGCACTTTGGCGGGAGCGTCCGGGAGCGTGAACTCGAGCGTCACGATCGTGCCGGTCGGCCGGGGGATGGTGCGCTCGAGGAAGAGGCCGCCTTCGCTGATGTTGGCGGCGTGCTGGAAGTAGAGCTCCCGATCGCTCTTCTCCTCGACCCACAGCTCGATTGGGATGCGCCGAGCGATGCGGCGCTCACCGGTGCGGCGTTCGCCGCCTCCCGACGAGCCCGTCTTCGTCCGCCTCTCACGTCCTCGCGACACGATTCGGCTCCCTCCGTCGGTGGGCGTTGCAGGATTCGAACCTGCGACCTTTGGTTCCGGAGACCAACGCTCTATCCAGCTGAGCTAAACGCCCGCACGTCCCGCCTGTCAACTTGCGCGACCTCGGTCTACGAGACCACCCAGGTCTCGCCCGCGCTGAGCAGCTTGCCGAGGTCGCCCTCGCCGCGCTCGGCGAGCACGCGCGCGCCTTGCTCGGCGACCAACGAGTCGTAGGACGGCCGCGCGACGGACCGCAGCACGCCGACGGGCTCGGGGAACTGGGGATGCGTGAGGCGCGAGATCAGGAACGCGTACGCCGGATCGTCGCGCGTCTCGTCGTGGACGACCAGCCCGTCGGTCCCGCTGGCCGCGATGTCGACGATCTCCGGCGTGAGGTCGGCGCGCAGGCGGATGCCCTTTTGGCGCTCCTTGCCGAAGACGAGCGGCTTGCCGTGCTCGAGCGACAGCAGCGTGTCGCTCTTCTTCGTTTTGTCGGTGAGCTCGTCGAACGCGCCGTCGTTGAAGACGTTGCAGTTCTGATAGATCTCCACGAACGCACTGCCTTTGTGCGCGGCGGCGCGCTTGAGCACCGTCTGCAAGTGGGCGATTTCGGTGTCGATCGAGCGCGCCACGAAGGTCGCCTCCGCGCCGAGCGCAAGGCTGAGCGGGTTCAGCGGGCGGTCGAGCGCGCCCAGCGGCGTCGACTTGGTCTTCTTGCCGTGTTCGCTGGTCGGCGAGTACTGGCCCTTGGTCAGCCCGTAGATGCGGTTGTTGAAGAGCAGGATCTTGAGGTCGACGTTGCGGCGCAGCGCGTGCATCAGGTGGTTGCCGCCGATCGAGAGGCCGTCGCCGTCGCCGGTGACGACCCACACCTGCAGATCGGGTCGCGCGATCTTGACGCCCGACGCGACCGCGGGGGCGCGCCCGTGGATGCTGTGGAACCCGTACGTGTTCATGTAGTAGGGGAAGCGCGACGAGCAGCCGATGCCGCTGACGAAGACGATCTTCTCGCGCGGCACGCCGAGGTCCGGCATGATTTTCTGCATCTGCGCGAGGATCGCGTAGTCGCCGCAGCCCGGGCACCAGCGGACATCCTGATCGGTGACGAAGTCCTTGCGCGTGAGCTTGGGCGCCGCGGGGGGGTCGCCGTTACCGCTGCCGTTGGCGCCGCCGTTTCCGTTCATCGTTGGCATTACTCCGCCTCGGCGACCGCGCGCAGATCGCGACGCGGCGCGCCCAGCATCTCTTCGACCTTCGCGACGATCTCCTGCACCTTGAAGGGACGGCCCTGGACCTTGTTCAGACCCACGGCGTCGACCAGGTACTTCGCCCGCAGCAGCATGCGCAACTGCCCGAGGTTCATCTCGGGCACGAGCACGCGGCGGAAGCGGCTCATCGCGTCACCGACGTTACGCGGGAACGGGCTCAGGTACTTGATGTGCATCGACGAGACGTGGAGGCCCTTTCCGCGCAAGAGCTTGACCGCGTGCGTGATCGCGCCGTAGGTCGAGCCCCAGCCGACTACCAGCAGGTCGCCCGCCTCATCGCCGTAGATCTCCGCTTCGGGGATGTCGCTGGCGATGCCGTCGATCTTCGCCTGCCGCAGCCGCACCATCTTCTCGTGGTTGGCGGGCTCGTAGTTGACGTTGCCCGTGACGTCCTGCTTCTCGAGGCCGCCGATGCGGTGTTCCAGACCAGGCGTGCCGGGAATCGCCCACGGCCGCGCGAGCGTCTTCGGGTCGCGCAGGTACGGAAAGAAACCGCTCGGGTCGGCGCGGAACTTCACGTCGATTGCCGGCAGCGACGCCACGTCCGGCAGCTTCCACGGCTCCGCGCCGTTGGCCAGGTAGCCGTCGGAGAGGAAGATCACCGGGCACATGTACTTGGTCGCGATGCGGACGGCCTCGAAGGCCATCGCGAAACAGTCGGAGGGCGTGCTCGGCGCCAGGACGCAGAGCGGCGCTTCGCTGTTGCGGCCCACCACCGCCTGCAGCAGATCGGCCTGCTCGGTCTTGGTCGGAAGGCCGGTCGACGGACCGCCACGCTGCACATCGACGATGATGAGAGGCAGCTCGGTCATGATCGCCAGCCCTATGGCCTCCTGCTTGAGCGCCACGCCCGGACCGGAGCTTCCCGTCATGCCGAGCGCGCCGGCGAAGGAGGCGCCGATGGCCGAGCCCACCGCGGCGATCTCGTCCTCGGCCTGGAAGGTCACGACGCCGTAGTTCCGATACGTCGCGAGCGTGTGCAGGATGTCGGAGGCGGGTGTGATGGGGTAGCTGCCGTAGAAGAGCGTCAGGCCAGCCTTGCGCGCCGCCGCGATGAAGCCGATGGCGGTCGCCTCATTGCCGGAGATGTGGCGGTACTTGCCCGGCGCCACCTTGGCCGGCGGCACGAGGAAGCGCGACGTGAACGAGTCGGTCGTCTCGCCGTAGTTGTAGCCGGCGGTGAACGCGCGGACGTTGGCATCGGCCAGCTCGGGATGTTTCGCGAACTTCTTCTTGATCGACTCGATCTGCCGCTCGGTCGGACGGCTGTAGAGCCAGTAGGCGAGGCCGAGCGCGTAGAAGTTCTTGCAGCGCTGGATGTCCTTGGTCGACAGGCCGGTGCCCTCGAGCGCGAGCTGCACGTTCTTGGTCATGTCGAGCGAGAAGAGCTGGAACTTGGCGAGCGTGCCGTCCTCGAGCGGATTCGTCGCGTAGCCGGCCTTTTCCAGGTTGCTCTTGGTGAACGTGCCGGCGTTGACGATCAGCGTGCCGCCGGTGGGCAGATCCTCGATGTTCACGCGCAGCGCCGCCGGGTTCATCACGACCAGCACATCGGGCTGATCGCCGGACGTGAAGACCTCGCGCGAGGAGAAATTGACCTGATAGCCCGACACGCCCGCGAGCGTGCCGGCGGGCGCGCGAATCTCGGCGGGGAAGTCGGGGAACGTCGCGAGATCGTTCCGCGCCTCCATGGCCGCGGAGCGGGTGAACTCGGTGCCGGTGAGCTGCATGCCGTCGCCGGAGTCGCCGGCGAAGCGCACGACGACCTCCTCGACTTGGCTGACCGGTCTCGGGCTACGCGTTTCCATGGTTGGGCAGGAATCCTCCCTTGTCAGACCGGGCGTTTCTTACAGCAAAGCACCCAGCCCCGCAAGATGCCGGGGCCGACGGTGCCTACGCGCCGCCGGGCGTGCGCGAAACGCCGAGAGCGGGCTCGGGCGGCAGGTTCAGCACGGCGCTCGGAAAGAGCGCCACGATGAAGCGCACGAAGTCGCGCACGGAGACGACGCCGACGGGGCGTTTCCGCTCGTCGACCACCGGGATGTGGCGAAAGCCGCCGACGTGCATCTTGCTCAGCGCGAAGGCAATGCCCTCGTCGAGGGTCACGGTTTCGGGATCGGGCGTCATCGCCTGCTCGACGCGCTCCTCAAGATCCATCTTGCCGACGACCTCGCGCAGGATGTCGCGCTCGGTCAGGATGCCGAGCAGGCGGTCGCCCTCGGTCACGAGCAGGCAGCCGGCCTTGACCGCGTTCATCGCGTCGATCGCCTGGCGCAGCGTCGTGCCGGGACGCACGCAGACCGGCGCCTTGGGCTCGAGCACCCGAATCGGCTCGGTGAGGATCGCGCCCGTGATCTTGTGCGCATCCTCCGCCTCGTATTCATCCTCGAACTCGCTGATTCCCATGGCGGCCTCCTTGACGGTTCCTTCCGAGCGTACCAAGCGCCACCGCTCCCGTCGAGGTGCGCCTCGCCGGTGCAGGCGCTCAGCCTC
>JBBTFH010000054.1:32780-50434 GCA_038041915.1 Myxococcota bacterium
CCTTGCCGCCGCGCCTCTTGGGGCGTAAATTGAATATCTAGGCGTTTTCGTGATTGCTTGTCCTAAGTGCCTGACTCCTTTTAGCGACTCGCCCGGGACCTGCCCATACGATGGCGCGACCGTCACCGAGGACGCGCTCGACCCGCGGATCGGAACCCAGCTCGGCCAGTACCGCATCCTTTCGTGCATCGGCGTTGGCGGCATGGGCATCGTCTACCGCGGCGAGCACGTCCACCTCGGACGGCCGGCGGCGATCAAGATCCTGCACCCGCGCTTCGCCTCGCAAGACGACTCGGTCTCGCGCTTCCTGGCCGAAGCGCGCGCCGTCAACCGCGTCCGCCACGAGAGCCTGATCGACATCTACGACTACTTCACCGACGCGACCAAGCTCGAGGTCGGCTACGTGATGGAGCTGCTCGAGGGCAAGGCGCTGCGCAACGCCATCTTCGAGGAGTCGCCGCTGCCGCTGGAGCGCCTGCTCGCGATCATGCGGCAGGTCTGCGACGGCCTGGCCGCGGTGCACGACGTCGGCATCATCCACCGCGACCTCAAGCCCGAGAACATCTTCCTCGCCGACGGCGGCGGGCGCGGCGACCGGGTGAAGATTCTCGACTTCGGCATCGCCAAGTTCACGCAGACCCAGGTCTCGCACCAGACGCAGTCCGGCACCACGATGGGGAGCCCCTGGTACATGGCGCCCGAGCAGGCGCGCGCCGAGCCGCTCGACGCCCGCGCCGACGTCTACTCCGTCGGCGTGATCCTCTACGAGATCCTGACCGGAGAGGTTCCCTTCCCCGGCGAGAACTATGCGCACGTGCTCGCGGGACACTTGGCGAAGGCGCCACCGCCGATGCGCGGAGTGGGCGGCGTGCCGGTTCCGCCCGCTATGGAGCAGGTCGTTTTGCGCTGCCTGGCCAAGACGCCGGCGGAGCGGCCGACCGACATGCGCGCGCTCTGGGCGGAGCTTCGGGCCGCGGCGCCCCAGGCCGCGCCGATGAACGACGCGCCGTCGGCGACGCGCGGCGCGCGCGTCGTGACGCCGCCACCGATGGCCGCCAAAGCGACTTCCGCGACGCCAGCGCGGGTCCAGACGACGCTCTCATACGGCACGCCCGGGCCGCGCGAGGCTGCGGCGGTGCTGGCAGAGGCCGAGTGGGAGGGCGAGGATGTCGCGTCAGGACGGCCGCGGTGGCACGCCTGGGCGGGGGTCGGCGCCGCGGCGCTCGCTTTGGGCCTGGCATGGCTGGCGCTGCGCGGCGGCGATGGCGACGACGAGAAGAAGCCGCGCTCATCGAGCGCGAAAACGGTCGTTGCGCCGAGTCCGATCCCGAGCGCAATCCCGATTCCGACTCCGGCTCCGAGCGCGACTCCGACGCCCGCGGTCGCCGCCGAGCCCGCCCAAGCACGTCCCGCCTCCCGAGCCGAGGCGCCACGTCCCGCCTCACGGGCCGAGGCGCCACGTCCCGCCTCCCGAGCCGAGGCGCCACGTCCCACCTCACGGGCCGAGGCGCCGCGTCCCGCCTCACGGGGTGAGGCACCCAAGAAGAAGGTTTTGCCGAAGAGGCCCGAGCCCATGCCCTCGGATACGATCCTCGACGTCGATCTATGATGCGTACGCTCCCGATCGCCCTGTTGCTGGTCGCTCTGGTCGCGCCGCTGGCCCGCGCCGCGGCGCCGCCCGAGGCCAAGCAGCGGCACGAGCTGGCCAAGACGCTCTTTCGCGACGGCAAGTACGCCGACGCCGCGCGCGAGTGGGAGCGCGTCTACGAGCTCACGCAGAAGACCGATCTCCTCTTCAACATCGGCCAGTGCCATCGCAACCTCGGCGACGACACGCGGGCGCTCAGCGCGTTCCGCCGCTACCTCGAAGGACGCCCCGACGCGCCCAACCGCGCGGAGGTCGAGCAGATGATCCGCGAAATCGAGGCTGCCTCAGCCCGTCCGACGGGACGTGCTGCCTCAGCCCGCCCGACGGGGCGTGACGAGCGAAAAGAACCTGCACCCGCACCAAGCCCGAACCCGGCGCCGAGCCCAACGGCCGTGACGGAACCGCCGCCCGAAGCGATCGTCGCGGCGCCCGGCACCCGCTCCGCCGACGACGCCGGCGCGGCCACGCCGGTGTGGAAGAAGCCGTGGTTCTGGGGCGCGGCCGGCGGCGCGGCCGTCCTCGTGGGCGTGCTCGTGGTGGTGCTCGCGAGCGGCGGAGGCGAGGATGGCGCGGGCGCGTCGGGAACCGATGGCGCGGAAGGCACGCTTGGCAGGACGGGTGCGCAGTGGTGAGACGCGCTTCGTTCGCGCTTCTCGCGGCGCTCTCGCCGCAGGGCTGCAGTTGCACGAGGGACGTGCCCGGCAGCGGCGAGACCGGCGTCATCGTCGCGATCACGCACGAAGGCGCGTCGCTCGAAGTCGATGAGTACCGCCTCGCCCTCTACGCCGTGGAGGACGGGCACCCGCTCGCGCTCGACCAGGACTCGTTCGCCGTGACGCCGGCGAGCCCGCCCGAGGAGAGGACGATCCGCGTCGTGCCGCTGACCGGCGCGCCCGATGGCGCCCAGGTGCGCGCCCAGGTCGAAGGCCTGTGGGAAGGCGACGTGATCGCGAGCGGCAGCGGGACCGAAGCCATCGCGAGCGGCCGGATCGTGACGATCCACGTGACGCTCGGCGTCATCACGGACGGTGGCGGAGGAGGGTATGACGGCGGCGAGCCCGATGGAGCCCCCGACGGGGCGATCGAGTCGGATGCCGGCGCCGACGCGGCGCCTGACCTCGGCGCCGACGCGCCTCCCGATCTCGGACCGGACGTCGCGCCCGACGTCGGGCCCGACGTGCTGCCGTGGGAGAGCGAGTGCACCAGCGCCACCGACTGCGCCGGCGCGCCGCCGTGCGGCGCCTGGGTGTGCGCGCTCGGCGCGTGTACCGTGGTCTGCACCGATTGCGCCGATGGCGATCTCGACGGCTGGGGAACAGGCGTCGGCTGCGCGGGCGCCGACTGCGACGACACGCGCGACGACGTGAATCCAGCCGCCGCCGAGGTCTGCAACGGCGTCGACGACGACTGTGACGACGCGATCGACGAAGGCGCCAACGGCTGCGGCGGCGCCTGCGCGCTGGCCGAGACGCTGGGCGAGCCCTGCGACGGCGTCGACGCCGACTTCTGCGAGGAAGGGGCGTGGGACTGCGACGGTGAAAACGACGTGACGTGCACGGACGCCAGCGGCGACAGCGTCGAAGTCTGCGACGACGTCGACGACGACTGCGACGGCATTCTCAACGACGGCGTGCCCGATCTCGGCCCGTGCGACGGCGCCGACGCCGATCTTTGTGAAGAAGGCACGCTGGTCTGCGACAACGTGGCGTTCGACTACGTCTGCAACGACGCGACAGGCGACGCGGTAGAGATCTGTAATGCGGTCGACGACGATTGCGACGGCCTGACCGACGAGGACGTGGCGCAGGCCTGCTACGGGTACGGCGCCGGCGTCGGCGACCCGACCGTGGGCACCGGCGTGTGTCGCGCCGGCACGCAGTTCTGCTTCGCGGGAGCGTTCGGTCCGTGCACCGGCGAGGTCGGCCCGAGCGGCGAGGCCTGCAATGGAGCCGACGACGACTGCGACGGCGCCTCCGACGAGATCGCCGACCTCGGCTCCTTCGTGTGCGGCGTCGGCGCCTGCGCCACGCCGCAGGCCTCATGCATCGGCGGTGTCGTCCAGGCGTGCAACCCCACACTCGGCTCCGTCGCCGAGATCGGCTGCAATAACCTCGACGACGACTGCGACGGGCTAACCGACGAGACCGGCGCGTGCGCGTGCATCCACGTCGCGGCCAACGGCGGCGGCGGCGGCGCGTCGGGCTCCTCGACCGACCCGCTCGACAACATCCAGGACGCCATCGATCTGGCCGAGTCGACCGGCACGCCGCGCGTCTGCGTAGCCAACAACGACCCCTTCACGGGCTGCGCGGGGCGGCAGGACTACGACGAGGACATCACGATGGCCAACGGCGTCTCCGTCTACGGCGGCTACGACAACAACCTCTTCTCGGCGTGGACGCGCCCGGGCGCCGGCTCGTGCGTGACCGCGATCCTGAACACCGAGGACGACGGCGTGAAGTTTCAGGACTCGATCACGTCCACGACCGTGCTCGACGGCTTCACGATCATCGGCGAGAACGCGACCACGACCGCCGCCGTGACCATCGACGGCGCGACCGGCGCGGTGCTCTCGAGCAACGTCATCAACGGCGGCAACGGCTCGACCACGTACGGCGTGGACGTGAAGGACGGCGCCACGCCGCTGATCGCCGCCAACCGCATCGCCGGCGGCGGCGGGACCACCGTCTCGGCGGGCGTGCGCGTCTCCGCTGCGGCTGCGCGCATCGTCGGACACTGCGACACGAGCGATGCCGCCGGGCGCTGCACGAGCGGGTGCTGGTTCAACAACCGATACATCCGCGGACACTCCGCCTCCGGGCCCGGCGATTCCTTTGCCGTGCTGCTCGAGGACGCCGCCGGCACGATCGTCGATCGCAACGGCCTTTGCGGCTCGCAGGGCACCGACGGCGCGACGGTGCGGATCGTCGGCGCGTCGGCGGGTGTGATCGTCGCCGGCAACAACGGCGAGGCGTGGGGCAACACCGACTCGGCCTACGGCGTGTGGATGGAGGCCTGCGGCGGCGCCGCGCCGTGGATCGTCAACAACTACTCGCTCGCGGCGTCGACGCCGAGTACCGGCCTTTACTCCGACGGCATCCGCGCCGTCGGCGACTGCCACCCGATCATCGACTCGAACCGTCAGATCACCGGCGGTGTCGAGGGCGCGACGCTCAACCCGAACGGCGTGCTGTGCGGCGTCGACGGCGCCGGAGACGCCAGCCGCTGCGTGATCGTGGGCAACGCGAGCATCCAGGGGTCGGCGTCGGGCGTACCTATCACCTCAACCGGCGTGCGCTGCGAGGACGGCGCGTGCGCGCGCATCGAGCGCAACGTCATCACCGGGCGCGCGGGCATCGACGTCTACGGCGTCTGGCTGGGCGCGACCGACACCATGGTCGACGACAACACCATCACCGGCGGCTGCCCGACCTCCGAGGCGATGGGCGTCTACACGGTCGACGCGTACGCGCGTATCCAGAACAACCTGATCTTCGCCGGCCACTGCGGCGGCGCGGCCAGCGGCTCAGGCGTGACCTACTACGGGCTTCGCGCCGTGCTGGCGAGCGGGAACAACGAGGTCGACGTCCACTCCAACGACATCTTCGGCGACGGCAGCTCCGGCTCGTGCACCTCCTACGCCGCAGCCGTCGAGGCGGCGCCGGTCGCGCCGACCGGGCCGCGCGGCCTGTTCCGCAACGACATCTTTCAGGCGGGAACGCTGTGCACCACCAACATCGCCTTCGCCGAGAACGCCACCGTGGCCGATCCGCGCGTGGTCGAGAGCGACGACTTCTACGTGCCGTCGGGCAGCAATCTCTACCGCGACGAGGGCGCGACCGATCTCGGAACCGCGGCGCTGATCGACGCGCTCGACGACCCGCTCGCCGGCATCTCCGCGTCGGGCAACATCGCGGCCAACCCGCTGTTCGTCAGCTTCTCCGCGAACCTCCACCTCCAGTCCGGCTCGCCCTGCCGCAACGCCGGGACCTCCGCCGGAGCGCCGACGTACGATTTCGAGGGCGGCGTCCGCCCGCAAGAATCCGTCCACGACATCGGCGCGGACGAGTATCCGTAGGGAATCGGCTCGATCGTGCTCGCGATCGACATCCGCGGCCTGTCGAAGAGCTTCCGGGCGCCGCCGGGTGTGGGCGATCTCGTGCGCGGGCGGCTGCGCGGCGGCGAGGTCGCGGCCCTCAAAGACGTCACGCTGTCCGTCGAGCGCGGCGAGATCCTCGGCGTCGTCGGCGAGAACGGCGCGGGCAAGACGACGCTTTTGCGCGTGCTCGCGGGCCTGCTCGCGCCGACCTCGGGCCGCGCGCTCGTCCTCGGCGAGGACGTGGCGCGCGCGCCCGCCGCTTTCCGTGCGCGCGTCACCTACGTCACCGCCGACGACCGCACCTTCTCGCTGCGCCTGACCGGCCGCGAGAACCTCGCCTTCTTCGCGACGCTCTACGGCTGGCGCCGCGGCGAGCGCGATGGGCGGGTGGCCGAGCGGCTCGCCGCCGTCGGCCTCGAAGCGGCCGCCGATCGCGCCGTCGGCCAGTACTCGACCGGGATGCGCGCACGGTTGGCGCTCGCGCGCGGGCTGCTCGGCGCCGCCGAACTCTTTCTGATCGACGAGCCGACCCGCGGCATCGATCCCCGCGCCGCGGCGGCGCTGCGGCGGCTCCTCGCCGACCTCGTGGCAGGCGGGCGCACGCTGATCGTCGCAACGCACAGCTTCGAGGATCTCGCGGCGCTGTGCGAGCGCGCCGCGCTGCTGGATGCCGGCCGGCTCATGGGCGTGCTGTCGATCGCGGAGGCGCAACGCCGCCTCGTGCCGCACCCGGAGGAGCGCCTTGCCTGACCCAAGCCTCCCCGACGTGGCGGTCGCGTTCGTCGCGCGCGGCTACGCCGAGGCCAGAGCCCATCGGCTGAGCGCGCTCCTGTCGGCGCTCGGCATGCTCTGCGGCATGCTGTCGTTCTATTTTCTCGCGCGCTTCGTCGGCGGCGGCGTCACCGTCCCGCACCGCGGAGGCTATTTCGCCTTCGCGCTCGTCGGCATGCTCGGCGTCGATCTGTTCGCCAGCACGCTGGCGACCTGCGGGCGCCGCGTGCGCGAAGCGCAGGTCAGCGGCACGCTCGATGGGCTGCTCGCCACGCCCACGCCCGAGACCTGGGTCATCGCGCTGCTCCCGGCATGGGATATCTGTGCCTCGCTGCTGCGCGTCGCGCTCTACGTGGCCGCCGGCGCCCTGCTCTTCGGCGTGCCGATGCGCATTGCGCCGCTCTCGCTCTCGCTCGCGCTCGCGCTCACGCTGGCGGCGGTGGTGCCGCTCGGCCTGCTCGGCGCCGCCGTCACGATGACGCTCAGGCGCCCCGATCCGCTCGCGCTCTTCCTCGGCATGGCCAGCTCGCTCCTCGGCGGCGTCCTCTACCCCGTGGACGCGCTGCCCTCCTGGGCGCGCGCCGCCGCGCAGGCGCTCCCGCTCACGCATGCGCTCGAGGCGCTGCGCGGCGCGCTGCTCGCCGGCGCCTCGCCGGCCGCGCTCGCGCGCCCGCTCGCGATGCTCGCGCTCCTCGCCGCCGTGCTCGTGCCCTCGTGCGGCGCGGCGTTTCTCTTCGCGCTGCGCCGCGCGCGCGTCGACGGCAGCTTGACGAGCTATTAGGGTGGAAGTTCTAAACCCGTACGATGGGAGCGTGGTGGGCGAGGTGGCGCTTGCCGACGAGGCGGCGCTCGAGGCGGCGGTCGTGCGCACGGTCGCCGCGTTCGAGGCGATGCGCCGGCTCGCGCCTTTCGAGCGGGCGGCGATCCTCGATCGCGCCCTGGCGCTCGTCACCGCCCGATCAGGCGAGCTCGCCCGGTCGATCGCGCGCGAGGCGGGAAAGCCCATCCGCGACGCGCGCCGCGAGGCCGAACGCTGCGCCTTCACGCTGACGGCCGCGCGCGACGAGGCGCGTCGCATCGGCGGCGAGGTGCTGTCGCTCGACGCGTTTCCGCCCGGGCGTGGGCACCTGGGCCTCACGCGCCGCTTTCCGCTCGGGCCGGCGCTCGGCATCTCGCCGTGGAACTTCCCGCTGAACCTCGTGGCGCACAAGATCGCCCCCGCGCTCGCCGCCGGCTGCAGCATCCTGGTCAAGCCGGCCAGCGCCACGCCGCTCACGGCGCTCCGCCTCGGCGCGATCTTCGACGAGGCGGGCGCGCCGCCGGGCGCCGTCACCGTCGTGCCGTGCCGCCGCGAGATCGGCGATCGTCTCGTGGCCGACGAGCGCTTTCGCCTGCTCTCGTTTACCGGCAGCCCGGAGGTGGGCTGGGGCATGAAGGCGCGCGCGGGGCGCAAGCGCGTCGTGCTCGAGCTCGGCGGCAACGCGGCGGCGATCGTTCACGAGGACGCCGATCTCGACGACGCGGTCGCGCGGCTCGTGCCGGCCGCCTTCGGCTACGCCGGCCAGAGCTGCATCTCGGTGCAGCGCGTCTTCGTGCACCGCAAGGTCTATGCGCGCGTGGCCGACGCGCTTTGCGACGGCGCGCGCGCGCTGCGCGTCGGCGATCCGCTCGACGAGGCCACCGACGTCGGGCCGGTGATCGACGAGGCCGCCGCGCTTCGGCTCGAGGCGTGGATCGCCCAGGCCACGGCCGCCGGTGCGCGCGTGCTGTGCGGCGGCGAGCGGTGCCCGGGCGGGCGCGGCACGCTGCTTTCGCCGACGCTGCTCGCGGATGTGCCGCCCGGCCTGCCGGTCGCGTGCCGCGAGGTCTTCGGGCCAATCGCCGTGCTCGCGCCCTACGACGACTTTCACGAGGCGCTCGCGCGCGTCAACGACTCGCCCTACGGCCTGCAGGCAGGCGTCTTCACGCGCGACCTCGGCCGCGCGCTCGAGGCCTTCGAAAGACTCGAGGTCGGTGGCGTGCTCGTCAACCAGGTGCCGACGTGGCGCATCGATCACATGCCTTACGGCGGCGTGAAGGCCTCGGGCCTCGGGCGTGAGGGGCCTCACTACGCGATCGACGACTACACGGAGCCGCGCCTTCTCGTGCTACGCTTCTAGCCCCCATGAGCAGGTACGGATGTCTTGTCGTGCTTCTCGGCTTGGCGGCATGCTCCGGTCGCGCCGTTTCCTACTACCCGGATGGATATTACGATCGCCAGGACGCCGGCGCTGCCGAAGGGGGCAGCGGCGATCGCGACGCCGGCCCGGCCTCGGACGGGCCGATGCTCTTTCCCGACGGCGCGATGGGCGACTTCTGCGGCGACGGCGCCTGTAACGGCCTCGAAGCCTGCGAGACCTGCCCGGACGACTGCGGCATCTGCACGCCCTGCGGCGACGGCGCCTGCGACGCGGCGGCCAGCGAGGACTGCGCTTCGTGCGCGCCCGACTGCGGCCTGTGCCCGACCTGCCCGAACGGCGCCTGCGACGCCGGCGAGGACTGCGAGTCCTGCTCGCTCGATTGCGGCCTGTGTGAGCTGTGCGGCGACGGCTACTGCACGGCCAGCGAGGACTGCATCTCGTGCACGCCCGACTGCGGCGGCTGCCCGGGCTGCGGCGACGGAGGCTGCAACGGCGCGACGGAGAACTGCACGCTTTGCCCGGACGACTGCGGCGAGTGCGCGAGCTGCGGCATGGGCGGCTGCGGCTCCGACGAGACCTGCTTCTCGTGCAACCTCGACTGCGGCGTGTGCGCTGTCTGCGGCAACGGCTCCTGCGAGGACGACGAGTTCGAGACCTGCGTCAACTGCCCGAGCGACTGCGGCGTCTGCCCCGTCTACGACTGCCTGGAGATGATGATGTGCGTCTTCGGGTGCGGCTTCGACCAGATCGATCTCAGCTGCTTCAACCTGTGCATGGCGCAGGGTTGCGCCGATGCGCAATCGGCCGCCAACAACTTCCTCGAGTGCGCGATCGACTCGGTGTTCAGCGGCCAGTGCGACGGCGGCGGCGGACCGGGCGGCGGCGACTTCGGCTGCATCCAGAAAGCCTGCCAGGCCGAGTTCACGACCTGCCTCGCGGGTTTTTGCTAGCAGGCGGTCGCTAGACCGCCGCTTCGATCGCCGCCGACACGTCCTTGACGCCGCAAAGCTCCATGGCGCACGTGCCGCCCTCCTCGGCGAAGCGGGCGCGGCTCGCTTCGGGCAGGATCGCCCGCCGAAAGCCCATGCGGGCCCCTTCACGCAGCCGCTCGGCCACGCCCGCCGCGGCACGCACTTCCCCGGTCAGACCGACCTCGCCGAAGACGATCGTCTGTGCGTCGATCACGCGCCCGCGCGCGGCCGACGCCACCGCCAGCACGACCGCGAGATCCGCCGCCGGCTCGTCGATGCGCAATCCCCCGACGACGTTGACGAACACGTCGCGGTCGAGCACCGCCACGCCGGCGCGCTGATCGAGCACCGCGAGCAGCAGCGCGAGCCGGTCGCCGTCGAACGCGGGCGAGACGCGCCGCACCATCGCCGTCTGTGGCCGCGCGACCAGCGCCTGCACCTCGCAGAGCAGCGGCCGCGCGCCCGATGCGCAGGGCATCACGACCGTGCCCGGCGCGCCGCATGGACGCTCGCGCAGCAGCGCCTCCGACGGGTTTGCGACCTCGCGCAGGCCGCCCTGCGCCATCTCGAAGATCCCCACCTCCGAGGTCGAGCCGTAGCGATTCTTGGTCGCGCGCAGCACGCGCAGCGCCGAGCCGCGCTCACCCTCGAAGTAGAGCACCGCGTCGACGAGGTGCTCGAGGGCGCGCGGGCCGGCGAGCCCGCCGTCCTTGGTGACGTGGCCGACCAGGAACGTGGCGATGCCGCGCGACTTGGCGAGCGCGACCAGGCGCGCCGCCACCTCCCGCACCTGGCCGACGCTGCCCGCGATCCCCGCCGCCTCGACCGCGTGCACCGCCTGCACCGAATCGACGACGCAGAGGTCGGGTGCGAAACGCTCCGCTTCGGCGACCACGCGCTCGACATCGGTCTCGGCGAGCAGCCACAGCCCTTCGGCGCCGGCGCCCAGCCGCCTCGCGCGCAGCGCCACCTGCTCCGCCGACTCCTCGGCCGTGACGTAGAGCGCCCTCTTCCCGGCACGGCCCAGGGAGTCGACGGCCTGCAAGAGCAGCGTCGACTTGCCGACGCCGGGATCGCCGCCGATCAGCACGACGCCGCCCGGCACCAATCCCCCGCCGAGCACGCGGTCGAGCTCACCGATGCCGGTCGCCAATCGAGGCGCGCCGCCCACCATGGCCTGGGCGAGCGAGACGGGACCGCTGCCGCCGAGCCCCGCGGGTCCGCCGCCGACGTCGCGGCCACGCGACGGGACGATCAGCGCCTCCGTGTCGTAGGTGCCCCACGCTTCGCAGCCCGGGCAGCGCCCGAGCCACTTGGGCGCCTCGTGCCCGCACGCGCCGCACACGAACACCGCCTTCGACTTCTTTTTGGCTTCCATGCGTCGATTATCGGCTCGCGGCTGGCCGGCGTTGCGCGCTGATGGCGCTAATACGTGATCGCGAGCGTTCCGCGCAGCGACTGCGCGATGCCGCCGTCCCAGTACTTCGAGCCGAGCGCCTCGGCCTCGGCGGCGCTGTCGGCGACGCTGTTGAACGCGCCGGCCGAGAAGAAGACGCCCCACTGCAGCCCGGCGTGAAAGCCGTGCTCGACGTTTTCGTAGAAGAGCCCGCTGTCGAGCTCGATGCCGTACCACGACTCGTTTCCGGGCGTGGCGATCGGTTCGAGCGCCCAACTCGGGATGAGGTCGAGGCGCATCGCGATGGTCTCGACCGGCTCGTACTGGACGAACGATTTCGCGTACACGGCGTTGGTCACCATGCCGAGGATCTCGCGGAACAGGACGAGGTCGACCTGGTAGTCGGGATCGAAACGGAACGCGGAGGCGCGGTCGGCGCCCGCCGGGCAGATGTTCTCGCTGCACGCCGGCTGCGTGTTGAGCGCGCCGCCGAGCGCGTTGAGGTGCTTCATCTCCGCCTCGTCGCCCGACGCGCCGCCGACCTCGAGGCCGACGCGCAGCGTGTCGCGCAGCGCCTTGAACGTGGTGCGCTGCGCGAAGCCCCACTGGCGGATGTCGATGCCGCCGGGAGGCGCGCCGAGCTCGGTGGCCTCGTCGATCTGGCCGTGGATGTAGACGCCCTCGAACTCGACCTCGAGCTTGCGCGTCACGAGCTTGGCCCACGCGTCGGGGATCAGCGCATACGCGTCGCGCTGCACCAGCCGATCGGCGGCGGGCGCGCTGCCGAGCGGCGGCACCTGCCCGGACGCCCAGTCGTAGTCCTGCTTGCGCCACACGAAGTAGCCGCCGTAGTTGAGCACCGTGTCGCCGCGGTCGACCTTCTCGGCCAGCTCCGCCGGTTTGTCGATGCGCCCGGCAACGATGAAGTACTGCCCGACGTCGTCGAGCTGCTCGGCGTCGATCGGCTGGCCGCCGCCGCGCGCGGACGCGACGTTGGGTCCGTTGACCGACGCCGTCGTCGGGCCGGTGGCCGCCCAGTCGTGGCCGAGCGCGACGAGGTGATCGGCCAGCCGCGTCGCGAACAGCAACCGGTCGGCGGCGTCTCCGTAATTGCAGTCGAGGCAGTCGCCGTTGTTGGCGAGGATGCCCATGCCCCAGTGCGACGGCATGCGCCCAAAACGCAGCTCGCCGACGGGCGTGCGCACCTCGCCCCAGATGCGCTTCACGCGGATCGCGTCCTGATGCCAGTTCTTGCCGCTCTCGACCGGAGCCTGCCCGCCGGTGAACGCGACGATCGGCGTGTAGCCGTCGGGGCCGCCCTTGCCGAAGTAGCTGCCCTCTGGCGTCGCGCCCAGGACGACGTTGTCCATGATGTCGAAGGTCGACTTGATGCGCACCTCCTCGGTCACGTTGAACGTCGGCTCCAGGCGAAAACGCATGTTGCCGCCGGCGAGCGTGCTCGCCGGGCAGTCGACGTCGGCGCCGGCGGCCTCGCGCGTTGCGCAGTCGAGGTTCGTGTTCTCGCTGAGCGGCGCGCCGGGGAAGAAGCCCGGACGCTCCGCCGGCTCGATGTGGTTGTCGCTCGTCTCGAGCGCGCCGAGCGTGATGTTGTGCAGGAGGTGTCCGCGAAAGCGCAGGTAGCCGTGCGCCTCTAGGAACTGGATCTTCGCCTCCTCCTCGCCGGGCCAGCGCGGTGGCGTCAGCTCCGCCTCGCTCGAAGGCTCCTCGGGCGCCTGCTCGGCCGGCCCTTCCTTCGTCTCCTGCTGCTGCTCCTCGCCGAAGCCCCCGCCGCCGGGCGCGGGCGCCCCATACTGTGCGAGCGCGACACTCGAAACGAAGACCGAAAAAAATCGCATGAGCCCCCCTCGATGAATGGCCGCGCACGGTATCAGCGCCGCGCGACGGGGGTCAAATGCGCCTCCGCCGCGGGGCGCACGCATCGCCTTGACCGGACGGCGTGGCGCGTGGATGCTCGGCTGCGATGAACGGCCGTGCCGCGACCGTCGCCGCGCTCGTGCTCTACCTCGGCGCGCTCGTCGGAGTCGGCCTGTGGTCGCGGCGCCGCACGCACGGCTTCCGCGACTACGCGACCGGCGGCGGCGCGATCCCGGCGTGGATGCTGGCGATCTCGTTCATGGCCAACTTCATCAGCTCGAACTCGTTCGTCGGCCACTCGGCCAAGAGCTACGAGACCGGCCTCGTCTGGTGCCTGGTCGGCGCCATCATGGTCGTCTGCTGCGCCGTGTCGTGGAGCTTCTTCGCGCCCCGCTTCGCCGCCTTCGCGCGCGAGCACGACGCGACCACGCTGCCCGACTTTTTCGAAAAGCGCTTCGGCTCGCCGCCGCTGGCCGCGGTCGTGAACTGGATCGTCGTCGCCGCGACGCTCTTCTACGTGCTCGCGGTGCTGCGCGGCACCGCGCTGGTCATGGCCTCGGCGCTGGGCGTCTCGTACGCTTGGGCGCTCGTGATCCTCTACGCGGTCACGGTCGTCTACTGCCTGCTCGGCGGCCTGTGGGCCGATGTCTCGACCGACGTGGTGCAGGCGGCGCTGCTGGTCGTCGGCGCGTTGCTGCTCTTTTACGCCGTCGCCGCGGCTCCGGCCGACGTTTCCGCGAACCCGCCGCCTTTGCGCCCGGCGCCGCTCGGGCTCGTGCTCGCCGTGGGCCTGGGCGGCGGCGTCAAGCTGCTGGCCGATCCCAAACAGGTGATGGTCTTCTACGCCTTCCGCGACGAGGCGGCGGCGCGGCGCTTCCGCGCTGCGGCGCCGATCATGCTGCTGGTCGTGTACGCGTGCCTCTTCCCGGTCGGCTTCATGGCGCGGCGCCTCGCCGTCGACGGGTCGGATCTCGAAAAACTCGTCCCGTCGCTGGTCTTCGACCGCCAGATCCTCGGCCCATGGTTCGGCATCGTCTTCCTGATCACGCTGCTCGCCGCCTCGATGTCATCGCTCGACTCGGCGCTGCTGGTGATGGCGACGTGCCTCGAGAAGCACGTGCTCGCGCCTATGGCGGGCGGCGAGCCGAGCGTCGGCCGCGCGCGCGTCGCGCTGCTCGGGATCGCGACGCTGGCGCTCGCGCTCTCGCTGCGGCCCATCGGCGGCATCATCGCGCTCACCACTTTCGCCGGCGCGCTGATCGGCGCGGCGCTGCTGCCGGCGATCTGCGTCGGGCTGACCAAGGCGACGGTGCCCACGCGCGCGGTCGCCGTCTCGGTGGTCGTGGGCGCCGCCGGCGCCGTCGTCGGACGCGTCGCGCCCGACCTGCTGGGCGTGCGCTCGCCGTGGGTGCAGGACGTCTTCGTCGGCCTCGCCGCCTCCACGCTGGCGCTCGTGCCGTCGCTCGTGCGCCGGCGCGCGGTCGTGTCCTCCGCTTGAGCGCGTGCGCCCTCGACGCGCCGTGGGGCTATTTCGCCAGCGCGCGGCAGCGGTCGGCGACGCACTCTTCGCCCGCGGGACATTCGGCGGGGGAGACCGGGCACATCGCGCTGCAGTTGGCCGCCGCGGTGCAAAGCCTGGCCGGATTGGAGCCTTGGATGCGGCAGCAGACGTAGCCTTGATCCGTGCGGCAGTCCGCGCCGACGGTGCAGAGATCCTGGCACGCGCGGCCGCGGCCCATGTGATAGCAGCCCTCGCCGTCGCCGCAGGCGAACGCCGACTGCACGGCGGCATAGGCGCAGCCGTAGCGCACGCAGTAGCCGCCCGGGTACGCGTCGCTGACGATGCATTGGCTGCTGGGCGGGCAGAGATCCGGGGCGGGCCGCTTCATCCCGTCCACGCACGGCCCGCCGATCGTGCCCGTCGCCGTGCCGGTGGTCACGCACAGGTTCATCGGAACGGAACGCGGCGGCATTCCGGCGGTCGTCTCGAACTGGCACCGAACCGCCGCGCCAAGCTCTATTCCGAGCCAGTTGCACTCGTCATCACTTTCGCAACGCGGCATCGCGCAGACCGGGCTGATGCCGTCGGTCCAGCGAACGTTCGCGAAGTCGCACGCCAGGCCCTGTGCGCAATCGTCCTGCAGCGGAGGCGTGCACGCGGGGAGACACACGGCCGGCTCGTCGTCGAACTTCGCGCAACGCGTGTTGTCGTTCTTCGCGACGCAAGAGTCGCCCTGTCCGTCCGAGGCGCGCGCCTGCATGCAGCCCTCGTCGGAGCCGCACACGCCGTACGGAGCGCCCGGATACTGCCGCACGCAGGTCAGGCCGGCGGCGCATGGGCCGAATTCGCCGCCCGCGCACGGCTGGCCGAACGCCTGCGCCGGCGGCCCGTCGGTCATCGCGTCGGCCCCGCCGCCCTGGTAGGCGACGAGCATGATCGCCAGGTCGGTTCGACCGCCGGGCACGATTTCGGCCTCGGCCGACGCCGTCGCGGTCGTCGCTCCGTCGCCGTCCACCGCCGTGGCCTGCGCGGTCAACGTGCCCGAACGCGAAGACGTCAGCGGGACATTGACCTGGCGTGGCCAGGAGAGCGGATCGCCCGACGCGACCTCGGGGATGTCGGCGTCGTAGGAGTCGCCGGAGTTGCCGAGCACGACGTGGACCTGGCGGATGGCTTCGTGCAGCTCCGCGGGAGCGTCGATCGAGACGTGCGCGAACGCGCCGAGATTCTCTCCCTCGCCACACGCCAGCACCAGGGCCGCGAGAATGAAGGTGCGCACTAGAACGAGTCCCGTGTGCCGTCGGTGGCGGCCGGATACGCCTCGCCCTCGCCGCCGCTGCTGGCGACCGCGATGCCCGCTGCCGCGCCGATCACGACGACGCCGATCGCGGTCCAGAACCACCACTTGCCCAGCACACTCTCGTTTTGTGACTCTTGCGCCCCGCTAGTATCCGCCAGCGGCGCGGACTCCGGCTGGGTCTGCGGCGGCGCCGCAAGATTGGGCGAAGGTGGCGACGGCGCGGGCTCGGGCTCGGATTTCTTCGGCTGGAGAACGCGCAGGTTCTCGATCTTCTTTTCGACATCGGCTCGGTCGGACGCGTCGGGCCTGAGCTCGAGGTAGCGCGTGTAGTAGCCAATCGCCTTGTCGTAATCGCCGAGGTTGCGGTGGCAAAGGGCGATGTTGAAGAGGATCTCCGCGTTTCCGCTCACCTCGAAGGCTTTCGCGAAGAAGACCAGGGCTTCGGAATATTTCCCCTCCTCGTAGAGAGCCGATCCGGACGCGAAGCTGGCCTTGGCTTGAGCGTCGACCGGCTCGGCGTAGAGCGGGCGCCCGGCGAAAACCAGGGCGAGGATCAGGACGCGTGAGATTGCGCGCATGGGGAAAACTACGGGTGAACGTAGCGCAACACGAGACCAGGAGTGAGCGCCGCGGAGTTGCAGGAATACGGGATGAAGTTCGCCGACGTGGCTCCCTGGATGCCCGTGGTCGCGGTAAGACCGTTGTTGACGGACGACCAACCGAGGTCGGTGTCGACGTAGCAGACCTCGACGTCGTGGGTCGACTCGTGAAGGACGACGCGCAGGTCGACGTTGCTGGTCGAGGACGAGCCGGTATACGGGACCATCCACTGCACCTCGAACGTGCGGTTCGGGGCGCTGCCGCTGGCGAGCGTGCGCATGGACGCGGCCGGGTCGGACGGATCGAGGTCGTCCCACAACGCGAAGATCGTGTTGTTCTCGTTCGGCAGACAGTAGTTGTAGTAACTCGTCGTGGAAGGGAAGCCGAGCTTGCCGTTGGCCGAAACCGTCGCCGTCGTGAACGACGTCCCGTACCAGTCGAACGTGAACCCGAGAGGCAGTTCCGCCGAGATCGCGTCGTTTGCCAGCGTGAGCGCCGAGCCCGTGGTCGAGATGTCCGGACACGGCGGAACGGCGGGCGTCTCCGCGCATCCGTAATAGCCGAACGCGTCGGCGCCGAACGCGCAGTCGGTCGGGCAGCCGTCGCAGGTCTCGCCGGCCTGGCAGATCCCGTCGCCGCAGCCGGCTCGCGACCCGCCGTAGAAGAAGAAAATGCGCCCTTCGGCGGTGGCCGCGCCATCCCAATCGGCCGCCGAAATCGCGAAGTCGTCGTAGCCGTCCGCGTCGACGTCGCCGACTCCCGAGCACGTGCCGCCGAAGTTCGAGCTTGCTTGGTTGCTCGGTTCGGTAATCCAGTCGGCTGCGAGCCCGGGGCCGCCGCCGTCGCCGAAGTAGAGGTAGCCGCGCCCTTGATTGAGGCCGGCGCCGCGCGGGGCATCCCAGCCGCTGGCGCCGCCGATCAGGTCGTTGAATCCGTCGTCGTCGAAGTCGCCTCCGCCGACGCAGCTTCCGAGGTACGCGTACGTCTGGTTGATCTCATCGACGGACCACCCGTACTCCGACAGGCCGGCGGAGCTGCCATTGAAGAGGTAGATGCGGCCCTCTTGGGTGAAGGCGACGCCGTATCGGTCCGCACCCACGAGCACGTCGTCGTAGCCGTCGGCGTCCACGTCGCCCGCGGCCGCCACCGAGACGCCAAACTGCGCGCCGTAGTTGTCCGTCGGCTCGACGGTCCACGCCGGCGTCGCTTCCAGACCCGCCGCGCTCCCCAGGTGCAGGAACGCGGCGCCGTCGTTGCTGGTGGTCCCGTAGTAGCCGGGTGCGCCGATGAGCACATCGTCAAAGCCGTCGGCG
>JBBTFH010000055.1:0-10422 GCA_038041915.1 Myxococcota bacterium
CCCATGCGGCCGTTGTCGATCCCCCGCGGAATCTTTTTCCCGACAGGCTCCTAGTATGAGTGGTCGTCGACCGTGACCCAGTAGCCGGCGCCTTCGGGATCGACCAGGGGCGTGAGCGTACAGCCGGTGGTCGTGCCGCCGGCGTCGACGTCGGGCACCGCGTCGACCACGCGCCACATCACGCCCGCGTCGAAGCCGCCGCCGTCCTCGAAGCCGGACACGAGATCGGGTGCCGCTCCGTATGTCCCGAGCAGGAAGCCGCCACAGTACACGTTGACCATCGGATGCGTCGTCACGCCGCCGCCGTAGTAGTGGACCATCACGCGGTACGCGGCGCCGTCCTCGGGCGCGTCGACGTTGACGTTCTCCGGAGCGCCGGGCGTGCCGATGTTGTCGAGGTCGAGCCGCGGATTGTGGCACGAGCCGATCGCCGTCCAGGTCGCGCCGTCGGGAGCGCCCGAGCACTCCGCGAGCGGGCTGTCGGCGTAGCCCCACTCGGCGCCGTCGACGCCAAAGAAGCCCCCGAAGTAGTCGGCAGCGGTGCAGTTCGCGTAATAGCAGTCGTCGTTGTTGATCGCGTCGCCGCCGTCGACGAACCAGTTCGACGCGCCGCCCGTCGTCCCCGGCCGGTGCACGTGCAGGTCGATGTCGGCGGCGCCCGTCGTGTCCCAGCACAACTCGACGCGCAGCCCGGGCCCGGCGACGTGTACGACGAACGTGCACGTGTACTCGGTGCCGTCGGGCGCGACCGCCGTCATCGTCACCGTGTAGCTTCCCGAGAGCGTGAAGTGGATCGTGAGCGTGTCGCTCGCCGCGCCGGTCAGCGTATAGCTGGTCTCGCCGCTGGTCGCGTCGAGGAGCTGATCGCACGGGCCGCCGACGACCGTCCAGCTCCACGACGCCGCGTCGCCGCCGTAGAACGCCGTGCCGTCGATCGTGTAGTCGTCGAAGGGCGCGGCCTCGGGGAGATCGTCCGAATCGGGGCACGCGAGCGGCACCTCGCAGCACTCGGGGTCGTCGTCGACGCAGCCGCTGCAGTTGTTGTCGATGCCGTCGCAGACCTCGCCGCTCGGCCAAAGACCGCCGACGCAGTCTCCCCACTCGGGAAACTTCATTCCTAGGCACGTCTGCTGCCCGTCTACGCAAGCGCCGACGCCGCGCCGGCCCGGCGGGCCGAGGAAGCACGCCTGGACGTCGCCGGCGGCGCACGGACAGGTCTCGTCCACGTCGCCGTCGCAGTCGTCGTCCGAGCCGTTGCACTCCTCCACGCCGCCGACGTCGCAACCGTCGTCGACCGGAGCGCCGCACGCGCCGATCTCCTCGCACACCGCGCCGTCGCCGACGATGTCCGCGTCGCCGTAGACGCTCACGCCGGCCTCGACCGAGCCGAGGTCGGCGGGGATCGGCGAGGACGCGTCGCGCATCGCGACGGCGTCGGCGCGCACGCCCGCTTCACCGGCGCCGCCGCCCCCGTCGCCGGCGCCGTGGTCGTCGCGAAACAGCGTCTCCGCGCAGGCGGCGGTGAGCGACACGAGCAGCAGGAAGGTGCGCACCACGACAGGATGCCGGCTAACCGGCCTCGCGTCGAGCGTCGAGGCGCTGCCGCGCCGCCGCGAAGATCGCGTCGAGCATCGGCTCGGTGAGGCGTCCCGTGAACGTGTTCTGCTGGCTCGGGTGGTACGAGCCGATCAGCGCGCATCCGCCGATTGCCGCGCGCGCGCCGTGCCCGAAGCGCGGGCGCGGACGCGGCACGGTCGCGCCGCTCTCGGCGAGCGCGCGGAGCACGCCGTCCCACGCGAAGGCGCCGAGCGCGACGATGACGCGCAGTCGCGGAAAGAACCCGAGCTCGCGCACGAGGTAGGGCCGGCAGGCGTCGCGCTCGACCGGGAGCGGGTGGTTCTCCGGCGGCGCACAGCGGACGGCCGCCGTCACGTAGACGTCGCGCAGCCGTAGACCGTCGTCACGCGCGACCGACCTCGGCTGGTTGGCGAAGCCCGCGCGGTGGAGCGCGCGGGTGAGCCAGTCGCCGGAGCGATCGCCGGTGAAGACGCGGCCGGTGCGGTTCCCGCCGTGCGCGGCGGGCGCGAGCCCGACCACGAGCAGGCGCGCGCGCGGATCGCCGAACCCGGGCACCGGGCGCGCCCAGTACTGCTGCGCCCGGAACGCCGCTTTGCGCTCGCGCCCGACGCGCTCCCGGTATTCGACGAGGCGCGGGCACTTGCGGCACGCGACGATCTCGGCGGCAAGCAGATGGAGTGAGCCCTTCATCACCTTGATGGTCGCCTCGCCCCGGGGATCGTCCGTCGCTCGTCGCCGCACGCGGCGAAAAGAAGCAGAGCCGGCAGTACGCGCACGCCGGAATGGTAAGCTTGCCGCGCCTTCGAGCCAATCCGCCGATGCCGCCCACCGACGACGAGCTGATGGAAATAGCGCTGGGCGAGGCGGCGGCCGCCGCGGCGGCGGGCGACGTGCCGGTCGGCGCGGTCGTCGCGCTCGGCGAGAACGTCGTCGCCGTCGGGCGCAACCGCCGCGAGATCGATCGTGATCCGACGGCGCACGCGGAGATCGTCGCGCTGCGCGCCGCCGCCGCGCGCGTCGGCACCTGGCGCCTCGACGGCGCGACGCTGTGCGTGACGTTGGAGCCGTGCCCGATGTGTGCCGGAGCGCTGGTCAACGCGCGCGCCTCACGGCTCGTCTACGGATGCGACGATCCGAAGGCCGGAGCCGCGCGCACGCTCTACGCCCTGTGCGACGACGTTCGGCTCAACCATCGCATGGCCGTCCGCGGCGGCGTCGCCGCCGACCGCGCCGCCACGCTGCTGCGCGCATTCTTCGCCGCGCGCCGCTAAGGCCTGGCGGACGTGTGGCTGGCGGACGCCTGGCTTGCCCGGCTCGCCTGAAATCCCTATCGTCTCGCACTGGGCGAGGACGAACCCATGGCACGGAACGACGATCCGCAGGGGGGATTGGACGCGCGGCGCGCGGCGGCGCAGCGCCAATGCGCAGAACTGGCCGCGGCGACCGACCGGGCCTGGGCGATCGCGTCGGCGTCCGAGCAGGCCCGCGCGGCCACGGATCTGGCCCGGCGGGCCCTGCGCCTGGGAATCGGCATGGTGGCGATGAGCGACCACCCGCTCCAGGCGGTACGGCTCGCCCGCCTGCTGGCGCGGCACTACGCGTCGCTGCCGGAGCGGCGGCGCGCCTTTCACATCCTGGGCTTCGCGCCGCTCTTCGAACATGCCGAGGCCGCCGATCTCGTGTGCGAGGTCGTGCGCTCGGGCGACTCGTGGCAGCGCCACATCCTGTTCATGTCGAGCGGGAGCGAAGCGCGGTTGGAGCGCCGCTTCCCGCGGCTGGGAGCGGCGTTGGCGCGGATCCTCGACGAGGGCGATGCGTCTGCGTCGCAGCGACGCGCGGCCGTCGAGGCGCTCACGCTCGGCTGCTGGCCCGAGGCCGTGCCGGCGCTGCGACGGGCACTGCGGCTGCCCCTCCTCGGCGTGCGGTCGGTCGCGCTCAACCTTCTGCTCGACCATCCCTCGGCGGCGCTGGGCGCCGATGACCTGGCGTTCCTGCTCGCGGACGCCGTCGCGCACCCGCCCTGTTCCCTGAGCTCGCCCGGCGTGGACGATGCGTACACGTACGCGGAAGCGCTCGTCGAGTCGGTAGCCCGGCTTCACCCCGCCGGCGGGTGGGAGCCGCTCGTGCGGATCGTCCGCGGCGGAGGGGCGCACACCGGGGGCACGCGCCATTGGCTCGACGAGGACTGGGCGCTGCGCGCGCTCGCGGCCGGCTATCCCGACCGAGCGCTCGTGCACGCCGATCACGCAATGGCCAGCGAGAACGAGTGGCGGCGGCGCGGCGCGGTCGACGCGGCGGCGCGGCTGCCGGAGGCCGAGGCGCGCCCGCGGCTGCTCGCCGCCGCGACGGATCCGGCGCCGGATGTTCGCGACCACGCGCGCGAGCGCGGCCTCGAGCGATTCGGCGCGAGCTTCACCGCCGGCCCGGACCAGGCTTGGCTTCACGACCTGCTCGACGGGCCGCCGTCGGACGCGTTCGCCTCGCGCCTGTCGGTGCTGCACGGAGCGTCGGCGGAGGCGCGCAAGGCCATGAGCGAGTTCCTGCTGGGCCTCGCGCCCGACCGCGAGGCGCTCGTGCTGCTGGGCGAGGCGCTCGGCCAGGCGAGCCAGTTCATCCTGGAGCCCGCGCGCCCGGGGCTGCCGCGGCACAAAGAAGCGTGGGCGCACGCGCTGCTCGAAAGGTTCGGGCCGCCGGCGTTCGAAGTGCTGCTTCGGCTCGCCGACCGGTACCCGTGCGGCAACGACAGCTGGTTCCCGGCACTGCACACGTTGCTGCGCAAGGGCCTGCTGCCCGAGGGAGCGCGCGAGCGCGTGTGCGCGCCCGCGGCGCGCCTGGTCGCCTCGCCGCTGTGGGACAACGACACGGCGCCGCTCAACCTGCTGGCCGCCGCCGGGCCCGTGCCGAAAAATCTCTGGCCGCGCCTCTTCGCGATCGCCGGGGCGCGCGGCGACGGCTTTGTGACGTACGCGGCGGAGAACGCGCTGGTCGTGGTGGAGCCCTGCCCGCCGCTCGACCAGCGCCTGGTCGACGAGATGGAGGCGGCGCTCCGAACGCGCGACTTCGCGCGCTTCGAGTGGGTGGGGCGAGTCGCGCTGCACCGCGGGCTCCACGATGCCCGCGCCGTGGTCGCGCGCGCGCTGGAGGCAGACGACCCGGACGCCGCCTCAGCGCTGGCCATGCTGGGTCATTGGATGGCGGAGGCCGGCGCGCTGCCCGCGGCTTGGGTCGACGACGCGCTCGATCGGCCCGAGCGGCCGCGCTTCGCGATCGCGACGCACCTGGTGGGCCCATCGCTCTCTGCCGCGCACCGCGAGCTTCTGGTCCGGGCGCTCGACTCGGCCGCGCGCGACGGCCGCGCCGCCGCCGAAGCGGCATGGACGCTCGTGCGGCTTTCCGACCTCTCGGCCGACGACGCGCGCCTGGCCGCGATCCTCGACCGCGCGCCGCCGCGCGAGCGCGCCCTCCTGCTCGGCGTGATGGATCGCTGGGACGAGCCGCACGCGGAGCGCGCCCTGGCGGTGCTCAGCGGACCCGACAGGCGCGCCTCCCGCGAGCTGGTGGAGGATCTGTACCTGTCGGACGCGGGCCTGGCTCTGCTCGCCGCGATGCACGAGCGCCTGAGCGATCCGGACCTGCGCGAGACGATCGCGCACATGCTCCATCTCCCGACCGACGCCGAGCGCTACTGGCAGGACGCGGACCTCGACGACGAGGACGACGAGGACGACGCGGACGACGAAGGCGAGCCCGGGACGCCCTGACCACGTCGCCGGCGTCAGCGCGTCGGCGCCGGAGTCAGGCCCACGAGCTTGCGGTTGGTCTACTCCATCGCTCCCCTGCCGACCGCCGGGCGATCCGACGCCTGCACGACGTGGCGCGGGCCGAGGCCGCGCACCGGCACCGGCGGTTTTTGCGAGTAGTCGTAGAAGCCGCGACCGGCCTTGCGGCCGAGCGCGCCATCGTTGACCAGCTTGCGCAGCAGCGCGGGCGGCGAGAGGCGCGGCCCCTGCATCGCGGCGTAGAGGTTCTTGGACATCTCGAGGCAGACGTCGAGGCCGATCAGATCCATCAGCGCGAACGGGCCGAGCGGAAGGCCCGCGCCGAGCTGCATCGACGTGTCGATGTCGCCGAGGCCCGCCACGCCCTCCTCGAGCAGCCGCACGGCGTCGAGCAGGTAGGGGACGAGCAGCCGGTTGACGACGAAGCCGGGCGCGTCGCGCACGACAACGGGTGTCTTGTTGACGCGCAGGACGAACGCGCGCGCGGTGTCCGTCACCTCCGCGGTGGTCTCCTTGGCGGGGATCACCTCGCAAAGCTTCATGGCGGTCGGCGGGTTGAAGAAGTGCATTCCGAGGAAGCGCTCGGCCCTCCCGGTCGCCGCCGCGAGATCGCCGATGCGCAGCGTTGACGTGTTGGACGCGAAGATCGTCTGCGACCGCGCCAGCCCGTCGAGTTTTTCGAAGAGCGCGCGCTTGAGCGCGATGTCCTCGAGGATCGATTCGATCACAAGGTCGCACTCGGCGGCCTGATCGATCGCATCGCCCCACACGAGGTTCGCGAGCGTGAAATCGCGCTCCTCGGCCGTCAGCTTTCCGCGTTCGAGCTCGCTCCCGAGCGCCTTTTCGATCTTCTCGCGCAGCTTTGCGATCGGTCCGCCGCTGCCGCGCACGACCACCGTGCGTACGCCCGCGCGCGCGGTGACCTGCGCGATGCCCGAGCCCATGAGCCCACCACCGATGACGGCGACGCTGCGAATCTCCATGTCCCGATCCTCCTGGGTTGCTTGCTGGGTTACTCGTCGCGTGATGCGGCCAACCGCTTCACCTGCTCCACCACCTCGGGCATCGCGTCCTCCTGGCCGAAGACCGCCGCGATGCCGGCCCGCGCGAGCGCCGCCCGATCGCGGTCGGGGATGACGCCGCCGACCACGACCGGCGCGGTAAGGCCGCGCGCGCGCATTCCCGCGACCACCTTCTCGGCGATCTTCAGGTGCGCGCCCGAGAGCACGCTCAAGCCCACGACGTCGACGTCTTCCTGCAGCGCGGTCGCGACAATCCCCTCGACGGTCGCGCGCAAGCCGGTGTAGACGACCTCGCAGCCGGCGTCGCGCAGCGCCGCGGCGATGACCTTCGCGCCGCGGTCGTGGCCGTCGAGCCCCGGCTTGGCGATCAGGATACGCGGGCGCCGGGTCACTAGAAGTCTCTCGGCGGCACGTACTCGCCAAAAACGCGGCGCAACGTGGCCATGATCTCGCCGATGGTCGCGCGCGCGCGCACGGCGGCGCCGATCGGCGGCACGAGGTTGTCGGCGCCGCGCGCGGCGCTCTCGAGATCGCCCAGCGCGCGCTTCGCCGCGTCGCCGTCGCGGCGCGCCCGCAACGCAACTACGCGCGCGATCTGCGCCTCCTCGAGCGCGGGATCGACCGCGTGCACCTCGACCGGCGGCGGATCCTCGCTGCGGAAGTAGTTGACGCCCATGATCGGCGTCTCGCCGGCGAGCACCTTGCGCTCGTGCTCGTAGGCGCGCTGGCCTATGGCCCGCTGCACGGTGCCCTGGCGCAGGCACTCGACCATGCCTCCCTTGCCTTCGATGTCGTCGACGACCGCGCGAATCTTCGCCTCCATCTCGTCGGTCAGCGCCTCGACGAAGTACGAGCCGCCGAGCGGATCGGCGGAAAGCGCCACGTCGGTCTCGTACGCCACGATCTGCTGCACCCGCAGCGCCGTGCGCGCCGCCAGCTCCGTCGGGATTGCCAGCGCCTCGTCGTAGGCGGCGGTGAAGCACGACTGCAGCCCCGAGCACGCGATCGCCATCGTCTCGATGGTCGTGCGCGCGATGTTGTTGAGCGGCTCGGCCTTGGTCAGCGAATGCCCGCCGCACACGCACGCCGCGCGCAGCCGCCACGACTCGGGACTCTTGGCAAAAAACTCCTCGCGCATCATGCGCGCCCACATCCGCCGCCCCGCGCGGTACTTGGCGACCTCCTCGAAGAAGTTCGTGTACGTGTAGAAGAAGAACGAGAGGCGCGGCGCGAACGCGTCGACGTCCATCCCGCGCGCCATGCACGCGCGCACGTAGGCGCGGCCCGCGGAGAGCGTGTAGGCCATCTCCTCCGCCGGCGTCGCGCCGGCGTCGCGATAGTGCGACGCGATGCTGATGGGATTCCAGCGCGGCAGGCATTCCGTCGCGTACTGGATGACGTCGACGGCCAGGCGCATCGACGCGTCCATCGGCAGCACCCACGCGCCACGCGCGCCGAACTCCTTGAGGATGTCGTTCTGCGTCGTGCCGGCGATCCGATCGGCGGGCACGCCCTGAGCCTTGGCGGTCTCCTCGTAGAGCGCGAGCAGGATCGCCGCCGTCGCGTTGATCGTCATCGAGGTGGTCACGCGCCCGAGCGGGATGTTCTCGAAGATCTCCATCATGTCGTCGAGCGACGCGACGGCGACGCCGACCCTGCCGACCTCGCCCTCGGCCTCGGGCGCGTCGGGGTCGTAGCCGAGCTGCGTCGGAAGATCGAACGCGAGCGAAAGCCCCGTCTGCCCGGCGTCGAGCAGGTAGCGGAAGCGTTCGTTGGTCTCGTGCGCCGTGCCGAAGCCGGCGTACTGGCGCATCGTCCAGACCTTGCCGCGGTACATGTCGCGAAAAATTCCGCGCGTGAACGGAAACTCGCCCGGCCGGCCGAGCGCGTCGAGCGGCGGCTCGGGCCCGTAGACCTTTGCGACCGGAACACCCGAGCGCGTCTCGAGCGTCAGCCTCGGCCCCGTCGGCTTTTCGCGCGTGTCGTCGGCCATGCGCCTTTGCCGGCTGCTATAACGCGACGCAGCAGCGAGCGACAAGGAGAGGTATAGTTTCATTTGGATGCGGCCCGATGCTCAGGCTTGGCTCGACGCGGCGGCCGCGGACGAACTCGCCGTGGAGACGCTTGCGGCGTCCGGGAATCATGCGCTGGCGGTCTTTCACGCGCAGCAGGCGGCGGAGAAGCGGCTGAAGGCGGCCTGCACGCGGAAGCACCGAGCAATCCACACCCACTCGCTGCTCCAGCTCCTCGACGAACTCGCCCATCTCGGCTTCTCCGCGCCAGATGCGGTGGCGGAGGCGGCGAGACGACTCGAGGCGCACTATACCGCCGCGCGCTACCCGAACGGCTTCGGACCGAGCCCGGGACCGCTCTATGATGGCAAGCTGGTCGACGAGGCACGCTCATGGCTCCTCACGATTGCGCACTTTGCGGACTCCCTGCGCTGAGGCAGGACTGGATCGACGCGCTCGTCGCGTCGATCGGGGTTGCGGTCGACCGCGTGATCCTCTTCGGGTCGCGCGCACGCGACGAACATGTCGACACCAGCGACTACGACGTGGCCGTGGTGTCGCCTGATTTCGCCGGAGTCGCCCCGGTGGAGCGATCGGTTGCGATCCTGCGTGGCTGGCGCGGCCACCGGGGCCTGGACGCCGTCGGGCTCACGCCCGCCGAGCTAGCCGAACCGCGGTCGCCGCTGTGCCAAGCGATCCTTCGCGAAGGCCGCGTGGTCTGGTCCTGCAACCCCAACCCTGCTACGGAATCGTGACCGGGACCTCCGCGACGTTGTTGCTGAAATCCGACTCGGCGATCACGCGACGCGAGTTGATCGTGATCCGCAGCGTGTAGTTGCCGGGCGGCACGTCGGTCACGTCGATCCACTGGCACGGCAAAGCCCCGCTGTAGATGTCGGCCCAGCCCGCCTGGATGCCCTGAACCACCGATTCGTCGCCGCAGGAGAAGCGCTGCGGTTCGCTCGACGAGACGTTTTCGAGATCGATCAAGCAGAACGCCCGCTTGCCGCCCGGCGCGGCCAGCTCGCCCTCGCCGTCGAGCAGTTGATAGAGGCCGTAGGTGTTGAAGTGGTGGTGCTCGTGGCAGGGCGAGTACTCGAAGAGGTTCGGATAATCGGCCGGCGCGCCCATGTAGAGGTCGCCCTCACCGATGTTGGGCGTGCGCGTGGTGAAGCGCAGCAGCGTGCGCTGGCCCGATCCGCCGACGCACGGGCCCTCCTCGGGAAGCCGCTCGCAGCTCGCGCCACCGAAAGTCTGTTGGTCGAGGTAGGGCTCGGCCGCGTCCGCGTCAGGGTAGATGTCCGGCAGCGGGCAGGCGCCGCGGACGCACTCCGCGCCGAGCGGGCAGCAGAGGTTTTCGCACACCTTCTCGTCGGGCTGGCAAGCGTCGCGCGCGACGCAGGTGTAGTCGCCGGTCGAAGCGACGAGCAGACAGAGCTCGTCGGCCGTCGCGTCGCACTTGGTCGCACCGTCGGGACAGCAGATCTGCCCCGCCGCAGCCTCGCACTCGATCTCGGACTCGGCCTCCGCTTCGGCCTCGGCTTCGGCCTCGGCCTCGGACTCGGACTCGGCCTCGCCGGCCCCGCGAACGTGACCGTCTCCGCACCCGGCGGCGCAAACCCAAACCCAAGACAGCCACAGCGCGGGCGACGCCCGCAGCCCAAGGACGCTCGCGCGATGCAACGATTCTTGCCAGTAGTAGAACAGCGCGGTGAATCGCATGAGTCGCCGTATACGCCTTCGGCTTGCGTGACGGCAAGCGCCTCTGCCAGACTGCTGCGCCGCGTGCCCAAAGGCTCCGCACCGTCCCGCGCAGACGCCGACGCCCTCGGCGCGCCCGCCGGCCATGACGCGGATGGCTTTTACGACGAGATGTTCGACGCCAGCGGCGCCGTCCGCGCTCCGTGCCGTCCGCTCTTCGAGCGACTGCTCGCGCTCGGCCAGGCCGACCGCCGCCGCCGCCAGTCGCTCGCCGAGCGGGCGCTGCTCGAGCTCGGCATCACGTTCCTCGTCTACAAGGACAAGGACGCG
>JBBTFH010000056.1:0-6050 GCA_038041915.1 Myxococcota bacterium
TTCGGCACGCCCAACTACATGTCGCCCGAGCAGGCCGAAGGGCGCGGCATCGAGGTCGACGCGCGCACCGACCTCTTCGCGCTCGGGGCGATCGTCTACGAGATGGTGACCGGCACGCTCGCGTTCCAGGGATCGACGCCGGTGACGACGCTGTATCAGGTCTGCCACAAGGAGCCGCCGACGCTGCGGCGCCTCGCGCCCGAGCTGCCCGAGGCGGCCGACCGCGCGATCAAGCGCGCGCTCGCCAAGAGCCCCGAGGATCGCTGGCAGACCGTGGGCGAGTTCTTCGCCGCGTTCGCGGAGGGGTGCGGCGTGCGTGAGACGGCGGCGCACCCCGTGTTCGCGACGATGACGCCGCCGGCCGCGACCGCCGCGCCCGCCGCAGCGCCGCCCGCCGGCACGCTCCCGAAAATGGCGACTTCGTATCTCGTGCACGAGGCGAAGGCCAAAACGCGGCGGCGGGCGGCCGTCGGGATGGCGGGTGTCGCGGCGGCCGTCGTGGTCGTCGCGCTCGCGTTCGTCGCGCTTCGTCCGGGCGGCGATCACGCCGCGATCGCGCCGAGCGCCGCCCATCCGATCCCGGCGGCGTCCATCCCGCCGGCGCTTCCCGCCATGCCGCGGCCCGTCGTGCCGCCGCTGGCCGTCGCGCCGGCGCCCGCGACCGTGCGCGTCGCGCTCGAGCTGACGCCCGCCGACGCGATCGTCGCCGTCGACGGCGTCGTGACGCGCGAAAACCCACTCGCGCTTCCCCGCGGCGAGACGGCGCGCACGCTGCGCGTGTCGGCCGGGGGCCACGTGTCGCGCGACGTGACGGTCGTGCCGAGCGCGGACATGACAGTCGCGATCGCGCTCGAGCCGAAACGGCCGCGGCGTGGCGGCGCTCGGCCCGCCCGGCGTGCCGAGTCCGACGCGCCGGCGATACCCGCGCCAGCCAGACCCAAGAAGAGGCTCCTCGAGGACGACCTGTGATCGCGCGGCGCGCATGGCTGGTCGGCGCAATGGCGCTCGCGCTCGCGGCGCCCGCGGGCGCCGTGCCGACCGAGCGGGCCAAGCGCGAGGCGCGCGCGATGCTCAAGGCCGGCAACGAAGCGTTCGAGAAGGGCGACTATCAGGCCGCGCTCGAGCTCTACCAGTCGGCGCAGCAGCGCTCGGAGAGCGGCAAGCTCTTCCTCAACATCGGCACCGCGATGCGCAAGCTCGGCCGAGAGGTCGAGGCGGCGGGCGCCTACGAGCGGTACCTGCGCGAGGTCGTCGACGTGCCGGCCGACAAGCGCAAGGAAGTCGAGAGCGAGCTCGCCGACATCGACGGTCGTGTCGGACACCTGCGCGTGGACGCCAGCGAAAGCGGCGCGACGATCGTGATCGACGCGAGCACCGTGGGCCTCTCCCCGCTCGCCGCGCCGCTGCGGTGGCCGGCGGGCAAGCACACCGTGCGGGCGAGCAAGCAAGGCTTTTCCGGCGCCGAGCGTGAGGTGACGGTAGCGCCGGGCGAGCAGGTGACGGTCGGTCTCGTCTTGGAAGCGGAGCGCAGCGCGCCCTCAACCGTGCCCCCGATCGCTCCCGCGACGACGCTCACGCCCGCGGTCGCGCTGCCGCCTTCGCCGAGCGCGACCGCCGAGCCCGCCGCGGTGGTCCACGTGGCGGCGCCTCCCACCGAGCAAGGCTGGAGCCACCGTCGCCACGTCGCCGGCCTCGCGGGCGTCGATGTCGACGACGACTTTCACGGAATCGTGACCAACGTCGGCGTGAGCTACGGGGTCGGCGACCGGGTCGAGCTGACGGTCGCCGCGCTGATCGGCGCGCACGCCGGCGGGCGTCTGGGCGCGGCTCTCTTCGTCGGGCCGACCGACTCGCGGCTCAAGGCTGGCCTCGCCGGCGCCTTCACGTTCTTCGCTGCCGAGAAATTCTATCCCGGCGTGCACGCGGGCGTCGTGGCGGCGCTGGACGTCACGCGCACCTTCACCGTGCTTCTCCAGGCCGCCGTCGAGCACTTCCCGACCAACGACAGCGGCGAGCGCACGATGATCGTGCCGTCGCTCGCCGTCGCCTGGCGACTGTTCTGACCGAAGGCCTCGTCGGTGGAGGGCGTTGGCGAAAACACCCGCGGGTTCGTCGCGACGCGCACGACCGCGGAGAGGATGATGTCCGACACGCCGAACGGGAGGTCTCCCTCCCACAGCGCATCGAGTCGTGGGCGGCAGGCGGCATGGTGAGGCGATTGCTCGATCATGGCCCCCAGGAGCACGCCCACGTCAGTGATGCGGCATCAAGGCATCATGTCAAACCAGATCCGCGGGCCGAAGAGACGCCTCCGCGTGGTCAGAAGGCCCAAGCCGTTCTGAACCGACTGGAAGGGGTGCGCGCGCACCGTCGCGCCCTCCGAGTGGGCGTGTTACAAGCGCCGGCGTGACGCAGCCGCGCCAGGGCGAGCGCGTCGTCATCCTCGGCGGCGGGCTCACGGGAATTTCGACGGCCTTCCATCTCGGGGCGACCGCGCCCGGATGGTTGCTCATCGAAAAGGAGGCGCGCCTGGGCGGCCACGCGCGCACCGACGAGCGCGACGGCTTTCACTTCGACAAGACCGGCCACTGGCTGCACCTGCGCTCGCCCTACGGGCAGAAGCTCGTCTCCGAGTTGCTTCCCGACGGGCTGATTCCCGTCGAGCGGCGCTCGCGCGTCTTTTCGCACGGCGCGCTCACGCGCTACCCGTTCCAGGCCAACCTGTTCGGCCTTCCGCCCGACGTCGTCAAGGAGTGCCTGCTCGGCTTGATCGAGGCGAATGCGAAGAAGGGCGGAGTGGCAGAGCCGAGAAACTTCGAAGAGTACTGCCGTTACCACTTCGGCGACGGCATCGCGCGCCACTTCATGCTGCCGTACAACCGCAAGCTCTGGGGCGTCGAGCCGCGCGAGATCACCAGCGAGTGGTGCTCGCGCTTCGTGCCGATTCCGAAGCTTTCCGACGTCGTGGCCGGCGCCGTTGGCGCGAACCCGCCCGAGCTTGGTTACAATGTGCGCTTCCTCTACCCCAAGAGCGGCGGCATCGAGACGATGACGCGGGCCTTGATTGCGCGGCTGGCGGTAGGCGAGACGCGCACCTCGACCTCGCCCGACGCGGTGCTCTGGCGCGAGCGGCGCGTGCTCGTCGGCGGCGAGGAGATCCCCTACCGCGCGCTGGTCGCGACCATCCCGCTGCCCGAACTGCTCGCGCGCATGGAGGGATTGCCCGCGCCCATCGCCGCGGCGGCGGCGAAGCTGCGCTGCACGGCGGTGCGCTACTTGAACGTCGCGCTGCGCAAACCGCCGCCCGCCGACTTCCACTGGATCTACGTTCCCGAGGAGAAGTTCCCCTTCTACCGCGTCGGCATCTACACCAACGCGGTGCCGTCGATGGCGCCGCCGGGGCGCGGCTCGCTCTACGTCGAGCTGGCGGATCGTTCGGCGCGGCCCGCCGAGGACGTGCTGCGCGACTGTCTGCCCGGCCTGGTTGCGGCCAAGGCGGTCGGCTCGGCCGCGGACGTGCTCTTCGCCGAGGTGCGCGAGCTCCGCTGGGCGTACGTCGTCTTCGACGACGACTACTTCGACGCGGTCGGTGCGATCGTGCCGTTTCTCGAGGCCAATGCGATCTACCCGCGCGGTCGCTACGGATCGTGGACCTACAACTCGATGGAGGACTGCATCCTCGCCGGCCGCGAGGTCGCGTCGCTGGTCGGGAAGCAGCATCCGGACGGCGCGCCGTGACGCCCGAGCCTGAGATCTCAGTCGTCATCCCCGTCTACAACGAGGAGGCGATCCTCTTCGCCTCCGTCGCGGAGCTGCGCGAGAAACTGCGCGATCTCGGACTGCCGTTCGAGATCGTTCTGGCGGAGAACGGCAGCCGCGACGGCACGCTCGCGATCGCCGCCGATCTCGAGGGACGTTTCCCCGAGGTGCGACACTTCTCGGTCGGCGAGCCCAACTACGGTCGCGCGCTCAAACAGGCGATCCTCGGCGCGCGCGGCGCGTACGTGCTGTGCGACGAAATCGACCTGTGCGACGTCGATTTCCACCGGCGCGCCCTCGAGCTGCTGCTCGCGGGCGAGGCCGAGCTCGTCGTCGGCTCGAAAGTGCTGGCCGGCGCGCGCGACCAGCGCCCGCTCGCGCGCCACCTCGCGACGCTGGTCATAAGCCTGCTCCTGCGCGTGCTCGTCGGCTTTCGCGGGACCGACACGCACGGCCTCAAGGCCTTCCGCCGCGACGCGCTGCTCGGCACCGCGCGGCGCTGCGTCGTCGACAAGGATCTTTTCGCCAGCGAGCTGGTCGTCCGGGCGCAGCGCGAGGGCAAGCGCGTCGTCGAGATCCCCGTGCGCGTGATCGAGAAGCGCCGCCCGGCGATCCAGCTCTTCCGCCGCGTGCCGCGTGTGCTGCGCGATCTCCTGCGGCTGTTCGTCGCGATCCGGCTGCGGCCATGACGGAAGCGGGACATCGTGTCTGCTCGGTCAGCGTCGACCTCGATTCGCTCGCCTGCTACCACGCGATCCACGGCCTGCCCGCGCCGCCGGATTCGGCGCGCGAGGTCGTGCTCGTGCGCGCCCTGCCGCGCTTCCTCGATCTCTTCGCGCGGCGCGGCATCCGGGCGACGCTCTTCTTCGTCGGGCGCGACGTGGAGGACGCCGCGGCCGCGGCCGCCGTCGGCGAGGCCGCGCGCGCCGGCCACGAGGTCGGCAACCACAGCTACACGCACCCGTACGATCTCGCTCGCCGGCCTCGCCAAGTGATCGATGCGGAGGTGCGCCGCGCGCACGACGTGCTCGCGGCGGCGGCCGGCCCCGGCGGCGGGCCGGTCGGCTTTCGTGCGCCGGGCTACGGCCTCGCGCCCGAAGTGCTCGCGGCGCTCGGCGATCACGGCTATCGCTACGACTCGTCGGTCTTTCCGTCGTGGCCGTACTACGCGGCGAAGGCCGCGGTGATGGCGTGGATGCGGCTCGGCGGCCGCCGCTCGGCGTCGGTGGCCTCGCCGCCGGGTGATTTGCTCGCGCCCACCGAGCCGTACCGGCCGGACGTCCGCCGTCCGTGGCGGCGAGGGCAGGCGCCGGTGGTCGAGCTTCCGGTCGCGGTCGCGCCCACGACGCGGCTGCCGGCCATCGGTACGGCGATCGTCGCGGGACCGCCGTGGCTGACGACGCGGATCCTCGAGGCGATGCGCTCTCGCCGCTTCTTCAACCTCGAGCTTCACGGCGTCGATCTCTGCGATGCGCGCGCGGACGGCGTGCCGGAGGCGCTGGTGGCGCGCCAGCCCGATCTGCGCGTGGCGCTAGGCGAGAAGCAGCGGCGGCTCGAAGCGGCGCTCGACCGCATCGCGCATGATTTTGCTTTCGAGCCGCTGAAGGACGTCGCGGCGATCGTGCAGCGCTACGGCCGCTTCTGAGGGTGCCTCACCCCGTCCGACGGGACGTCTCGGCCGCGCAGGATCGCATCGCGCGCGAGCTCGTCGCAACGTTCGTTTTCGACGACGCCGGAGTGGCCGGCGACCTTCACGAGGCGCAGGTGCGGGAACCGCGCCGCGAGGGCGCGCAACTGGGCGACCAGCTCGCGGTTCGCCTTCGGCTTCCACGCTTTGCCGAGCAGCCCGAGTGTGTAGGAGCTGTCCGAGTAAAGGGTGACGGGGCGATCGGGGTCGCGAACAGACTCGAGCGCGCGCACGGCGGCGGTGAGCTCGGCGATGTTGTTGGTGGCATGGCCGAGGTACTCGGAGATCTCCTTGCGCCTTTTGCCGCAGAGGAGCACGACGCCGATGCCGGCCGGTCCGGGGTTCCCGGAGCAGGCGCCGTCGACGTAGGCGTGTATCGGCTCGCGCGCGGGCATCGACGTGCGGGTGATAGCACGGTAGAATGCGACCTTCGCACTTGGATTGACCCCAGAGGAGGATCGGCATGTCGAAAGAACTCAGGTTTGCGGCGGTGTTCGCGCTCGCTCCATTGGCCTGCAGCGGCGGCGATGCGGGATCGTCGGCCGACGAGAGCGAGTCGGAGGCGGAGGCGGAATCGGAGGGAGGGAAGGAGGGCGAGGCGGAG
>JBBTFH010000057.1:0-3130 GCA_038041915.1 Myxococcota bacterium
CGCGTTCCTCGGACTCGAGGAGCGACCCTCAACCCCGGCGGCGCTCGAGCGCCCCTTCGGGCTGGCGGCGCGCCCGGGCGGGCCGATCGTGGCCGACCCGGACGGCCGCCGGGTGCTCGCGCTGACCTGGCCGGGCGGCGCCGCCTCCGAGGTCGCGTGCGCCGGGAGGCGCTTCGCGGAGCCGCTGGCCGTCGCCACGGGACCGGACGGCGCGCTTTACGTCGCCGATGCCGGCGCCGGCGTGCTCGTGCGCGTCGATAGCGTAGGCGCGTGCCGCGCGCTCGGCGCGGGCGTGCTCGTGCGCCCGACGGGCGTCGCCGCGATGGGTGGCCGCCTCTGGGTCGTCGACCCACCCGCGCACGCCGTCGTCGCCCTCACGCCCGACGGGCGCGAGGTCTCGCGCTTCGGCGCGCGCGGCGATCGGGGCCCCGGGCTCAACTTCCCGACGGCGCTCTGCGCGACGGCGCAGGGGACGCTGCTGGTCGTCGACGCGCTGAACTTCCGCGTGGCCGAGTTCGCCCCCGACGGGACGTTCCTCGGCGCCTTCGGCGAGCCGGGCGAGGGCGGCGGCGCGTTCGGCCGGCCCAAGGCGATCGCCGTCGACGAGAAGGGGCGGATCTACGTGACCGATGCGCTCAACGACGTCGTCGTCGTGTTCTCGCGCGAACGGCGTTTCGAGTTCGCGATCGGCGGCGACGGCGCGGGCGCGGGCGAGCTCACGCTGCCGGCGGGCGTCGCCGTCGCGGGATCGCGGCTCTACGTCGCCGACTCGTACAACCGGCGCATCGCCGTCTACGATCTCCTCGCGACGGAGGGTCCGCCGTGAGGGTCGCGTGGATTGCCGCGCTCGCCCTGAGCGCCGCCGCCGGCGCGCAGGAGGGCGTCGTCGCGACCAAGCACAACCTGTCGGCGACCGGCCCCGGCCGGATCAAGGCGCGCGCCGAGACGCAGATCTGCATCTTCTGCCACGTCGCGCACGGGGGCGAAGCGCTGGGCATGAACCGCCCGCTCTCGCAGGCGACGTACCGGCCATACGCCAGCGCGACGCTGCGAGCGCAACCCGGTGCGCCGAGCGGCGCGACCAAGATCTGTCTCTCCTGCCACGACGGCACGATCGCGCTCGGCCAGACGATCGCCTCGGGGCGCATCGCGATGGCCCACGCCTCGCCCGAGGGCACGCTGCCCGAGGGGCCCTCCCACCTGGGCACGGACCTGCGCAAGACGCACCCGGTCTCGTTTGCGCCCGCGGCCTCGCCCGAGGTGCACGCGCCGCCGCCCGGTGACGCGGTGCGCCTGGACCGCCAGGGCCGCGTGCAGTGCACCTCGTGCCACGATCCGCACCGCGACGATATCGACGCGACCGAGAAGAAGTTCCTCGTCAAGCCCAACCGCGCCTCGGCGCTGTGCCTGACCTGTCACGCCGAGCGCTACTGGTCGGCCAACCCCTCGGCGCACCAGCGGTCGCAGGCGAGCTACGACCGCAGCCTCGGCGCGACCACCGCGCGGACGACCGTCGCCGACAACGGCTGCGAGAGCTGCCACCGCCCCCACGGCGCCGCCGTCGGCACGCCGCTGCTCGACGCCACCGACCCGCAGATCTGCCTGCGCTGCCACGGCGGACAAGTCGGCCGCGCCGACGTCCGCGCCGACCTCGCCAAGCCCCACGCCCACCCCGTGCTCTCGGCGGACCCGACGCTGCACGCCGCGTCCGAAGGTCCGTCCCGCGGCGCCTCGCCGCTGCCCGAGCGGCGCGCCTCGCAGCCGCGCCACGTCGTGTGCGTCGACTGCCACGACCCGCACGCCGCCTACGCGCAGGCGGCCAAGGCGCCGCGCGCGAGCGGCGCGCTCGCCGGCGTCTGGGGCATCGACCGCGACGGCCTGCGCGTGGAGCCGGCGCGCTACGAGTACGAGGTCTGCTTCAAGTGCCACGCGGACAGCGCCAACCAGCCGCGGGCGCGCGGGCCGAGGCCCCCCGAGACGCTCCGGCGCGCCGTGACGGACACGAACCTGCGACGCGTCTTCGACCTCGCCGCGCCGTCGTTCCATCCCGTCGAGGGGCCGGGCCGCAACCCCGACGTGCCGGGGCTGATTGCACCGCTTTCGCCCGCGAGCGTCATCTACTGCTCCGATTGCCACGCCTCGAACACGGGCCCCGGCGCGGGCGGCGGCGGCGCGCGCGGCCCGCATGGATCGAGCTACCGACACCTGCTCGAGCGCAACCTCGCGACGGCCGACCGCACCGTCGAGAGCCCCGCCGCCTACGCGCTCTGCTACAAGTGCCACGATCGCGCGATGCTGCTCGACCCGAAGAAGTCGGCCTTTCCGCTCCACCGCAAGCACGTCGTCGACGACGCCTTGCCCTGCACCGCCTGCCACGACCCGCACGGCGTCTCGGCTATGCAGGGCAGCGCGATCGAGAACGCGCACCTGATCAATTTCGACGTCTCGATCGTGGGCGCGAACTCGCGCGGCCAGCGCGTCTACCGCACCACGACCCCCGGGCGCGGGCGCTGCTCCCTCGCCTGCCACGGCGCCGACCACGTGGACTCACGCTACGAGCGGGACGGAAGATGAGCACCCGCGGCCGCCGCGTTCTCCTCGCCTCTTGCCTGTTCCTCTCGGGCGCGGCCGGCCTCCTCTACGAGGTCGCGTGGCTGCGCGTCCTCTCGGTCGTCTTCGGCCACACCGCCTGGGCGGTGACCGTCGTCCTCGGCGCGTTCATGGGCGGCCTGGCCGCGGGCGGGTGGCTCGGCGGGCGCGTGGCCGATCGCGTCGCCCGCCCGGTCCGTGCCTACGCCGCGCTCGAGGCGGCGGTCGGCCTGCTCGGCCTCCTCACGCCGCTGATGGGCCGCGCGATCGAGCGGGCCTACGTCGGCTGGTGCCATTCGTTCCCCGGCGTCACGGCCCGCCCCATCGAGATCCTCCTCGCGCTCGCGTGGCTGCTGCCGCCGACGGCGCTCATGGGAGCGACGCTGCCGCTGCTCAGCCGCGTCGTCACCGACGACCCGCGCCGCGCCGGGCAGCGCGTGGGGCGCCTGTACGCGCTCAACACGTGGGGCGCGGCGGCCGGCGCCGCGGCGGCCGGCTACCTGCTCCTGCCCGCGCTCGGCGTGCGCGCGACGGTCTGGGT
>JBBTFH010000058.1:0-10871 GCA_038041915.1 Myxococcota bacterium
ATGCACGCCTTCAACCCGAGCAGCGAGACGGCGCGCGCCGAGGCGAGCGTGGAGTTCGTCGGCACGGACGACCAGCCGGACGCCCTGGCGGGGCTGCTGTTCTACGGGACGCTCGACATCTACCTCGTCCCCGACGTCGACACCGTCGTCGGCCCGGTGTGGATGCCCGTCGACGCGGGCGCGCAGGTCTTCGCGCTCACCGGGCACACGCACCGCTGGGGAACCGGCGTCACCGTCGCCAAGTCGGCAGGGGCCGAAGACGAGGGTGTGCCGCTCTACGACCACGCCAACTTCGACTGGGAGGAGCCGCCGACCGATTGGCTCGATCCGCACGTCGCGTTCGCCGACGGCGAAGGCTTCCGCTTCGGCTGCACGTACCGCAACGACGGCGAGGATATCGTCGAATTCGGTCTGAGCGCCGAGGATGAGATGTGTTTCCTCTGGGCCTACTACTACCCGTCGACGGGCGAGCGGGTCTGCCTGCAGACCGGCGACTACGTCGGCTGCTGCCCGGGCGACGACCTGCTCTGCGACATCATCGCGGATCAGGACGCCTACCAATAACGCGCCGCGGAGCCCCGCCGTGCCCAAGATCGATCGCGTCCGCAACATCGGAATCGTCGCGCACATCGACGCGGGCAAGACCACCGTCACCGAGCGCTTCCTCTATTTCTCCGGCCGCATCCACAAGATGGGCGAGGTGCACGACGGCGAGGCGCAGATGGACTGGATGCCGCAAGAGCAGGAGCGCGGCATCACCATCACCGCCGCCGCGACGACGCTCGCCTGGCGCGGTCACGAGCTGCACCTCATCGACACGCCGGGGCACGTCGACTTCACCATCGAGGTCGAGCGGTCGCTGCGCGTGCTCGACGGGGCGGTCGTGGTCTTCTGCGGGGTGGGCGGCGTCGAGCCGCAGTCCGAGACCGTGTGGCACCAGGCCGACAAGTTCGCCGTGCCGCGCATCGCGTTTGTCAACAAGCTCGACCGCGTCGGCGCCGACTTCGACGGCGTCGTAGCGCAGGTGCGCGAGAAGTTGGGCGCCGTGCCCGCCCCGATCCAGATACCCATAGGCCTGGAGGATCGCTTTCGCGGCGTCGTCGATCTGGTCCGCATGCGCGCGCTGCTGTGGGAGGGCGGGCCCGACGATCTTCCCATCGAGGCGCCGATCCCCGCCGACATGGCCGACGCCGCGCGCGCCGCGCACGAGCGGCTGATCGAGCGCGCCGCCGACTTCGACGACGACGTCGCCACGCGTTTCCTCGAAGGGAAGCCGATAGAGCCCGAGGCGATCGTGCGCGCGCTGCGGCGCGGGACGATCGCGTGCAAGGTCGTGCCGATCCTCTGCGGCGCCGCGCTGCGCAACCGCGGCGTGCAGCCGCTGCTCGACGCCGTCATCGACTACCTGCCGTCGCCGGTGGAGGTGCCGCCAATCGAGGGGACGCACCCGACCAGCGGCGAGAAGCTGGTGCGGCGGCCCGACGACAAGGAGCCGCTCGCGGCGCTCGCCTTCAAGGTGCAGATGACGGATCAGTCGCGCAGGCTGGTCTACCTGCGCATCTACGCCGGCACGCTCGAGCCCGGCGACGACGTCTACAACGCGCGCACCAAGCGCATCGAGAAGGTCGCGCGGCTGCTGCAGGTGCACGCCAACCGGCGCGAGCGGATCGATCGCGCCGGCGCCGGCACGATCGTCGCGGCGATGGGGCTGCGCGACGCCGGCACCGGCGACACGCTCTCGTCGCCGCGAAAGCCCATCTCGCTCGAGTCGATCGAGGCCCACGAGCCGGTCATCTCGGTCGCGATCGAGCCCAAGACCGTCGCCGACAAGGAGAAGCTCGACGCGTCGCTGGTCAAGATCGCCGACGAGGACCCGACCTTCCGCGTGCGCGAGGACGCCGAGACCGGCCAGACGGTGATCTCGGGCATGGGCGAGCTTCACCTCGACATCGTCGTCGATCGGCTGATGCGCGAGTTCGGCGTCGAGGGGCGCGTCGGCAAGCCGCAGGTCGTGTACCGCGAGACGATCGCACGCACCGCCGAAGCGGAGGCGCGCTTCGAGCGACGCGCGGAGGAGGAGGCGATCTTCGGCCAGGTGCGCGTGCGGGTCGCGCCCAGCCCGCGCGGATCCGGCGTGGCGGCGACATCGGAGTGGCGGAGCGATCCACCGCTGCCGCCCGTGCCGCCGGAGTACATCCAACTCGCGCTCGAGGGCGTACGCGAGGCGTCGCAGGCCGGTCCGCTCGCCGGCTATCCCGTCGAGGACATCGCCATCACCGTCCTTGGCGGCGAGGTGCGCGAGGGTTTGGCGATTTCCGTCGGTTACAAGGTCGCCGCCAGCGAAGCCTTCCGCCGCGCGTGTAAGGAGGCGGGGCCGCTGTTGCTGGAGCCCATCATGGCGGTCGAGGTCGTCGTGCCCGAGGACTTCCTCGGCGAGGTGCTGGGCGATCTCAACCAGCGCCGCGGGCGCATCGAGGACGTCGCTTTTCGCGGCGCCAAGCGCGTGGTGCGCGTCAAGGTGCCGCTACGCCGGATGTTCGGCTACTCGACGGAGCTGCGCTCGCTCAGCCAGGGCCGCGCGACCTTCACGATGCAGTTCGCCGAGCGCGACGTCGCCGACGGCGCGGCAGTCGGCTGAGAGAGGCCGGCTGCTACTTCGCGGTGTTTTTCGAGGCGTCGGCCTCTGCGCGCAGCGATTCGAGCGTCGACTGCAGCGTGCGGACGGCGGCCTCGAGGTCGCGCATCTCGGCGCGGGTCGCGAAGCCGAGCGACTTGGCGAGCTTGCGCAAGCGCGAGTCCCACGCGGCCTGGGCGCGGCTGCGCGCCCCGAGCGCCTGCATCGCCAAGCGCATGACGCGCGGGTCCTGCATCAGCTTCATCGCACGCCTCAGCAGCTCTTCGCGAACGCCGTCGATCATCGCGGCGAAATCTCGCATCGCGCCCAGGGTGCGTCAAGGCTGACCGGTACCTTGCTGCACCCCGAATCGGGTGATACCCAACACACCGCTTGCGCGAGCGACGCGAGGGGGTGAGCGAGGGCCGAAGGCCGCGGGGATCGAGGGGGCGCTCATGGGGCGCCCGGCGGGTGCCCCATGAGCGTCGCTGAGCACCATGCGCGTGCGCCCAAGGCGCTGCGGTGCTTCGTGCTCACGGTGTCCGATTCGCGCACCGAGGAGACCGACGACGCAGGGCGGCTCTGCCAAGGCGCGCTCACGGCGGCGGGTCACGCGATCGCCGGCTACCGCGTCGTGCGCGACGAGCCGACGGAGGTTGCGGCGCTCGTGCGGCGCGTCGCCGCCGATTTTGGCGCCGACGCGATCCTCGTCAACGGCGGCACCGGCATCGCGCGGCGCGATTCGACGTACGAGGCGGTCTCGGCGCTGTTCGAAAAACGCATCGACGGCTTCGGCGAGCTCTTTCGCGCGCTCTCGTTCCGCGCCATCGGACCGGCCGCGATGCTCTCGCGCGCCTCCGCGGGCGTCGTCGCCGGCGTCGCCGTCTTCTCGATGCCCGGCTCGCCGGACGCGGTGCGGCTCGCGATGGGCGAGCTGATCGTCCCCGAAATAGCGCACGTCGTGGGAGAGCTGCGGCGATGACGCTGATCGACTCGTTCCGACGACGCGTGACGTACCTGCGCGTCTCGCTGACCGATCGCTGCAACTACCGCTGCGCGTACTGCATGCCTGCGGACGGCGTGGCGCTGCGGCCGCGCGCCGAGCTGCTCTCGTTCGAGGAGATCGAGCGGGTCGTGCGGTGCTTTGCGCGCATGGGCGTGCGCCGCGTGCGCCTGACCGGCGGCGAGCCGACGGTGCGTCGCGACGTCGTCGAGCTCGCGCGCCGCCTCGCGGCGTTGCCCGGCATCGACGAGCTCTGCCTGACGACCAACGGCCACCTGCTCGCCGAGCTGGCGCGACCGCTGCGTGAGGCGGGCGTGCGCAGCCTCAACGTGAGCCTCGACTCGCTCCGCGCCGATCGCTTCCGAGCGATCACGCGGCGCGGTGATCTCGACGCGGTGCTGGCCGGCATCGAGGCCGCGCGGGCGGCCGGCTTCCCGTCGCTCAAGCTCAACGCCGTCGGGCTGCGCGGCATCAACGAGGACGAGCTCGCCGACCTCTGTCGCTTCGCGTGGCAGCGCGAGATCGTGCCGCGCTTCATCGAGTGGATGCCGATGGGCGAGGGCGAGGCGTTCTCCCCGGGCGCGTTCCTATCGGCGCGTGAGATGCGCGCGCGCATCGAGGCCGACCTCGGCGGCCGGCTCGAGCCGATCGTCGGCGCTGGCGGGGGAATCGCCGGTCCCGCGCGCACCTGGCGCCACGCGCCGAGTGGCCGCGACGCGGGCTTCATCGCCGCGCTCACCGAGAACTTCTGCGAGACCTGCAACCGCGTCCGGCTCACCTCCGCCGGCGAGATCCACACCTGCCTCGCGCGCGACGAAGCCGTCTCGCTGCGCGACCTCCTCCGGGCTGGCGCCACCGACGACGCTCTGGAGGAGGCCATCCTCGCGTCCGTGATCGGTAAGCAATCGGGCCACGCGTTCACGACGCTCGGCTGCGGCGGCCCGCGCACGCAGATGGTGGCCATCGGTGGCTAAGCGCGCCAAGCTCGCGCTGTCGATCGCCGTCGTCGTCGGGGCGCTCGGCTATCTCTTCTATGCGACGGTGGCGAGCGGCGCCGAGTACTACAAGCACGTCGACGAGGTGCTCGCCAACCCGTCCGCGTGGCAGGGCAAGCGCCTGCAGCTCCACGGCTACGCGCGCGACGTGCATCGCGCCGGCACGCGCGACTGGAGCTTCGGCATCGAATGGAAGGGACGCCGCATCGAGGCGAGCTACGCCGGCATCGTCCCCGACACGTTCAAGGAAGGCTCCGAGGTGGTCGTGAAGGGCCGCCTGCGCGAGGGCGGCGGCTTCGCCGGCACCGAGGTCATCGCCAAGTGCCCGTCGAAGTACGACGCGGCGTCCGGCGCGAATCACCCCGCCGGGATCCCGAAGTACTGACGTGGCCGCGCTCGGCACGCTCGCGCTCCTCGTCGCGCTCGTCGTCACGACCTACGCCGGCTGTGCCGCCGTCGTCGGCGCGCGCCGCCGCCTGCCGCACCTCGTGCGCAGCGCGCGCTATGCGCTCCACGCGACGCTCGGCGCGGTCGCGCTCGCCTCGGCCGCGCTCATCCACGCGTTCGTGAGCCAGGACCACTCGATCAAGTACGTGCAGCAGTACAGCGATCGCACGATGGAGACGTTCTATCGCGTGACCGCGTTCTGGGGCGGCATGGACGGCTCGCTGCTGTTCTGGCTGCTCGTCCTCTCGCTCTACGCGTCGATCGCCGTGCACCTCAACCGCGACCGCCACCGCGAGCTCGTTCCGTACGTCATCGCATCGCTGGCGGCGATCCAGCTCTTCTTCCTGGTGCTGCTCTGCTTCGAGGCCAACCCGTTCGCGACCTACCTCTCGGACGTCCCGACCGACGGCAAGGGGCTGAATCCGCTGCTCCAGAACCTCTACATGGTGTTCCACCCGCCGGCGCTCTACCTCGGCTTCGTCGGCATGGCGGTGCCGTTCGCGTTCGGCTTCGCGGCGCTCGTCACCGGCCTGGTCGACGAGGCGTGGATCCGCTCGGTGCGCCGCTGGATGCTCATCGCGTGGTTCTTCCTGACGCTCGGTAACGTGCTCGGCGCGCTCTGGGCCTACGAGGAGCTGGGCTGGGGCGGCTACTGGGGCTGGGATCCGGTGGAGAACGCCGCCTTCGTGCCGTGGCTGACGGCGACCGCGTTCCTGCACTCGATCATGATCCAGGAGCGCCGCCGCACGCTGCGCGTGTGGAACTCGGTGCTGGTCATCCTCACGTTCCTGCTGACCATCTTCGGCACGTTCCTCACGCGCTCGGGCTTCGTTCAGTCGGTGCATACGTTCGCGCAGTCGGGGATCGGCTGGTATTTTGCGATCTTCCTCGGCATTGCCGCCGTCGTCTCGTTCGGTTTCCTGTTTCTGCGGCTGCCGCTCCTGCGCGGCCACGATCAGCTCGAGTCGCTCGTCTCGCGCGAGTTCGCGTTCGTCGTCAACAATTGGCTGTTCCTGCTCGCCGCCTTCACGGTGCTGGTGCTGACGCTTTTCCCGACGCTGTCCGAGGCGGTGGTCGGCGAGAAGATCACAATCGGCCCGACCTACTTCAACAAGTGGATGATCCCTATAGGTTTGGCGCTGCTCTTCCTCACCGGCGTCGGGCCGCTCATCGCGTGGCGGCGCGCGTCGATCGAGAACCTGCTGAGGCAGTTCGCCTTTCCCGTGAGCCTCGGCCTCGCCGTCGGCGTCGCCGCCGGCTTCGCGTGGGCGCGCGACCTCGCGGCGGGGATCTGCTTCGGCCTGTGCGCGTTCGTTTTCGGCACCGTCGGTCAGGAGCTCTGGCGCGGCACGCGCGTGCGGCAGCAGACCACCGGCCTCGACGGCTTCACCGCGCTCGTGGGCCTGGTCGCGCGCGACCGCCGGCGCTACGGCGGCTACGTCGTGCACCTGGGAATGGCGCTCATGTTCGCCGGCTGGGCGGGCAACGCGCGCAAGGTCGAGGCCGACGTGCAGGTCAAGCCGGGCGAGACCTTCCACGTGAAGGACTACACGCTGCGACTCGACGAGCTGAAGGTGACCGAGGACGCCAAGAAGGAGATGGTGACCGCGCACCTCACGATCATGCGTGGCGGCCGCACCATCGACACGATGCGGCCGGCGCGCTGGTACTTCCGCAAGCTGCCCGATCAGCCCACCAGCGAGGTCGCCATCCGCAGGACGTGGAAGGAAGACCTCTACATCACGCTCGGCGGCTTCGAGCTCGACAAGAAGCTGGCGAACGTGCGCGCGACGGTGAACCCGCTCGTCGACTGGTTCTGGGCCGGCTTCGCCTTCCTCGCGTTCGGCACGGCGCTCGCGCTCGCGCCCGAGGGCCTGCTGGCGCGCGCCGGCGTCCGCGTGCGCGGCGCGGTCGAGACGGCGACGATCTTCGCGCTGCTCTTGCTGCCGGTCGTCGCGCGCGCGCAGATGGTGGACCCGAGCGGCTCCTTCGGCCGCGCCGCCCACACCGCGCTCGAGCGCGAGGTGCAGAGCAAGCTCATCTGCATGTGCGGCTGCTCGCGGCAGGTGCTCGCCGACTGCCGCTGCGGCTTCGCCGGCAAGGAGCGCGAGGCGATCGGCGCCAAGGTCGACGCCGGCTGGAGCAAGCAGCGCATCCTCGACTGGTACACGAAGGAGCGCGGCCCGGAGCTCGGCAAGCCAGTGTTCGGCGCCGCCGCGCTCGCGGCGCCTCCCGACACCTGGTTCAACCGCCTGTCGTGGATCGTCCCGTACGCCGGCGGTGGCCTCGGCGGCCTCGTCGCGCTGGGTTTCATCGGCCGGCGCCTGACCCGCCGCAGGCGAAGCGCCACCGGTCCGGGCTCGCCCGAGGATCCGAGCGCGACCGCGCCGGCGCCCGACGGCGAATATGCAGACCGCCTCGCGGACGAGCTCAGCGCGCTTGACTGACGCTACTCCGTCTGCGCGGGAGTGTTCAGGTTCTCGACGGAGTCCGTCGCGTTCTCCAGCACGTCCCGAATCTCCTTGCCGAAGAGCCGCCATACTCCGATCGCAGCGACGGCAACCAGCACCAGTATGATGATGTACTCCGTCGCCGCCACGCCCGCGTCGTCGTTCCACCGATTCTGCTTTCCCGTCTTCATGTTCGTCTCCTCGGGGCGCTCGGCCCCAGTTGGCTCCCGGCCTAGCCAAACGGCAGGCCGATGAGCGTGTCGATGAGGTCGAACGAGCGCAGGAGCAGCGCGCCGAGCGGCACGCAAGCCGCCGCCAGCCCCAGCGTCACGAGGGCGAGGACCTCCACGTACTCGACTTGAACGGCTCCTTCCTCGCTGCGCCGCGCCCATCGCTCGTTCATCCTGCTTGATTGTCGGCACGCCCCCACGAAAGCGTGCGTGCCCACGCGAGATTTCTTTCGCATCGTTCGCCCCTCCGTTGTTTGACACCCGCGAACCCTGGCGCTAGCGTCGGCGCCCCGTGGAGCTGCGATCCTTCACGTATCTCGACATCCTCCAGCCGCAGGTCACGGGTTTCCTCCAGACCGTGTCGCAGGGCTTTCTGCCGCTCGAAGGGCAGGCGTCGCTGCTGGTCGAGATCGCGCCCGGCATCGCCGTCAACGCGATCACCGATGTCGCGCTCAAGGCGACGGCCGCGATCCCCGGCATGCAGATCGTCGAGCGCGCTTTTGGCTTGCTCGAGCTGCACCACCACGATCAGGGCCAGATTCGCGAGGCCGGGCGCGCGGTGCTCGGGTACCTCGGCCTGCGCGAGTCCGACCGCCTGCGGCCGCGCATCGTGTCGGCCGAGGTCATCACGGGCATCCAGGGGTATCACTGCCAACTGGTCAATCGCCTGCGCCACGGCGACATGATCGAGGAGGGGCAGTCCCTCTACATCCTCGAGGTCCACCCGGCGGCCTACGCGGCGATCGCGGCGAACGAGGCCGAGAAGCGGGCGCACATCCACGTCCTCGAGTTCGTCACGTTCGGCGCGGTCGGCCGCGTGTGGCTGGGCGGGGGCGAGGCGGAAATAGCCGAGGCCGCGCGCGCGATCCGAGCGGCGCTCGAAGCCATCGACGGGCGGCCGAACCCCGCTTCGTGAGCGCGCGGATTCACTTCGCGCGCTCATGGGGGCCCGCGAGCACCGGACGGGCCCCCGGATTCGGTCGATGAGTTCCGCCGATCCCTTCGATCTGAAGCTGGCCGCGCGCCTCACGCCCGTCGTGGTGGAGGTGCCGCACGCGGGCCTCGAGGTGCCCGCGGCGCTCAAAGGGCCGCTCGTGGCGACGCCGCGCGACCTGCGCGCCGACGCCGACCTTTTCGTCGATCGCATTTACCAGGGCGCTCCCGGCCGCGGCGCGCCGCTGCTGTGCGCGCGCGTGTCACGCTACGTCTGCGACCTCAACCGCGAGCCCGACGACGTCGACGCGCGCGCGGTCGAGGGCCACTCGGATCCGCGCCCCGACTCGCCGCGCGGCTTCGTGTGGCGCCTGACGACCGATGGCAAGCCGGCGCTCGCGCGACCGCTCACGCGCAAGGAGTGGCAGAAGCGCGTCGATGACGTGTGGGCGAGCTACCACGGCGTGCTGGAGGGGCTTGTCGCCGAGGCGCAGGCCATGTGCGGCCACGCGATCCTGCTCTCCGGCCACTCGATGCCCTCGGTGGGCCGCGCGCTCCACGCCGACAGCGGCAGGCCGCGCGCCGACATCGTCGTCGGCTGGCGCGGCGGCGAGTCGTGCGCTCCGCGCGTCAAGGATCTGTGCGTCGAGCACTTTCGCGCGCGCGGCTACTCGGTCGCCGTCGACGATCCGTACCGCGGCGGCGCCACCACGATCCGCTACGGCAAGCCCGGCGAGGGCGTGCACGCGGTGCAGATCGAGATGTCGCGCGCGCTCTACATGGACGAGCAGGCACACGCGCCGCGCGAGCAGGGCTTGTCTCGGGTGCGCGCCGACGCCGACGCGCTGGTCGACGCGTTGGCCGCGCTCGACCTCGGCCGCTAGGCCATGCTAGACGATCGACGCAACGGGCGATTAACTCAGCGGTAGAGTGCCATCCTCACACGGTGGAAGTCGCTGGTTCGAGCCCAGCATCGCCCACCCCCAACGTTGACAGGACCGACGCGGCGGCCCTAGGCTGAGCGAAACCTTGCTTCGCCTCTCCCGCTGCGTCGCGCTTCTCGTCGGATCGGCCTTGGCGGCGTCGCCGGTCGCCGCGCAGGACGACGCGACCGCCCGCGCGAAGGTGCACTTCCAATCGGGCCTTCTCTACTACGAGGAGAACCGCTTCGACGAGGCGCTGCGCGCGTTCGAGGAGGCGTACCGGCTCTCCGGAAAGCCCGCGCTCCTCTACAACATCGCGCAGACCTGCGACAAGCTGGGCAACCTCGATAAGACGATCGAGTACCTGCAGCGCTACATCCAGGAAGCGCCCGACGCGACGGATCGGCAGGCGGTCGAGGGCTGGCTGCGCGCGCTCGAGAGCACAAAGAAGAATGCCGAGCCTCCGCCGGCTCCGCCGCCTGCGCCGGCCGCGGAGCCTACGCCGACGCCCGCGCCGGCGCCGGCTGTCGAGCCCGCGCCCGCTCCCGCGCCCGTCGCGGCGGAATCGCAGGCGGCGAGCGAGAGCGACGACGGCGCGTGGTACGGGAAGTGGTGGGTGTGGGCCGCGGCCGGCGGTGTCGTCGCCTCAGCGGTGGTGGTCGGCGTGCTGCTGTCGAGCGGCGGTGGCGGCGGCGCGGCGGAGGATCCGAGCGACCTTGGCTGCGTCGGCAACTGTCCCGGCGCGGGGGTGGTGAGATGGTAAAGCGCATCGCGCTGCTCCTGCTGCTCGTCGGCTGCAAGGGCGACAAGACGGAAGAAGAGCTCCAGACGGGCTTTCTGCTCGCCTTCCAGGCGGACGAGTCGTTGGCCGATGATGTGATCACGTCGGTTCGGAAAATCCATCTCGAGGTCGACGGCGACGCGCAGGCTTTCGAGCACGACTTCGAGGTCGCGAAGGGCGATTGGGCCGACCGCGAGGTCACGGCTTCATACGGACCGTACGGCGAGTCGGGCGAGCTGACGTTCCGCGGACGCGCGCTGGACGCGGACGGCGCCGTGGTCGGCAGCGGCGAGGAGTCCGCGACGATCGATCCGGGCCGCATCGTCGACGTCGTGATCGCGCTCCATGCGGGCGGTGGGCGTGAAGACGGCGAGGTGGTGATCGCGAAGGATGGCGGCGTGCAGCCCGACACGGGCCTCTCCCCCGACGCGGCGGCGGACGGGCCTGCCGACGGCGCTCCCGCCGACGCGCCGGTGGCCGCGACCGACGGCGTTC
>JBBTFH010000058.1:10971-19335 GCA_038041915.1 Myxococcota bacterium
TCTCGCCGACGCGCCGGTGACCGACGGCCCCGACGCGGCCACGCCCGACGGCGGCGTCACGTGCGACTCGAACGACGACTGCGACGACGGTTTCTACTGCAACGGCGAGGAGATCTGCGACGAGGGTGTGTGCGGGACGCTGACCACTTGTCCCGAAGACGACCTCGGCTGCACCTTCTGCGACGAGGACACGGACGAGTGCGACGCGCTGCTCGACGGCCACTGCCTGATCGACAGCGGGATGGGTCCGATCTGCTACGAGGCCGGAGCGCTCAATCCCGACAACGGCTGCCAGGAGTGCTACCCGAGCAGCGACGAGTGGTACTGGACCGACGACAACGCGAACGCGTGCGACGACGGCGACGCCTGCACGGAGGGGGACTACTGCTCCTTCGGCGGGTGCGCCTACGAAAACTGGAGCGAGTGCCCTCCTGACGGCGACGATTGTACGAGCGACGCGTGCGTGTCCGGTCCGGGCTGCGTGTATCCCGATGAGCCGGACGAAACGTGGTGCGACGACGACCTGTACTGCAACGGCCCCGACGCGTGCGACAGTGGCGCGTGCGCGGCGGTCGGTCCCGCGCCGTGCGCCGCTGACGCACTCGCCTGCACGACCACGTGCGACGAGGTGGGCGGCTGCAACGTGCTCCAGTCGGGATTCTGCAAGATCGACGACGTCTGCTACGCGGCCGGCGATGTGAACCCCGACAACGCCTGTCAGGAGTGCTACCCGACCAGCAGCACGTCGTACTGGACCAACGACAACACCAACGGCTGTAGCGACGACGATCCGTGCACGACCGGCGACTACTGCTCCTTCGGCTCCTGCTACGGGGCCGGGTCGGTGACCTGCGCGCCCGACGGCAACGCGTGCACCAACGACGCCTGCCAGACGGGGCTCGGTTGCACGTTCCCGGCGGAGGCTGCCGGCACGTGGTGCGACGACGGCCTCTACTGCAACGGTGCGGACCAGTGTTCCGGTACGGCCTGCGCGAGCGTGGGTCCCGCGCCGTGCCCCGACGATGGGCTCACGTGCACGACGACCTGCGACGAGAGTGCCGACCTCTGCAACGTGACCCAGGCCGGCTTCTGCAAGATCGACAACGTTTGCCGCGACGCCGGCACGTTGAATCCCGATAACGCCTGCCAGGAGTGCTATCCGAGCAGCAGCACGTCGTACTGGACCAACGACAACACCAACGCCTGCAGTGACGGCGATCCATGCACGACCGGCGACTACTGCTCGGGGGGCGGGTGCTACGGGACCGGTTCGGTGACCTGCGCGCCCGACGGCAATCAGTGCACCGACGACGCGTGCCAGACGGGGCTGGGCTGCACGTACCCGGCCGTCACGGCCGGCACGTCGTGCGACGATGGCCTCGCCTGCAACGGTGCCGACCAGTGCTCCGGCACGGTGTGCGTGAACGTCGGCCCGGCGCCGTGCCCGCCCGACGCTTACGCGTGCACGACGCTGTGCACGGAGACCGGCGGCAGCTACGAGTGCAACCGCATCGACACGGGCTGGTGCCTCATCGGCACATCGTGTGTGGGAGCCGGGACGATCGACCCGGGCAACCCGTGCCAGGAGTGCTACCCGGCCAGCAGCACGACCTCATGGACGGCCGATAACACGAACCCGTGCAGCGACGGCGATGCCTGCACCACCGGCGACTACTGCTCGGGCGGCTGGTGCTACGGTGGCACGGACAGCGGCGGCGTTTCGTACCCGCCCGGAGCCGGAGCGGCGTGCTGGTACCTCGGCATCTCGGGCGCGAACTGCCAGGACACTTGCGCGGGTCGTGGTGGCCCCGTCGCGTCGCCGACCTGGGTGCAGGACTGCGCGCTGATCTCCATGTTCGGCATGCCGGGGATATGCCGCGACAACACCGGCATGTGCGGAGGCAGCCTGACATTCCCGCACTTCGACGCGTCGATTCCCGAGAGCCGGGTCTGCAGCGCCAGCGACTACCACGGCCCGGTGTGGGAACTGGACGCCAGCCGCCAACGCTACTGCGCCTGCAACAACTGACCCCGATGATGCGCATCGGCCTCCCGCTGCTGGCGCTCGGCGCCGCGAGGGCTTCGTAGATCCGGCCGTCGGGGTGCGCTGGGTTGGGCCGCGCCTCGCGCGATCGGGGATCGACGACGAGATCCAGCTCCTCGAGCGGGATTTTGCCGACGAGCGGGGTCGTCCCCGCCGGCAGTTCGAGCGCGCTGCGCCTCATCACCGCCGTCGCGATTCGCGCCACACACGTCTGGTCTGACCTTCAGTATCTCGACATGACATTGCTCAAGAAGCACACCGAGGAGAAAGCGGCGTGAGTCCCCTCATCCCCGCGAACCAATTTCCACAAGATTCGGGACTTGATCATCCGGGTGGGCGCGGCCGTCTCCGACGCTTGCCGCGTGTTTCGGCGCCGAGTACCAGTATGTCCGTGACACCGGCGAAGTCGCGGTCATGGGTGAGCAGCGCGTGACAACCCTCGTGGACGGCGACCGCCAGTTGAAGGGCGTCGGGCAGCCGGAGCCTGTGACGCAGGCGCAACCGGGCGGCGAGCATCGCGACATCCGCGTCGATCTCGCGCAGGCCCCAGCCGGCGCTGGCGGTGAGCGTCTGCCGGTACCGTTCGGCGAGCGCGTCTTTGCCGGCGGAGATCGGGCCCGAGACGACCTCCGCGAGGGAAATCGGTGTCACCAGCCCCCGGATGCGGCCGGCATCGATGTCCGCGAACACCGCGTCGAACGGCGCGGCAAGGGCGCTGCCCTCGAGCACGTAGATGATCGGGCAGCTATCGACCAGCACCGTGGCGCCATCCGGAATCCGCGAGGAGAGGTTCAGGTCCATTCGTCGCGCATCCGCGACACGGTGCGAGCCGCGTCACGCCCCCACAGGCCGGCGCCAGAGCCGCGGAGAGCGAGCAGCGAGGACCGCCGCGTGCGCACGAGACCTCGGTCGAGCGGGACCAGCGCGGCGTACGGCCGTCCGCGCTTCGTGATCACCGTGGGCGAGCCGTGGTGGGCCCGCTCCAGCAACTCGGGGAGCCTCTGCCGGGCCTGCTCCGCTCCGTAGGTTCGCCTGGGCATCGCTGTGCCTCCACGTCAGAGTGTACGGTCCGTACAGGATCGGTGCAAGGTCGGGAGGCAGTACGTGGGAGGAGCGGGCATGACGAGCGCCGGCGCGTGCTACGTTCCCCGCCGTGAGCAGCGACGCGGATCTGCTGTCGACGGCGGCGCGGTGGGCTTCCGAGGGCAGGCGGTTTGCGCTGGTGACGATCGTGCGCACGCAGGGCAGCACGCCCCGCAAGTTGGGCGCGAAGATGCTGGTAGGCGAGGACGGCTCGCAAGTCGGCTCGGTCGGCGGTGGGCGGATCGAGCAGGTCCTCGTCGACGAGGCGAAGGCATCGCTCGCCGACGGCAAGCCGCGACTTCACCGGCACCACCTCACGCACGACCTCGCGATGTGCTGCGGCGGCGAGATGGAAGCGTTCGTCGAGCCGATGGGGCGCAAGGAGTGGCTCGTGCTGGTCGGCGCCGGCCACTGCAACCGCGCGCTCGCGCCCATCGCGCTCAGCCTCGGCTTCGACGTGGTGGTCGCCGACGAGGAGGAGTCGGCCGCCTCCGCCGAGCGCTTTCCCGGCGTACGGCTCGTGCACGCGTGGGACCCCGGCGACTTCGGCGTGCCGCTGGACACCGATACCTACGTGGTCGTCGCGACGCGCGACCACGCGGTCGATCAGCAGGTGCTGGAGATGCTCGCCGCGCGCGGCGCGCAGCCCGCGTACCTCGGCGTGATCGGCAGCCGCGGCAAGCTCGGGAGGTTTCGTAAACGGTTGCAGGCGAAGGGTGTGGCCGACGCATGGATCGAGCAGGTGCGAGGGCCCATAGGCCTCGACGTCGGCGCCGAGACGCCCGTGGAGATCGCCGTGGCGGTCGCGGCGGAGCTGGTGGCCGTGCGGCGGCGTCGCGTGGCGGAATGAACGTCGCCTGTATCGTGCTCGCGGCGGGCGAAGGTCGCCGTATGGGCCGCCCGAAGGCGCTGCTGCCGATCGGCGATACGACGTTCCTCGCGCGCGTCGTCGCCACGGCGCGCGCGGCGGGCTGCGCGCGGGTCGTGGCGGTGCTGCGCGACGCGTCGGTGGCGTGCGACGCGGAGATCGTCGTGAACCTGCGTCCGGAAGACGGTCAACTCTCGTCGCTCAAGCTCGGCCTGCGCGCGGCCGCGGGCTGCGAGGCGGCTTTTGCGTGGCCCGTCGATCACCCGGCCGTGCGCGTCGAGACGGTGCGGCGCGTCCTCGCGGCGGCGCGGCCGGGACGGATCGTCGTGCCGACGTTCGAAGGCCGCGGCGGTCACCCCACGCTGTTTCCGCGCGAGCTCTTCGGCGAGCTGCTCGCGCTTCCCGAGACGGATGGCGCTCGCGCGTTGCTCGCGCAACGCCCGGACGCCGTCGACCGCCTGCCCGTCGACGACGCCGGCGTTTGCCGCGACGTCGATTCGCCCGAGGACTACGCGAACGTTGAGCGAACGAGTCCTTCGTAGCCGTCGCGTCGTGACCGAGCGAGGCGTCGGCCCCGCGAGCGTCCACGTGCGCGGCGGGCGGATCGTCGCCGTGTCCGGCTTCCGCGACGTGCCGCGTGGCTGCCCGCTCGACGATCACGGGGACGCGGTCGTCATGCCTGGGCTCGTGGACACGCACGTGCACGTCAACGATCCGGGCCGCGCGGAGTGGGAAGGCTTCGAGACGGCCACGCGCGCGGCGGCCGCCGGCGGCGTGACGACGATCGTCGACATGCCGCTCAACTCGATCCCGGCGACGACGAGCGTGGGCGCGCTCGAGGCCAAGGCCGCGGCGGCCGAAGGTCGCATCCACGTCGACGTGGGCCTGGCCGGCGGCGTCGTGCCGGGCAACGTCGCCGAGGTGCGCCGTCTGCGCGCGGCGGGCGCCCTGGCGTTCAAGTGCTTTCTCGCGCCGTCGGGCGTCGACGAGTTTCCGCACGTCGGCGAAGACGACCTTCGCGTGGCGCTGCCGGCTCTGGCCGACGGTGGCGCGCCGTTGCTGGTGCACGCCGAGCACCCGGCGCGGCTGCGCGAGGCGGCGCCGTCGCGGCGGTACGCCGACTGGCTCGCCGCGCGCCCGCCCGAAGCCGAGGACGATGCGGTGGCGCTGGTCGCGCGCCTGTGCGCGGACTTTGGCGCGCGCGCGCACATCGTTCATCTCTCGTCCGCCGGCGCGCTCGCGACGATTCGCCGCGCGCGAGAAGCCGGCGTCGCGCTCACGGCCGAGACCTGCCCGCACTACCTGTGGTTCGCCGCCGAAGAGGTGCCCGACGGCGCGACCGCCTACAAGTGCGCGCCGCCGATCCGCGAGCGCGCCAACCGCGATCGGTTGTGGAGCGCGCTGCGCGAAGGCCTCGTCGATCAGATCGTCACCGACCACTCGCCGTCGACGCCGGCGCTCAAGTGCGTCGAGTCGGGCGATTTCGCCGCGGCGTGGGGAGGCATTGCCTCGCTGCAACTCGGCCTCGCGGTCGTGTGGACGGCGGCGCGCGCGCGCGGCGCCAGCCCGGCCGACGTGGCGCGGTGGATGTGCGCGGCGCCGGCGCGCCTCGTCGGCCTTGGCGATCGCAAGGGCGCGATTGCCCCCGGACGTGACGCGGACTTCTGCGTGTGGCGTCCCGAAGCGGCCTTCCGCGTGGACGCCGCGCGGCTCCACCACCGCCACAAGCTCACGCCGTACGCCGGCTCGGCGCTTTTCGGCGCGGTCGAAGCGACGTATCTTCGCGGCGTGCGCATCTATCATCGCGGTCGCTTCGCGCCGCCTTCGGGGCGTCTCGTGTGGGCATGAGCGAGCTCACGGACCTTCCCGACCTCGCGTGCGCGCGCTTCGGGGCGCGGGCGCTCGCGGCCAACGACGAGTTCTTCGCCGAGAAGGAGAACCTGCTCAAGCCCGAGAAGCCGATCTTCGTCGAGGAGCGCTTCACCGATCGCGGCAAGTGGATGGACGGCTGGGAGACGCGCCGCCGGCGCACGCCCGGCCACGATTGGTGCGTTCTGCGGCTCGGGCTGCCGGGCGTCGTCCGCGGCGTGGTCGTCGACACGAGCTTCTTCCGCGGCAACTACCCGGAGGCCTGCGGGCTCGACGCCTGCGCCATCGACGGCGATCCCGACGAGGCGACGCGTTGGATCGAGCTGCTGCCGCGCTCAAAGCTGCAAGGCGACGCGCGAAACGTGTTCGCGATCACCTGCCCGTGGCGCGTCACGCACCTGCGCCTGAACATCCATCCGGACGGCGGCGTCGCGCGCCTGCGGGTGCACGGCGAGGTCGTGCCGGCTCCGCGGGGCGGCGAGCTCGACCTCGCGGGGCTCGACAACGGCGGCGTCGTGCTCGCGACCAGCGACCGCTTCTTCGGCCCGCCGCACTTCATGCTCCAGCCCGGTCCGGCGCTTGGCATGCACGACGGCTGGGAGACGCGGCGGCGCCGCGGCCCCGGGCACGATTGGGCCGTGGTGCGGCTCGCCGCCGAGGGAGTGGTCGCGCGCGCGGAGATCGACACGGCCTTCTTCAAAGGCAATTTTCCGGATAGCTGCTCGCTCGAGGCGTGCGACGCCGCGGGCGAGCAGGTCGCGGAGATCCTGCCGCGGAGCACGCTGCGGGCCGATCGGCTGCACGTGTTCGCGACCGAGCTGCGGCCGCACGCGCCGACGGCGCACGTGGTGCTGCGCATCTTTCCCGACGGCGGCGTGGCGCGCCTGCGGCTGTGGGGAAGGCCGAGCGCGCCCGGCCGCGCGGCGATGGCGCTCGGGTGGCTCAACGCGCTCGCGCCCGCGGAGGCGGAAGCGACGCTGCTTCGCTGCTGCGGTTCGCGCGCGTGGGCGCAGCGGATGGCCGTGGCGCGGCCGTTCACCAGCGCGCCGGCGCTGATCGAAGCGGCCGCGCGCATCTGGCGCGAGCTTTCCTCCGACGATTGGCGCGAGGCCTTCGCCGCGCACCCGCGCATCGGCGAGCGGCGAGTGGCCGACGCGCAGGCGGCGCGCGAGCAGTCGGGCGTCGGCGGCGCGTCGCCCGAGACGCTGGCGGCGCTCGCGCAGGGGAACCGCGCGTACGAATCGCGCTTCGGCCACGTCTTTCTCGTCTGCGCGACCGGCAAGTCCGCCGATGAAATGCTCGCGCTGCTCGGGCGGCGCCTGGAAAGCGATGCGGAGACGGAACTTCGCGTCGCGGCCGAGGAGCAGCGCAAGATTGCCGAGCTGCGGCTGAAGAAGCTGCTGGAGGGAGCCGCGTGATCACGACGCACGTCCTCGACACCGCTCGTGGAGAGCCCGCCGACGGCGTGCGCGTCTTGCTGGAGTTCCTTGACGGCGACGCGTGGCGCGAGGTTGGCAGAGGCGCGACGGACGCCGACGGGCGGCTGCGGACGCTCACGCCCGCCGGCGCCCTCGAAGCCGGCGCCTACCGCCTCACGTTCGACACGGCGGGCTATTTCGCCGCCCGCGGCGTCGAAGGCTTCTACCCGCAGGTGGCCGTCACGTTCGTCGTGCGCGACGGCGCGCGGCACTTCCACGTGCCGCTGCTGCTGAGCCCCTTCGGCTACTCGACCTACCGGGGGAGCTGAGAGCCCGATGCCCTACGCGCTCTCGGAGTGGCTCAACCTCGCGCTGCGCTGGCTCCACATCTTCGTCGGCATCCTGTGGATCGGGCAGACGTGGTTCTTCATGTGGCTCGACGCGCGCCTGCACATGGCGAGCGAGCGCGGGCAGGTGTGGATGGTGCACAGCGGTGGCTTCTACGTGGTCGAGCGGAAGGCCGCGCCCGACTTCGGGCGCGCGCTGCACTGGTGGAAGTGGGAAGCGGCGCTGGCGTGGCTCTCGGGGATGGGCCTGCTCGCGCTCGTCTACTGGGGCGGGGGCGCGATGGCGGGCGCCAGCGTCGGAGTCGACGCCGCCGTCGGAATTGGCGTCGGCACGCTCGCCGGCGGGTGGATCGTCTACGACGCGCTGTGGCTGTCGCCGCTCGCGCGCGCGCCGCGCGTCGCCGCCGCCGTCTGCTACGCGCTTCTCGTCGGCGTCGCGTTCTTCCTCGCGCGCGTCATGCCCGGCCGCGCCGCCTACATGCACGTCGGCGCGATGCTCGGCACGATCATGGTGCTGAACGTCTGGGTGCGGATCATTCCCGCGCAGCGCCGCATGGTCGAAGCCGCGAAGGCCGGCGGCGTTCCCGATCCGCTGCTCGGCGAGCGCGCCAAGGATCGCAGCAAGCACAACACGTTCATGGTGCTGCCCGTCGTCTTCGTGATGATCAGCAACCATTTCCCCGTGGCGACCTACGGCCACGAGCACAACTGGGCGGTGCTCGGCGCGCTCGTGCT
>JBBTFH010000059.1:0-8824 GCA_038041915.1 Myxococcota bacterium
CGCTCGCCGACGCGGCGCGCGCGATCCTCGACGAGTACCTCGCGTCGTCCGACGGCGCGGTGCGGCTGCAGGCGGCCGGCGCGCTCGCGCGTCTCGGCGATGCGCGCGGCGTCGCGGCGCTGCGCGAGAGCCTCGCCGAGGGTGGCGGGCGCGCGCGCTTCGCCGCCGCGGCGCTCGCGCAGATCGAAGACGCTGAAGGCCTCTCGTTTCTACGCCGATCGCTCGCCTCGAAGCGCCGCGAGGAGCGTTTGAGCGCGGCGGTCGCGCTCGCGCGGGCGGGCGACGCTTCGGGCCGCGGCCAGCTCGAGGAGGCGCTGCGCGGCGGATCGCGGCTGGTCGCGGCAGAGATGCTCCCGCGCCTCGGCCACGCGCGCGGGCGCGAGATCCTGCGTGTCGCGCTCGACTCGACCGATCGCGGCGAGAGGGCGCTCGCGGCCATCGCGCTCGGCCATGCCCGCGACGCGACCGCGCGGGGCGCTCTGCGCGCACTCGTGCACGAAGGCAGCTCGCCGCAGCTTGCCGCGCTCGCGCTGGCCCGCCTCGGCGATACCGCCGCGCTACCCGCACTCGTCGAGTGCCTCGACCACAGCGCGTTCCGCGTCGAAGCCGCCGCCGAGCTCGTCCTTCTCGGCGCCCGCGGCGACACGGAGCCGACCGAGCGCCTGCGCGCCGCGCTCGCCTCGGAGCCGCCCGCCGGCCGCATCGCCGCCGCGCTTGCGGTGCTGCTCCTTCACGAGAGGGGCTGAAGAGACGAGTCGTGACGCACCGACTCAAGCTCTTCTATCTTTATCGCTTCCTCGGCGAGTCGTTCTTCTTCGTTCCGGCGCTCTGGCCTTTCCTCGAGTCGCGAGGGCTCGCGCCCGCCGAGATTCTGCTCCTGAACTCGTTCTTCTGCGTCGTCGTCGTGGTCTTCGAAGTGCCGACGGGCGCGCTCGCGGATCGCATCGGCCGCCGACCCGCGATGATGCTCGGCTCGCTCGCGATGGCTGTCGCGTGCCTCACCTACTACGTCTCGAGCAGCTTCGCCGCCTTCGCCGCCGCCGAGGCGCTGCTCGCGCTCGGCCTGACGCTGATGTCCGGCGCCGACTCGGCGTATCTCTACGACGGCCTCGCCGACGACGATCGCGCCTCCGAGTACGCGCGGCGCGAGGGCACTGCGTCCGGATTCAAGCACGCCGGCTACGCGATCGCGTGCGCAGCCGGCGGGCTGCTCGCGCGGATCGATCTCGCTCTTCCCTACCTCGTCACCGCCGCGACCTGCGCCGCCGCCTTCGTCGCCGCGTGCTTTCTGCGCGAACCCTCCCACGTGCGGCGCGCGCGGGGCGGCCCGCGGGTCCGCGCGGCCGTCTCGCTGGTCGTCCGGAGCGATCGCCTGCGCTATCTCATCGCCTACTCGGCGCTGGTCTTCTGCCTGGTTCGCGTCGGCCTCTACCTCTACCAACCGGCGCTGCGCCAAGCCGGCTACGACGTGGCGTCCGTCGGCCTCATCCTCGGCGGGCTGCACATGCTCGCCGCGTGGACCTCGCACCGCAGCGGCGGCGTGCGCGCGACCGTCGGCGAGCACGCGCTGATGACCATCCTGCCGCTGATCCTCGCCGCCGGCTACCTCGTGCTCTCGCAGGCCGCGGCGTGGTGGTGCGTGACCGTGCTCGTTCTCCAGGCCGCCGCCAACGGCGTCTACTCGCCGCTGGTGAAGGATCTCATGCAGCGCGAGATCCCCGACTCGCGCGTGCGCGCCACCGTGCTCTCCGTCGAGAGCATGGCGCGCCGCGTCGCCTTCGGCCTGTTCACGCCGCTCGTCGCCGCGGCCTTCGGCGCCGGCGGGCTTCCGGGCGCGCTGCTCGCCTCGGGCGCCGCCGGCCTCGCCGGCACGATTCTGCTGATAGGGCTGCGACGCCGGGAACCGCGCGAGGTCGCGCGCGCCGAGGTGGCGATCGAGCCGCCGAGCTAGCTCTTCTACGCTTCCAGGTCCTCTTCGTCCTCGCCGTCCTCGCCGTCCTCGTCCTCCTCGTCCTCCTCGTCCTCCTCGTCCTCCTCGTCCTCATCCTCGTCGAGATCCTCGTCGTCGTCGTCCGGCTCCTCTTCGTTGGGCGCGTCTGGTAGCGCGTCACGCATGGGTCTCCTTCCCCCTTCGCGTCACTCGCTCGGCGGCAGGTGCGTAAGCTCGATGCCGAGGCGCTTCGCGACGTCGAAGATGCGATCGTCACGGTAGAATTCGCCGAAGATCACGCGCTTGACGCCCGAGTTCGCCACCATCTTGAAGCAGATCCAGCAGGGGCTCGCCGTCACGTAGAGCGTCGCGTCCTCCACCTGCACGCCGTTCTTGGCCGCCTGGATGATCGCGTTGGCCTCGGCGTGGATCGTCGCCACGCAGTGGCCGTTCTCCATCAGGTGGCCGACCTCGCTGCAGTGCGGCATGCCGCGGATCGATCCGTTGTAGCCGGTCGAGAGAATCGTCTTGTCGCGCACGATCACGCAGCCGACGTGCTTGCGATCGCACGTCGCGCGCGTCGAAACGGCGTGCGCGATGTTCATGAAGTACTGATCCCAGGAAACACGCTCGGTGCCCATGCGGCTCCTGCTATAGTCTCGCGCTTTCAGGATTTCAACCGCGCCCGCCATGGACCTCAAGAGCACGCTGCGCCTCCCGAAGACGGATTTCCCGATGCGTGGAGATCTCGCCAAGCGCGAGCCCGATCAGCTCCGCGCCTGGGACGAGTCGCGCCTCTACGAGCGCATCCTCGCGACGCGCGCGAAGGCGCCCCGCTTCGTGCTTCACGACGGACCGCCGTACGCGAACGGCCACATCCACTACGGCCACGTCCTGAACAAGGTGCTCAAGGACATCGTCGTCAAGTACCGCACCCTCGCCGGCGCGCGCGCCGTGTTCGTTCCTGGCTGGGATTGTCACGGCCTGCCGATCGAGCTGCAGGTCGAGCGCGACGCGGGTCCGAGCAAGCAGTCGATGAGCAAGGTCGAGTTCCGCCGCGAGTGCCGCGCCTACGCCGAGCGTTTCGTCGACGTGCAGCGCGGCGAGTTCCGCCGCCTCGGCGTCTTCGCGCGTTGGGATCGCCCGTACCTCACGATGGATTTTGCCTACGAGGCGTCGATCGTGCGCGAGCTCGGGCGTCTGGCGCGCGGCGGCTACCTCACCCGCGGCAAGCGCGTCGTTCACTGGTGCGTCTCGTGCCGCACCGCGCTCGCCGAAGCCGAGGTCGAATACGCCGAGCACACCTCGCCGTCGATCTACGTGAAGTTCCCGCTGCGCGGAGGCGGCGAGCGGCTGCACGCGGAGCTGCGCGGGCGCTCGGTCGCGTTCGTCGTCTGGACGACCACGCCCTGGACGCTTCCGGCCAACCTCGCGATCGCGCTCGGCCCGAAGATCCGCTACGTCGCCGTGGAGGTCGGGGAGGATGCGCTGATCGTCGCCGCCGATCGCCTCGAAGAAGTCGCGCGCAAGTGCCGCCTCGGCGCGCCGCCGATCATCTGCGAGATCGATCCCGCGAAGGCGGAAAAGGCCGTCACGCGGCACCCTCTCCTGCCACGCGATTCGATCGTGCTGCTCGCCGACTTCGTCGACACCGCCAGCGGCAGCGGCTGCGTGCACATCGCGCCCGGCCACGGCGCCGAGGACTTCGCGCTCGGGCGGCGGCACGGCCTCGAGCCGTTCGCGCCGATCGACGAGGCGGGCTGCTTCACCGCCGAGGTCGAGCGCTACCAGGGCCTGCACGTCGATCAGGCGAACCCGATCATCGTCAAGGATCTACAGGAAGCGTCCGCGCTGCTGAACCGCGTCGGCGACACGATCGCGCACAGCTACCCGCACTGCTGGCGCTGCAAGACGCCCGTGCTCTTTCGCGCCACGCCGCAGTGGTTCGCGCGGCTCGATCACGCCGACCTGCGCCGCCGCGCGCTCGATGCAATCGATCGCACGCGCTGGCTCCCGCCGTGGGGGCGCGACCGCATCCACGGCATGGTCGCCACGCGCCCGGATTGGTGCCTCTCGCGCCAGCGCGCGTGGGGCGTGCCGATCCCGGCGTTCTACTGCGAGGGCTGCGGCATGGAGCTGCTCGACGCGGACGTCGTCGACCACGTCGCGGCGATCTTCGCCGAGGTGGGCGCCGACGCCTGGTTCGAGCGCAAGGCCGGCGCGCTGCTTCCTCCGGGCACACGCTGCCGCGGCTGCGGCGCGGCGAACTTCCGCCACGAGCAGGACATCGTCGACGTGTGGTTCGAGTCGGGCGTGTCGTGGGCGGCGGTGTGCGAAGGGCAGCCCGATCTCTGGCCGATCGACCTCTATCTCGAGGGCTCCGACCAGCATCGCGGCTGGTTCCACTCGTCGCTGCTGGCCTCGGTCGCGACGCGCGAGAAGGCGCCGTATGCGGCGGTGCTCACACACGGCTTCGTCGTCGACGAGGTGACCGGCGAGCCGTACTCGAAGAGCGCGCGAAACTTCATCCCGACCGACCAGATCATCGGCAAGTACGGCGCGGAGATCCTGCGCGTGTGGGTCGCATACGTCGACTACCGCAACGACATGCCGTTCGGTCCGAAGGTGCTCGAGCAACTCGGCGAAACCTACCGCAAGCTGCGGAACACGTGGCGCTTCCTGCTGGGCAACCTCGCCGACTTCGATCCGGCGCGCGACGCCGTGCCGGCTTCGCAGATCGCCGGCTTCGATCGCTACGTGCTGTCACGCCTGCGCACCCATGCCGACACGGCCAGGCGCGCGTACGAGGAATACGACTTCCAGAAAGTGCTCCAGACGCTCGTCTACCTCGCCTCCGTCGAGCTCTCGAGCCTCTACGTCGACGTGCGCAAGGACCGCCTCTACTGCGACGCCGCCGCCGCGCCCGAGCGCCGGGCGACGCAGACGGTGCTATGGCTGGCCGCGCGCGCGCTCGCGATCATGGGCTCGCCGATCCTCGCCTTTACCGCCGAGGAGGTGTGGCGCCACCTGCCGCGGCGTCCCGGCGATCCCGAGAGCGTGCACATGGCGCTCTGGCCCTCCTCCACCGAACTTCCGGAGGCCGACGCCGGTCTCGAGTCCGAGTGGAGTGGACTTCTCACCCTTCGTGACGAGGTCAACCGCGCCATGGAGCCGTTTCGTGCGCAGAAGCACTCCTCGCTCGACGCGCGCGTGATCATCACGGCCGACGGCGAGCGACGCGCTCTGCTCGCGAGGCACGCGGATGCGCTCGCCGAGCTGCTGATCGTCTCGCAAGTCACGATCGAGGAAGGCAAAGGCGGGGTTCGTGTCGAGGCCGCCGACGGGACGCGCTGCCCGCGCTGCTGGAAGTTCACCACGAACGGGCGCGCCGACGAGCCGTGCGCGCGCTGCGCCGCGGTGCTCGGAGCGGGTACGTGACCGTTCGCGTCAGGCGACTGCTCGTCTTCTCGGGGATCCCGGCGCTGCTGGTCGCGATCGCCGATCAGCTCGCCAAGACCTGGGCGATCGGCGCGCTGCGCCGCTCGCGCCGCTCGATCACCGTCGTCGAGGGTTTTTTCGACTTCCGTTATTCGGAGAACACCGGCTCGGCCTTCGGCCTGTTCCAGGGCAAGGGCGACGTGCTCACGGTCATCGGCCTGGGCGCGCTCGCGTTCGTCGCGTACCTCGCGTGGAAGAACCCGGACGCGCGGCGCAAGAGCCTGGTCGCGCTCGGCCTGATCGCCGGCGGAGCCGTAGGCAACCTCTACGACCGGCTCGCCCGCGGCTCGGTCGTCGACTTCATCGTCTGGCACCTGCGCGACACGTTCGTCTGGCCCGCCTTCAACGTCGCCGACGCCGCCCTGGTCGCCGGCGTCGCGATGATCCTCATCTGGCCCGAGAAGCAGCCCGAGCCCTGAGTCAATGAAGCCCAACCTCTGGCGGGCGCCCTTTGACCTCCCGCTGCTGGGCGAGCTCTCGTTCCCGTCGTACTCGACGCTGCTGGCGCTCGGTCTCCTCATCGCGATCGTCCTGTCGATGCGCGAGGCGAAGCGAAACGCGATCGATCCCAACGACTTCCTCGACCTCAACCTCTGGATGATCGTCTGGGGCCTGGTCGGCGCGCGCGTGCTGCACGTGATCGCCGACGGCCACTTCATGGACTACGTGCACATGTGCACCGACCCTTCTCGGGTGCCGGCGATCGACCCGCCGGTCGCTCATTGCACCGCCGACGCGCAGTGCGGCGATTATTTCGTATGCGACGAGCAGAAGGCGCTTTGCCACCCGCCGCGCGACTGTTTCGTCGCGCTGGCGATCTGGCGCGGCGGCCTCGCCTACTACGGCGGCTTCATCTTCGCCGCGCTCTACGCGGTGCGCTTCGTGCGCCGCCGCGGCATGCCCTTCTGGCGCTCGTTCGATCTCGGCGCGCCCTACATCGCGATGGGGCTCTTCTTCGGGCGCATGGGCTGCTACCTGAACGGCTGCTGCTACGGAAAGGTCGCCGCGAGCGCGCTCGGGATCGTGTTCCCGCGCCACAGCGAGCCGTGGCGCCATCAACTCGATGCCGGCCTGATCGACCGTCACGACGCGATGCTGCCCGTCTATCCGACGCAGCTCTGGCAGGCGCTCGCCAACCTCGCGACCTTCGTAGTCCTCTATTACGTCGTGCGGCGGCGCAAGCGCTTCGACGGCGAGGTGTTCGCGTGGCTGCTCATCCTCAAGGCCTTCACGCGCAGCACCATCGAGATCTGGCGCGACGACGAGCGCGGCGTATTCTTCGGCGGCGCCGTCTCGACCTCGCAGCTCATCTCGATCCCGCTGTTTGTGCTCGCGCTCGTGCTGGTCACGAAGCTCCGCGCGCGCCGCGAGGCGATCGCCGGGTATTGAAGGCAGGCTCCTAGTGGCAGTCGGGGCCGGTGCGCGTGCCGTACGTCGCGTTGACGTAGATGTCGCCGCGGCAGCCCATCCATCCGTCGCAGTACGACGCGGTCTGGCCGCCCTCCCGGCAGGAGACGTAGCGAGCCCGGTAGTACGTCTCGTCGGTGCTGCACGGCGCGCACATGTCCATTTCGCAGGCCGTGCCGCCATAGCCCATCGCGCAGGTGCAGGTGTAGTCGGCCACGCCGTCGGCGCAGGTGCCGCCGTTCAAGCAGGGGTTGGGCGTGCATTCGTCGATGTTGGTCGCACAGTTCGTGCCGGTGTAGCCGGCCGCGCATGTGCAGGTGTAGTCGTCCACGCCGTCGGTGCAGGTGCCGCCGTTCAGGCACGGGTTGGGCGCGCAGTCGTCGATGTTGGTCCCGCAGGTCGCGCCGGTGTAGCCGGCCGCGCACGTGCAGGTGTAGCTGGTGCCGGTGCCCGGCGCGCAGATGCCGCCGTTCTGGCACGGATCGACCGGATCGCACCCGTTGCAGGTCGCCGGGTCGCAGTCCTCGTCGGTGGCGGTCCCGCAGTCGTCCACGTCGTCCTCGGTCGGGTTGTCGTCGCACACGACGTACGTCCCGTCGCCGGAGCAGATGTACCCGCCCTCCGTGCACAGGTCGCCGTCGGGGCCGTCGCACGCGTCGCCCAGCGTCGGCCAGCCCTCGTCGGTGTCGCCGTCGCAATCGTCGTCGTCCCCGTTGCACGACTCGACGCTGTCATCCGAGACGTCGTCGCAGACGGTGTCCATGCCGTCGTCGGCGCAGGCCCACACGCCCTCCTCGCAGTCGTCGCCGTCTTCGCCGTCGCACGCCGCGCCGAGGTCGAAGCCCTCGTCGATCGACGGATCCTCGAAGGTGGCCTCGCAGTCGTTGTCCATGCCGTCGCAAAGCTCGGTCGCGCCGGGGTGGGCGTACTCCGCGCCGTCGTCGCAGTCCCAATCCTCGGAGTCGCAGGTCGTCGTGTCGGTGCCGAGGGCGCCGTAGCCGTCGCCGTCGGCGTCGCAGCAGCCGTCCTCGCAGCAGGCGATCGCGAGCGTGTAGTCGCCGATGCTCCCCGCCTCAAAGCCTTCGACCACCACGTAGTAGGTCCGTCCGGCCTCCGCGTCGAACGCCAGGACCTCGGGGTCGGCAAGCGTGGACATCGCCGCCACGCAGTTGCCGGAGTCGCAGACGCCTTCGTCATCCTCCGGGCCCACGAGCACGTACAGGTCCAGATCCGGCGCCAAGCCCCCGTCGTCTTCGGCGATGTCGAGCGTGAGCAGCACCGTCCCCGTCTCGTCGGCCACCCACGTGTAGATGAACTCGGGACCCGCCTCGGGGGCGGCGCCCGCGCAGCCGACGTAGTCGACCACCTCGTTCGTGCTGCCGTCGGCGTCGTTGTTGCCCGCGACGCTGTCGCCGCAGTCCCCGAGCGTCTCGTCGGACGCCGTGCACGGCACGCCTTCGATCGGGGGCGGGCCGCATCTCTCGCCGCCGCACATGAGCGAGACGACGAACGCGGACTTGGCCGGATCGACCGCGTCAGGATCGGGTGTGAAGCCGTCGACCACGATGAAGTAGTCGGTGCCGGCTTCGGTCTCGACGCACGCCGTCTCGCCCGCGCCCGGGCCGTTGCCCGACGAGGCCACGCACGACTCCGGATCGCAGTCGCCGCCGAGGACGTAGAGGTCGAGGTCGGCCTCGGGATCGTCGATGGTGAGGTTGACGGTGACGAAGTCGGCGTCTTCGGCCGTGAAGCGGTAGACGACCTCGCCGCCGACCTCCGGGTACACCGGCCCGGGGCAGACGTACGCCGTATCCTCGTTGCCGAGCTCGCGCGGTGCGCCGGTGTTGTCGCCCGCGATCTCGTCGTCGCAGCCGACATCGAACGGAGCGTCGCAGGTCCCGTCCGCCTCGGACTCAGACTCGGATTCGGACTCGGCCTCCGCCTCGGACTCCGCCTCCGCCTCGGACTCCGCCTCCGCCTCGGACTCCG
>JBBTFH010000060.1:0-3072 GCA_038041915.1 Myxococcota bacterium
GATCACGCGCGCGAGCGTCTCGGCGAGGTCGGGCTGCTCGCCCGGGAGGATGCGTCAGTTCACCGTCGCCTTCGCCGTCTGCGCCAGCGCGTTCTCGCGAGAACCTCCCTCGATCATCGTCGCCACGCAGGTCGTGCGGAGCTGCGCGTTCCACGTCGGATTCTCGGACAGCTTCCTGACGGCCGCGTCGGGCAGCTTGCCGGTGGCCGCGGCGACCGCGCGCATCGCCTTGGCCTCGTCCGGCTGGGCGTAGTCGGCCAGCCCGGCGAAGTGCGCGCGCGTCGTTCCCGTCAGCCGCGCGGGAAATTCGAAGCGGCCGAGGCGGTCGAGCGCGGCGGCGAGCCGCAGGATGGCGTTTTCGCGCAGCGGCACGGAGCTGTGACCGCCGGGCGCCTCGGTCTCGAGGAAGTACGTCTGGTAGATCTTCTCGGCCGTCTGGAGCCCCACGTACTGCAGCTTGCCGCTCTCGTCGAGCCGAGCGCCCGCGCCCTCATTGAGCGCGAAGTCGGCGTCGATCAGATCGCGGTGCGTGCGGAGCAACCAAACGATCCCGGCGTCGCCGCCCGACTCCTCGTCGGCGGTGAGCGCCACGACGACGTCGCGCGCGAGCGGCAGCTTGCGGCGGCGCAGATCGAGCGCGATCGCCGTCGCCGCCGCCGCCATGCCCTTGTCGTCGCCGACGCCGCGCCCGTAGAGGTAGCCGTCCTTGGCGGTGAGACGGAAGGGATCGGCCGACCAGAGCTCGCGCGGGCCGGCGCCGACGACGTCGATGTGCGCGAGCAGCAGCAGCGGGCGCTTGGAGCCGTCGCCCGGGACGCGCGCGATCACGTTGCCGCGGCCCGGTGACGATTCGAGCAGCGTCGCGTCGATGCGCGCCGCCTGGAAGCGCCGGTAGACATTCTGCGCGACCTTGGTCTCGTGGCCGGGCGGATTCGTCGTGTCGATCGCCACGAGCTCCTCGAGCATCGCGCGCGCCTCGCCGCACACGCGATCGTAGTCGGGCTGGCCGTTGGCCTCGGCGGCGAACGCGGACGAGCGGAGAGTCGCGAGCGCGAGAGCGACGGCGGATGGGATTCGCATGCGCGGGCATATAGCATGCGGCGCATGCCGTTCGCGCCGCGCACGCTGGGACGCACCGGCCTTCGCGTCGGGCCTCTCGGCCTTGGCTCGTCGTTCGGCGTCGGCGGCGCCGACGTCGAGAGGGCCGTCGATCACGGCGTCAGCTATCTCTACTGGGGTTCGCTGCGGCGGAGCGGCTTCGGCGACGCGCTGCGCCACCTCTGCCGCACGCGCCGCGACGACATCGTGCTGGTCGTGCAGAGCTACGCGCGCGCCGGCCTGGCGCTGCGCCTGAGCCTCGAGATCGCGCTGCGCCGCCTCGACGCCGAGCGCGCCGACGTGCTCCTGCTCGGCTGGTGGAACCACGCCCCGTGGGAGGGCGTCGCCGAGGCGGCCGAGCGCCTGCGCGAGAGCGGCAAGGCGCGCTTCCTCGCGCTCAGCACGCACCACCGCCCGCACGCCGCGCGCATCGTCGCCGACACCGCGTCGCGCCTCGACGTCGCGCACGTGCGTTACAACGCCGCGCACCGCGGCGCCGAGGGCGAGGTCTTCCCGCACCGCGCCGCCGCCGGCGGCCCCGGCCTGGTCGCGTTCACCGCCACGCGCTGGGGCTCGCTGATCGCGCCCGGCGCCGGCGGCGACCTGCCGACGCCGAGCGCCGGCGACTGCTACCGCTTCGCGCTCACCAGCCCCGCCGTCGACGTCTGTCTGGCCGGACCGCGCAACGGCGACGACCTGCGCGGGGCCATCGCCGCGATCGAGCGCGGCCCGATGGACCCGCAGGAGCTGGCCTGGATGCGCGCGGTCGGCGATCGCGTCTACCGATCGGGACGCAAGCGACTCATGGAGCGCGTCTGAAGCAAAACCCTACCAGACCGGCTCGGGAAACCCGCGGCCCGGCCTGGCGAAGAGGTATCCCTGCAAGAGGTCGCAGCCCATGTCGACCAGCATGTCGCGCTCGGCGGGCGTCTCGACTCCCTCGGCGACGACCAGCACCTTCATCTCGCGACAAAGATCGATCATCGATCGGATGAGCTTGTGCTTGATCGGCTCCTCGTTCGCATTGCGCACGAGCGACATGTCGAGCTTGACGACCTCGGGCTCGAGCTGCGCGAAGGTCGTCAGCCCGGCGTAGCCGGCCCCGAGATCGTCGATCGCGAGGCGGAATCCCATCTTGCGCAGCGCCCCGGCGCGCGCGCGCACGTCCTTCACCTCGTCGAGCGACGCGCGCTCGGTGATCTCGAGAACCACGCGATGGGCGACGAGCGCGAGCGGCCCGTCGGGTGTGAACAGCGTGTCGTCGAGCAGATCGCGCGTGTGCAGGTTGACGAACAGCAACGCGGGCAGGGCCGGCGCCACGGCGATCGGCAGCGCGACGCTCGCGCGGATCGCCCGGCCGAGATCGTAGAGCCGGTCGAGGCGCTCGGCGGCGTCGAACAGCGCGCCCGGATGTGGGAAGGCCGGCTCCGCGGTCCGCACGAGCGCCTCGTAGCCGAAGACGCTTCGGCCCGGGAACGCGACGATCGGCTGGTATGCCATCCACAGCGATTCGAGTGCCCGCCCGAAGCTCGCCTCGAGCCCGGCGCGATCACCGGCTTGCTGGACGGCCACGCCCATCAGCGCGAGCGCCTCCCGCTTCACACGCGCGAGGCGGCGCAAGCGCACCGCGTACTCGAGCGCCTGCTCGAGCACCTTCGCGTCGACCGGCTTGACGAGATAGCGCAACGCCCCTTCGTCGACGGCGCGCATCGCGGTGCCCAGTTGCGGATCGCCCGTCACGAGCAGCACCGGCACGTCGAGATCGCGCTCGCGCACGGCCCGGAGCAGTTGCAGGCCGTCCATGCCGGGCATCGAGATGTCGCTGACGATCGCGTCGAAATCCGTGCCGCCCAGCAGCGCCTTGGCGTCGTGTCCGTTGCCCGCCGTCGTGACCGCGTAGCCGGCCGTCGTCAGCGTTCGCTCGTAGGCGCGCAGCAGCGCCGGGTCGTCGTCGACGACCAGGATGCGCGGGCG
>JBBTFH010000060.1:3172-4957 GCA_038041915.1 Myxococcota bacterium
GCTCGTAGGCGCGCAGCAGCGCCGGGTCGTCGTCGACGACCAGGATGCGCGGGCGTGGGCGATTCGCGGGAGCTTCGTTGTCGACCACGGCCTGATTCTCGCCTGACAGGGCTCAGAAGAACAAGCCGGGTGCGTATTGCGTCGATGCGCCAGGCGGTGCCCGAACCTCGGGCGTCGCTGCTAATCCCAGGGAAGGGGCTGCGGCCCCGGAACGATTCCGGCGATATCGGGATCTTCGCCAGGCAGGTTCGATGGCCGTTTGGCGCGCTCGGCGTCTCGCTCCGCGCGGCGATCGGTCTTCTCGCGCTGCTTTTCGCGGCGCGCCTGTTCCTTCTGGCGTTTCGTAATAGAGGGTCGACCTTTGCTGCCCAAGCGCACCTCCCCTGGAAGCGTGAAGGGCCACCGACCGGAGGGCGTCGCGGGCGACGATCCGCCGGTCGGTTGACTCGTCCGAGTGGTCTAGCGACGCCCGCGGCCTGGACCGCCGCGACCGCCACGACCCCCGCGGCCACCGCCGCCGAAGTCGCCGCCGCCGCCGCCGCCGCCGCCACCGCCACCGAAGCCGCCACCGCCACCGCCACCGAAGCCGCCACCGCCGCCGCCGCCGCCAAAGCGGTCGCCGGCGCTACGCTCGCGCGCTTCGTTGACCTTGAGCGTGCGCCCATCGAGCTCGCGGCCGTCGAGCGCCTGGACCGCGGCATCGGCGTCGGCCTGCGTGCCCATGGTCACGAACGCGAAGCCGCGCGGGCGGCCCGTCATCCGGTCGGTCACGACGGCGACCTCCTGGACCTGCCGGCCGTCGGCCCCGAAGTGCGTGCGGAGCGATTCCTCGGTGGTGTTGTACGACAGGTTTCCTACGTAGAGCTTCGTTCCCATTGTCTCTGTCTCTCTTGACCTTTCTGTTCCGTTGCCGCGCGCGTCCCTTCAGAACCGAAAGGCCATCGGCGCCAACACCCAAGAACGGCGAACTTCTAACCCATCGTGGGGAAGGGCGCCAGCAGATTCTGCGCGGGTGGTAAATGGTTCTCGCCCAGAGTGTGCCCCTGAGCTAATGTGACCGATCAACATGCCGTTACCGAAGTCCCTGCTCCCGGCGGAAAAGATATCGTGGGTCACCTCACTGCCGTTCTTCGCGGTCCACGTCGTGGCCATCGGGGCCGTCTTCGTGGGCGCCGGCTGGGCGGAGGTCGTTCTCTGCGTGGCGCTCTACTACATCCGGATGTTCGGCATCACCGCGGGCTACCACCGCTACTTCGCGCACCGCACCTTCAAGACGACGCGCGCGTTCCAGTTCCTGCTCGCGCTGCTGGGCACGTTGTCGGTGCAGAAGGGCGTGCTGTGGTGGGCCGCGCACCACCGCGCGCACCACCTCGACTCCGACGGCGACAACGACGTCCACTCGCCAACCAAGCGCGGCTTCTGGTGGGCGCACTGCGGCTGGATCTTGTGCCGCCGCTACGACGCGACCGAGTTCGACCGCGTGAAGGATCTGGCCAAGTATCCCGAGTTGCGGTGGCTCAACCGCTGGCACCTCGTGCCGCCGATCACGCTCGCGGCCGGGATCTTTCTGGTCGGCGGGTGGAGCTGGCTCGTGTGGGGCTTCTTCCTGTCGACGGTTCTGCTGTGGCACGGCACCTTCACCATCAACTCGCTCGCGCACGTCTTCGGGAGTCGCCGTTACGCGACGACGGACACGAGCCGGAACAACCTGCTCCTCGCGCTCATCACGATGGGCGAGGGCTGGCACAACAACCACCACAAGTTCCAGGCGGCGACGCGCCAGGG
>JBBTFH010000061.1:0-22553 GCA_038041915.1 Myxococcota bacterium
GCAAGGTGCTCAAGCGCGCGCTGCGCGAGCGCGCAGCAATGCCCGCGCCCTCGGCTTCGGCAACGGCCTGATGCGACCCGCCGGCCGCGTGGCCACGCCGGGACGGCCGACGTCCATCATCCTCGGCACCGCCGGCCACATCGATCACGGCAAGACGTCGCTCGTGCGCGCGCTCACGGGCATCGACACGGATCGCCTTCCCGAGGAGAAGCAGCGCGGCATCACGATCGAGCTCGGCTTCGCGCATCTCGAGATCGAGAATTTCCGCTTCGGCGTCGTCGACGTGCCGGGGCACGAACGCTTCGTGCGCGCCATGGTCGCGGGCGCGGGTGGGATCGACCTCGTCATGCTGGTGATTGCCGCCGACGAGGGCGTGATGCCGCAGACCCGCGAGCACCTCGACATCTGCGAGCTGCTCGCGGTGCCGCGCGGGCTGGTCGTGCTGACCAAGGTCGATGCGTGCGAGCCCGACTGGCTGGAGCTGGTGACGGAAGACGTGCGCAAGGCGCTGGCGGGAACGTTCCTTCACGACGCGCCTATAGTGCCGGTCTCGGCGCACACGGGCGCGGGTCTCGACGATCTGCGAAACACGATCGTCACGATCGCCGGCGAGGTGCCGCCCAAGGACCCCGACGGGCTGTTCCGCCTGCCGCTCGATCGCGTGTTCACGATGAAGGGATTCGGCACCGTGGTCACCGGCACGCTCGTGGCGGGACGCGTGCGCGTGGGCGACGACGTGGTGTGCCTGCCGTCGGGCGTGCCGGCGAAGGTGCGCGGCCTCCAGGTCCACGGCGGCGCCGTCGAGGAGGCGTTCGCCGGCCAGCGCACGGCGGTGAACCTGCAAGGCCCCGAGCGCGAGCAGGTCGCGCGCGGGGAGGTGCTCGCGCACCCCGGCACGCTCGCGCCTTGCGCCATCCTCGACGGCGCGTTGCGCTACCTGCGCGTCTGCAAGCGGCCGCTCAAGTCGCGCGCACGCGTGCTCTTCCACACCGGCACGACGCAGGTGATGGGCTCGCTCGTGCTGGTCGAGGGGAAAGAGATCTTGCCCGGCGATCAGGGCCTCGTGCAGCTCCACCTCGACGAGCCGGTGGTCGTGCTGCCGGGCGATCGCTTCATCCTGCGCGGCTTCGAGACGCAGGAGAACTACGGCACGACGCTCGGCGGCGGCGAGGTCGTGCGGGCGCTCGCGCCCAAGCTGCGCCGGCCGAGCGCGGAGGCGGCGACGCTGCTGCGTGCGATGCGCGCGGCCGACCCTACCTCGCGCGTCGCGCTGGAGGTGGCGGCGGCGGGGCCGGCGGGCCTGGATCGTGCCGAGCTGGCGGCGCGCTTGTCGTCAACGCCGCGCGCGCTCGACCGCGCGCTCGACGCGCTCTCGTCCAAGGGCGTGCTCGTGCGCTTCGATCGCGAGAAGGGCGCGGTCGTCCACCGAGACGCCTTCGCGGCGCTCGCGCGGCGCGTCGTCGATGAGGTCGAGCGCTTTCACGCCGAGCAGCCACTTCGCGCCGGCGTCGCGCGCGAGGAGGTGCGCTCCAAGCTCGAGGGCGTCGCGCCCAAGCTCTTTCACGCCGCCTGCGAGGATCTGATCGCGCGCGGCGAGCTTTCGGCCGATCGCGAGACCGTGAGACGCCCGTCGCACCAGGCGAAGGCCGCCGCGGCCGGACTCGCGCCGCTCAAGGCGCGCATCGCGACGCGGCTGCGCGAGGCCGCGCTCAGCCCGCCGCGCCCGGCCGAGCTTTGCGCCGACCTCGGCGCCGGCGAGCGCGACGTGAGCGACGCGCTGCGGCTGCTCGTCGAGGAACGCGCGGCCTGCAAGGTCGCCGACCTGTGGTTCGACCGCGAAGCCGTCGACGCGTTGCGCGCGCGCCTCGCCGCTTTCCTCGCGAAGCAGGGCGCGATCACCCCGCAGCAATGGAAGGAACTTTGCGGCGCGACGCGGAAGTTTTCCATCCCGCTGGCCGAGCACTTCGACGCCGAGAAGCTCACCGTGCGCGTCGGCGAGACCCGCAAGCTGCGCGGCAGGTAGCCCGCGGCTAGAAAAAATACTGCGACGACGTGCCGAGGAAGAGCGCGTTGTGAAAGCCGGTGTCGAAGCGCATCTGGAAGTGGCGGTGCAGCGTGACGCGCACGCCGAAGAGGGCGGAGAGCAGCGGGTAGGCGGGCCAGAGATCCTGCGTGAAGGCGGCGTCGCCGTCCTCGAACGCGTCCGTGAACGGCGCGAGGTCGTTCAGAGCCGCCTCCGAGTGCGCCGGCGGGCTGTCCGGATTGGCCGGATTCACCGTCGGGTAACAGGTCGACTCGTCGCCGGCGCTGTCCGCGGTGCAGCCCGACGTCGCCGACGCGCGCCAGACGTCTCCCATCGGGATCATCACGCCCAGGCCCGCGCCCCACACCAGCGCCACCTTGGGCGTGAGCGCATGGTCCCACAGGAACGAGGCGTCGACCGAGACCATGGAAAGGTCGCGGAACTGGATGTAGTCGGTCTTTTGCGCCGGATCCTCGTCCTTGCCGAGGAAGTTGCCGTCGTCGGCGTCGTACGAGGCCAGCTCGACGGAAGTGAGGAACGTGAACATCTCGGTCCGCATCCACGCGAACTCGCCGGCCACGGCCCAGCTATGGAGCTGCGTCGACTCCTTCAGGAACGCCTGGAGCAGCCAGTGCGGCACCGAGATGTAGCGGAGCCTGAGGCCGATTCCGTAGAGCTCGGGCGGGAGCGCCTCCGCGGCGGCCATCGCTTCGAGCCGGCGGCGCGCCTCCTCGGGCTCGTCGCTGCCCTCGCCCGGCTCGTCGCCCGCGGCCTTCAGGCCCTCCGGCTCGGGCTCGTCGCCCTCGCCCGGCTCCTCGCGCTCGGCGGGCGCGGGCTTGGCGCGTTGCGTCGCGCGCGGTTCGTCGTCGTCGGCCTGCGCGAGCGCGGCGCAGGGCCAAACAGCCAGTAGGAACGTCGTCGGGATGCGTCGCATGGGGGCGCGAGTATACGACGGCGATCTCAAATCACGATCTCCTTCCATTTCCCCTGCCCAAACTTCCAGCCGAGGATGAGCGCGAGCAGCAGGATGTAGGTCATCGCCGCCGACCACACGCCCAGCATGCCGAGCGCGAGCCACACGCCGAGCACCCAGGTCAGCGGCACCAGGCAGCCGAAGTGGAGCGCCACCTCGAGCGTCATGACGAGCCGCGCGTTGCCGGCGCCGAAGTGCGCCTGCGTGAAGACGAGCGCGGCCACCATCATCGGCTCGAAGACGCCGGCGAGTCGCAGCGCGGGCAGCGCGGCGGCGATCACCGCCGCGTCGCGCGTGAAGATCTCGAGGATCGGCGTGGCGAAGACGACGGTGACGAGCGCGAGCACGGCTCCGGCGTATGCCCCGATGCGCACCGCCTCCCAGCCGTAGCGCTCGGCCAGATCGGGCTTCTTCTCGCCCATGCTCTGGCTCACCAGTGTCGCCGTCGCGGTGCCGTAGCCGAGCGCGGCGATGAACAGCAGCGAGAGGATGCGGATGATGATCGACGTGGCGGTGAAGTTGACCGTCCCGCCGCCGCCGCGCAGCAGGTCGGTCTCGCCGACGATCCGATAGAAGAGGCCGAAGCCGGTCATCACGACCATCGTGGCGATCCCCGACGGCAGCGAGAGCCGCACGATGTCGCCGGCGACGCGCCGCGAGAGGTTGGAGAGGCGCAGGTAGTGGAACCGGCGCCGGAACCGGGGCAGGAGCAGCGCGCCGAGCATCAGGAAGAAGCCGACGTAGGAGCTGACCGCCGCCGCGATGCCGGCGCCCTCGACCTCGAGGCGCGGCATGCCGAGGTGTCCGAAGATGAGGCCGTAGGCGAGGACGATGTTGACCACGTTCATCAGCACGGAGACGGTCATGTGGACCTTGGTCTGGCCGATCCCGTCGAAGAAGCTCTTCACCGCGAGCGTGCCGACCATCGAGAGCATGCCGATGAGGCGCCAGCGCCAGTAAGGCAGGCCGACCGCGATCACCTGCGGGTGGTGGTTGACCAGACGGAACAGCCAGGGCGTCGCCAGCCACGCCGCGGCCGTCAGCACGACCGACGAGAGGAAGGCGATGACGATGCTGTTCGTGAGCACCTGCGACGCGCGCGCGTCGTCGCCTTCGCCGATGCGGCGCGCCGTCAGCGCCTGCGTGCCGACCGAGATCGCGCCGAGAAAGCCGCCGAGGAACCAGAGGAGCAGCAGGCTGACCTCGAGCGCCGCCTGGCCGGGCGTGGCCTGCGCCGGCGGCAGGTGGCCGACCATGATCGTGTCGACGACGTTGATGGTCGTCTGCACCAGCATGCCGATGATCACGGGGCTCGCCAGGCGCACGATCCGCCCGCCCAGCCGCGGGTCGATCGCGAACAGAGACGGCCTTCGCGCGTCGACGGGAAGATTCATCGAGTGTGGCGGGTACTATGAAGGTATGAAGTTGACACGTAAAGATCGTGAGCCTAGGTTGGCCGCACGATGAAACGCGTTCTGCTCGGTCTTGTCCTCACCGTCGGACTCGGAGGGGGTTGCCGCCCGGATTATCCCAAGTGCGAGGGCGATCCCGACTGCAAGGCGGGCGAGTTCTGCGTCAAGGAGATGTGCCAGCAGTGCCGCGACGATCGGGATTGCAAGGCGGGGAAGGCGTGCAAGAAGGGCCGCTGCGAGGCGGCGCCCGGCTCGTGCACGAGCGCGGCCGACTGCGCGCCGGGGCAGGGCTGCAAGGACGGCCGCTGCGGGCCGTGTGACGCGGACGCGCAGTGCGGCGAGGGCGCAAAGTGCCGCGAGGGCGCGTGCCTGGCGTCGGCGGCGTGCCGCACCGAAGACGATTGCGCGGCTGGTGAAGAGTGCCAGGACGGCCGCTGCGTCGCCCCTCCGAGCGCGACCTCCAAGCAGGGGCCGTGCACGCTCGAGTTGGTCCTGTTCGATTTCAACGAGTCGCTGCTCACGCAGGACGCGACCGTGACGCTCGCCAAGAACGCCGAGTGCCTGAAGAGCGCGCAGGGCGCGAAGATCCGCGTCGAGGGCCACTGCGATCCGCGCGGCACCGAGGAGTACAACCTCGCGCTCGGCGATCGGCGCGCGCGCGGAGCGATCGATCACCTCGGGCGCCTCGGCGTCGACACCTCCCGCCTGCGTCCGGTCTCGAAGGGCAAGCTCGAGGCCGTCGGCACCGACGAGTCCGGCTGGGCGCGCGATCGCCGCGCCGACTTCATCTGGGAGTGAGACACCCGCCGCTTCCGTGGGCCGTCGCCATCGCGCTCTTGCCGGTTGGCGGCTGCATGCTCTTCACGACCCGCGGCGAGGGGCAAGGGCTCCGCCGCGACGTCGATCAGATCGAGAAGGATCTCGAGCTCCAGCGCGCCGAGCTCGACGACGCCGTGCGTGACGCCACCGAGGAGGTCGCGCGGGTCAAGCAGCTCACCGACGAGGCGACCAAGCTGCTCGCCCGCAACAGCGCCGATGTCGGCGCGACGGTGGAGGAGGCACGCGCGGCGGTGCAGCGGCTCGAAGGAAGGGTGGAGGAGGCGACGCAAGCGCTCGACGCGTTGCGCAAGGAGCTCGGCGAGTACCGGGCGGCCACCGACGTGAAGCTCGAAGGGCTGCTCGGGCAGTCGACCAAGGCGCAAGCGCCACCGCTGCCCGAGGGCAAGCAGGAGCTCTTCGCCGAGGGAGGGCGGCGCCTCGAAGCCGGCCAGCACGACGAGGCGCGAAGGCTCTTGCGCCATTACCTCAGCCGCTTCGGCGGCGACGATCAGGCCGACAACGCGCAGCTCATGCTGGGCGAGAGCTACTTTCGCGAGGAGAAGTACGCGGCGGCGATCGGCGAGTTCCAAAAAGTCATCGACGCCTTTCCCAAGGGCGACGCCGTCGACGACGCCTTCCTCAAGAACGGCCAGGCGTTCTTCCGACTCAAGTACTGCACCGACGCGCGCGTCTTCTTGCAGGAGCTCATCCGCCGCTTCCCGCGCTCGCCGCTGGTGCAGGACGCCCGCAAGCTGCTGGGCGAGCTCGATCGCGCGAAGAAGGACCGCGCGAAGTGCACGAGTTAGTCGAGGGCGCCGCGAGCGGCTACGCGCTCGTCGACTCGGGCGGCGGCGGGCGCCTCGAACGCTTCGGCGATCGGCTGATCGCGCGGCCGAGCAGCGTCGCGCTGTGGCGGCGGCGCAAGGACGCGGCGGCGTGGGACGCGGCCGACGCGCGCTTCGTGCACGGCCAGGGATGGCGTTTCCGCGAGCAGCCGCTCGAAGCCTGGGTGGTCGAGGTCGGCGGCCTTCGCCTGAAGCTCCGGCTGCAGACCAACGGCCAGGTCGGCATGTTCGCCGAGCACGGGCTCTACCTCGACGAGCTAAGCGAGGCGATCTGGTCGCGGGGCCTGCGCTCGGTGCTCAACCTCTACGCGTACACCGGCGCCGCGACGATCGCCTGCGCCCGCGCCGGCGGGCGCGTCACGCACGTCGATCTGTCGAAGAAGGCGCTCGGCTGGGCGGCCGAGAATTTTGCGGAGAACGCGCTCGAGGCGGGCCAGGCGCGGCTCATCCCCGACGACGCGCTCGCGTTCCTGAGGCGCGAGGCGCGACGAAAGGTTCGCTACGATCTCGTCATCGCCGATCCGCCGAGCTTCTGGCGCCTCTCGAGCGCGAAGAGCTGCAAGCTCGAGGACGTGCTCGTCGAGCTCGTCTCCGCGTGCGTGGCAGTGCTCAATCCCGAGCGTGGCGCGCTCTTTCTCTCCTGCCATACGGCGGGGCTGTCGCGCCACCTCTTGGTCAACGTGTGCGCCGACGCGCTCGGCCAGAAGGACGCGTCGATCGAGGCTGCCGATCTCGCGATTCCGGAAGAGGGATCGACCCGGGTCTTGCCGTCGGGGCTGCTGGTGCGGTGCCGCTACTAGGAGCGCGAGCCTCGATCAGCGCCAGTACACGAGCCAGCTGACGAGATTGATGTTGGCGGCGAAGCCTCCCGCGACGGGTGGGTCGGCCGGTTCGGGGACGTAGTCCTCGCCATTCAGCAGGGCGCGGTACGTGAGGACGTTCTCGCCGCCGGCGACGATCGCATCGGTGACGTCGACGACCCACGGCTGCACCTCGAAGCCGGGGCACCAGCCGCCGCGGCCGAACGGCCAGGTGCCGTACTGGTTGGGCACCACGCCTTCGCCCACGCGATCCATGCAGCCGGTCGCGGTGCCGGCCTCCGGGTGCTCCTTGACGAACGAAGCGTCGTTGACGGTGAAGTGGTGCGTGTGGTTGCAGAACTCGGCGCAGTTCTCCGCTTCGGCCCCCCAGCCGTGGCCGGTGATCACGGCGTAGAGCTCGACGCGGGCGACGTCGCCCGGAACGTCGATCGTGATGGGCGCATGCAAAGCGTTGTAGTCTTGGTTGAAGGCGCCGCCGCCCCATAGCCACAGCGCTTCCGACGGGCGCCCACCTTTGCCGCGGCGCGACAGGCGCAGGCTGAAGTCGGTGACGTACGCGTTGCCGGGCGCCCAGCGGATTCGCCGCGTGCCGCCGCCGGCGAGGTGCGCGAGCATGTCGCTTGCGTCGATCACCCAGCGGCCCTCGCGGTGGTAGGTGGTGATCCAGCGGCCGATCTCGATGTCGCAGACGGCGGGATCGTCGGCGTCGCAGAGGTAGACGTAACTGAGATAATCCCACTCGCCGCAATTCTCGTCGCGGTGGTCCTCGCACCAGGCGCCGATGTCGAGCTCCAGGGTGTCGAAGCCGGCCATCGCATCGGCGTCGGGCAGCTCGACGTCGATGTCGATGCCGCCGACGCTCTCGCCCGCAATCACGCTGACGACCGTCGCGTCCTCTGCTTCCAGCGCCTGCTGCCTCTCCCACTCGAAGTCGAAGTAGCGCGCCTCGTCGCCGGCCAGATACATTTCGAGGTCGCCCGTGTCGATCTCGACGAGGTAGCCGGTCTCGCGCAGGCGTTGGAAGCGATCGATCGCGAAGGCCGCGTACGAGGTCTCGCGCACGACGTCGCCCACCCAGCCGTCGAGGTCAAGCGCCGGCGTGCGCACGTAGTGCAGCCGATCGCTCCAGTGCGCCCGCGCGTCCTCGTCCAAGTGATCGAGCGCCTCATCGACGCGCTGCTTCATCGCCACGACCTCGTCCTCGGCGTCGTCCTCGTATGACAGGAAAAAGTAATGGACGCGCTCGGGCGAGAGCTCGAGCAGCTCGCGCGGCGAGGAGGCCCAGAGGCCTTCGTAGTAGCCGCAGCCGGCGCACTCGGCGTGCGCGAAGAAGAGGTAGGAGTCGAGGCCACTCCACTCGGCCTGAAGGTCCCAGTCGCCGTCGAGCGTCGGCAGCACGAACGGCGCGGCGAGCGCGCGCGGCGTGGCGCCGAACGGGCCCTTGGCGTCGAACGGCTGGCCCGCCGGGGCCGCGTCGACCCCGAGGTCGGGCGCCGGGCCACCGTCGTCGCGCGGCGAGCCGGCGTCGGGCAAGGCCGCGCCGGCGTCGCCCGCGGCGGCGCTGTCGCCGTCCGAGCAGCGCGCGAGAAGGACGAGCAGCCCGGCCAGCGCGCGTTTCATCGGCAGCATCGGCGCAGTATAAACCGGTGCATGGATCCTGCCACGGACTACGACGCGAATCGTGAGCCGCGGGGGTGGCGCGAGGTGGACGAGCAGCGGCGGGTTCGCGCGGTTACGGAATTTCACGACAGGCGGCGGGGAGCGCATCCGCCGATGCCGAAGGTGCGGCTGCACGCGACGATGCACGTGGTGGTGGAAAACCAGCTCGCGGCGGGTGATCCGCCCGAGGCGCGCGCGACGCTGGAGCGCCTGATCGGCGAGGGGCTGTCGCGGCACGAGGCGGTCCACGCGCTGATGAACGCGGTCAGCCAACAGATGGTCGAGCTGCTGGGCGAGGGGCGCACCTTCGATCGCACGCGCTTCGCCGAGCTGCTCGCCGCGCTCGACGCCGACGCCTACCGCGGCAGCGCGCCGTGACGAACCGCGACGTGCCGTAGCGAGTCGCGGCGCGGTTGACGAGGGGCGGGTAAGTGTTAGCGTGCGGGCCGCACGATGCGCGCTTTGCACGTGCGGCGCGGCCGCGTCCTCGATCCCGCTTCGAACACCGACCGGGAGCTGGACGTCGTTCTTTCCGAAGGCCGCATCGTCGCCCTCGGGGCGGGGTTGGCGGCGCCGGCGGGGGCGGAAGAGATCGACGCGCGCGGGATGCTCGTCGTCCCGGGCCTGATCGATCTGCACGCGCACCTGCGCGAGCCGGGCGAGGAGTACAAGGAGGACATCGCGTCGGCTTCCGCGTCGGCGGCGGCGGGCGGCTTCGCGGCGGTGTGCGCGATGCCGAACACCACGCCGGTCAACGACACGCGCGCCGTCACGGAACTCATCCTCGAGCGCGCGCGCGCGGTCGCGGGCGTGCGCGTCTACCCCATCGGCGCGATCACGCGCGGCCTCGAAGGGCAGGCGCTGAGCGAGATGGCCGAGCTGCGCGAGGCGGGCTGCGTGGCGGTGAGCGACGACGGCAAGTGCGTCGCGAGCGCGGGCCTGATGCGTCGCGCGCTCGAGTACGCGCGCACGTTCGGGCTGCCGGTCATCCAGCACGCCGAGGATCCGACGCTCTCGCTCGGCGGGTCGATGAACGAGTCGGTCTCCTCGACGCGCGCCGGGCTGCGCGGCCAGCCGCACGAGGCCGAGTCCACCATCGTCGCGCGCGACATCGCGCTCGTCGAGCGCACGGGCGCTCGCTACCATGTCGCCCACGTCTCGACCCAAGCGTCGGTGTGGCTGGTGCGCGAGGCCAAGCGGCGCGGCCTGCCGGTGACCTGCGAGGTCACGCCGCACCACCTCACGCTCACCGACGAGGCGTGCCTGGGCTACGACACGTTGACCAAGTGCAACCCACCGCTGCGCGAGGCCGCCGACGTCGAGGCGCTGCGCGAGGCGCTCGCCGACGGGACCATCGACGCCGTCGCGACCGATCACGCGCCGCACACGCCGGTCGAGAAGGATCTCGAGTTCGATCACGCCGCCTCCGGCATCGTCGGTTTCGAGACCGCGCTGCCGCTGGTGCTGGCGCTGGTCGCTTCCAGCCGCCTCACGCTCGCGCAGGCGATCGAGCGGCTGACCGCCGGGCCGGCGCGCGTGCTCGGCTTGCCGGGCGGAACGCTGGCCGCGGGCGCGCCCGCCGACGTGACGATCGTCGATCTCGAGCGCGCCTTCACGCCACGCGCCGACACGCTGCGCTCGAAGAGCAAGAACTCGCCGTTCCTCGGCCGAGCGTTTTGCGGGCGGGCGATGCTCACGATCGTCGGCGGGACGATTGTCTTCGACGGCCGCGCGGAGCCGGCGGCATGACGGCGCGGGCCTTCCCGCACCGGCACCTCCTCGGCATCGCACAGCTCTCGCGCGACGACATCGTCACGGTCCTCGATCTCGCCGAGACCTTCATCGAAATCTCCGAGCGTCCGATCAAGCGGGTGCCGACGCTGCGCGGCAGAACGGTGATCAACCTGTTCATGGAGCCTTCGACGCGCACGCGCATGTCGTTCGAGATCGCGGGCAAGCGCCTCTCGGCGGACGTCGTCACCCTGTCGGCATCGGGCTCGTCCGCGGACAAGGGCGAGACGCTCATCGACACCGCGCGCAACCTCGAGGCGATGCGCCCCGATGCGATCGTGCTGCGCCACGCGTCGTCGGGCGCGCCGCAGATGCTCGCGCGCTGGCTGGAGAGGGCGATCGTGAACGCCGGCGACGGCCAGCACGAGCACCCGACGCAGGCGCTGCTCGACTGCCTGACCATCCGCAAGCGCAAGGGCCGCTTCGAGGACCTGGTCGTGACGATCGTCGGCGACGTCGCGCACAGCCGGGTCGCGCGCTCGAACATCCTCGCGCTCGGCAAGCTCGGCGCGCGGGTGCGCGTGGCGGCGCCGCGCACGCTTTTGCCCGCCGGCATCGAGACGCTCGGCGTCGAAGTCTACGACGCGCTTGCGCCCGCGCTGGAGGGCGCGGACGTGGTGATGGCGCTGCGCCTGCAAAAGGAGCGCATGACCGCCGGTCTTTTGCCCAACACGCGCGAGTATTCGCGCACCTTCGGGCTGAGCGCGCGCAAGCTCGCGGCGGCCAAGCCCGACGCGATCGTCATGCACCCGGGCCCGATAAACCGCGGCGTCGAGATCGAACCCGACGTGGCCGACGGCCCGCGCTCGGTGATCCTCGAGCAGGTGACGCATGGCGTGGCCGTGCGCATGGCGGTGCTCTACCTGCTCGTCGGGCCTTCGCCCGCCGAGGGCGCCGCGGCCGGCGCGTAAGGGCGCCCCGAGGCGCGCGACGCTCAGCGAAGCGGCGAGATGCAGCCCGGGTCGTCGTTGCGCGCGGCGTTGACGTGCGTCGAGACGGGCCACGCGACCAGCGCGCCGGGCGCGAGCGGCCGCAGGGCGTCGGCGGCGCGCGCGCGGGGTGTCGCCGAGTCGAGCCACGCGTGGTAGTCGCGCGGATCGACGATGACCGGCATGCGGTCGTGGACCGGCCGCAGCACCTCGTTGGCGGTGGTGGTCAGGAGGACGCAGGACGGCATCGGCGCATCCGGGGGCGACTCCCACAATGCGGCGATGGCGAACGGCGCGCCGTCGCGGCGCCGCACGAAGTGAGGCTGCTTCGCGTCGCCGACCCGCTGCCACTCGTAGAAGCCGTCGGCGAGAACCAGGCAGCGGCGGGCGGAAAGCGCGTCGCGGAAGGCCGGGCGTGCGCCGGCGGTCTCGACGCGCGCGTTGATCAGGCGACGCTCGCCCAGGCCCCAGCGCAGGAGCTCGACCACGCGCGGGCGCGCGCGTCGCAGCGCGGCGACGGCCTGCGTCGGCGCGATGTTCCAGCGCTTTGCCAGGAACGGCGTCTCGTCCAGATCGAAGGCCGCCGCGAGCGCGTCACCGGGCGCGGTGAGCGTGAAGCGCCCGCACATGGTCAGCGCGAGAGCTTTTCGAGCTTCGGGGCGAGCTTGAGGATCGCGTCGGCCTTGCAGCGCCCGACGTAGGTCCACGGCTGGTAGCCGTTGCGCCTGACGCGCACCGCGAGTTCGGCGCCCGGAATGCACGTGAGGTTCATCAGGAACGGCGTGATGCCGCGGGTGCGTCCATCGACGGTCACCTTCGCGCCGTCGGGGACCGAGTCGACGAACAGCGAGAAGCCTTCGAACTTGCCCTTGATCTCCCTGGGGAGCGCGGCCGGCGGCGCGTCCGGCGACGCGGCAGGCTTGGCGACGCGGGCCGGCATCGCCGGCGGCGCGGGCCGAGGCTCCGCGATCGGCGACGGGCGCGCGGCGTCGTGGATCGCGCGCCACGAGACCAGCGTCGCGCACAGCAGCGCGGAGAGCGCGGCGCCGAGCGCCAGCTTCGCGTGAAGCGGAGCGCCGGAGGCGCGCGGCGCGGGCAGATCCTCCTCCACCGGGATGTCCTCGAACGATGGCGGCGGCGGCAGCGCGGTAGGGAGCTCGCCGCGCGAGAGCAGCTCCTGCGCGTGCATGACCTCGTCCGCGCGGTCCATCGCGACCGGCTCCGCCGCGGTGTCGTGCGCCGCACGCGGCGACGCGCCGACGGGCGGAATGGGTAGCGGCGCCAGCGACGAGAACGGAGCGGGAGGCGCGGCCGGAGCCGGGAGCGGAGCGCTCGGCGGTGGCGCGAGCGCGCCGGCCGGCGGCGGTAGCGGCGGCGGGGCCGCGGGCGTCGGATACTGGAACACGGTGCGCGGAAGCTCGGGCGCCGGGTACTCGGGTAGCGTGGCCGCGGCGTCGACGAGCGCGCGCGGCGCGAGCGCCTCGGGCGGCGGCGGCGGCGGCGCGGTGCCGAAGATGGTCTTTTTCGGATCGCTCATGCGCACACGCGCAGGACTTCGGCCAGCGTCGTCGCGCCGGAGCGCGCGCGCTCCACGCCGGCGGTGAGCAGTGGCACCATGCCTTCGAAGACCGCCCGCTGCTGGATGTGCGGCGTCGGCACCTTCGCGTTGATCAGATCGCGAATCGCCATCGAGACCGTCAAGAGCTCGTAGATCGCCGTGCGCCCGAGGTAGCCGGCGCCGCCGCACTTCTTGCACCCGACCGCGACGTAGAAGAGGCCGCCCGCCGGCAGCCCGGATTGCAGCAGCCGGGCCTCTTCGTCGGGCGAGGCCGGCGCGGGCGCGCGGCAGCGCGGGCACAGCGCGCGCACGAGACGCTGCGAGACGCTCGCGAGCGAGGCGGAGGCGAGCACGAACGGTTCGACGCCGCTCTCGATCAGCCGGTTGAAGACGCCCGCCGACGAGTCGGCGTGCACCGTCGTGAGGATCAGGTGGCCGGTGAGCCCCGCTTGCACCGCGATGCGCGCGGTCTCGGCGTCGCGGATCTCGCCCACCATCATCACGTTCGGGTCCTGCCGCAGGATCGAGCGCAGGCCCTGCGCGAAGGTCATGCCGACCTCGTTGTTGACCTGCGTCTGCGTCAGGAACGGCACGTCGAACTCGACCGGATCCTCGATCGTCGCGATCTGCGTGGTGCCGCCGCGCGTCTTCTTGATATGGCCGAGCGAGGCGTAGATCGTCGTGGTCTTGCCGCTGCCCGTCGGCCCGGTGAGGAAGATCAACCCTTGGTTGCGGGCGAGCGTGGCGCGGTAGCGCTCGAACAGCGGCGCCGGGAAGCCGAGCGACGTGAGATCGGGCAGCTCGATGCCGCCGCGCGCGATGCGCAGGCTGACCTTCTCGCCGTGGTTGGTCGGCACGAGCGAGACGCGCACGTCGGCCGAGCCGTCGGGCGTCTCGATCGAGAAGTGGCCGTCCTGCGGCCGATCCGAGCGGTACGCGACCAGCCGCGCGAGCACCTTCATGCGCATGATGAAGCGCGGCTGCTGCTCGGGCGGGAAGGAGACGAGCTCCTCCAGCACGCCGTGTACGCGGAGAGCCACGCGCGTGCCGCTCTCGTGCGGTTGAAGGTGGATGTCGCTCGCGCCCACGCGTACGGCACCCTGCAGCAGCGCTTCGACGAAGCCGATCATGTCCGGAGCGCGCCCTTCGAGGTACGTGCGCAGGGTGTCGCCGAGCTCGATGAGCGCCTCGCGGATGCCGAGCGCGGTCTCGGCGTCGAGCACGGCCATCGGCGAGATCGACGAACCCGGCGACGGCGGCGGCGCGCGACGCTTCTCGCGGCGTTCGGCTATGGCGGCAGCCCCCGCGCCGGCGGCGGCGAGCAGGGCCGTCAGCGTCACGAACGGGCTGATCGTCTCGCGCACGTAGGCGAAGCCGGAGGCTCGCAGGTCGTCGAGGTTTCCCGGCCGGTAGGCGATGAAGAACGCGATGACGCCGACGATCGCAACGGCTCCGGCGAGAATCCAGATCACGCGGGTGGCGCGCGTCATCATCGACAACGATTGTAAGGCGAAACTCGCGAGAAGTTGAAAAGCGAAAGCGGAAATGGAGGATACGGTCAGACCGCGACGCCGAGGACGAAGACGCGATCGTCGCGCAGGCGGCGCTCGTTCTGCCTCCGCACCGCCTGCACGGCCTGCCTGGCGCACGGATCGATCTCGAGGGCGCGCCGCAGGTGGTCGAGCGCGCGGGCGGTCTCGTCGCGTTCGAGCGCCAGGCGCGCTCGCGCGGTCTCGAGCAGCGCAGCGAAGGGGCGGTCCTCGGGGATGGTGGGACAGACGCTCTCGAGCAGCGCCACGACGTCACTCGCAGGAGCCTGCCAGAGATCCGGCATCACGCGCGGCGTCGCCGCCGCCGCCATCTCGCCGCTGCTGCGGCTGGGGCGCACGCGCAACGCGGCGGCGTAGGCCGCGCGGCGGTCAGGATCCGCGAGCGCCGCGTGAGCCTCCTCGAGCAGCGCGCGTACTTCGCGCAGCGCGAAAAGAACGCCGTCCGAGCGTCCCGGGTAGAGCCGCTCGTCGAACTCGTGCATGCGCGCCTCATAGGCCGAGAGCAGGTTGCGCTCGCGCGGATCGGCCGCAACGCCGAGCCGTACGTGGTAGGGCAGCTCGCGCAGCCGCGCGGCGGCGCGGCGCAGGCGGCCGAGGATCGCGACGTCCTCTTCGGGCACCTTCGCTGTCTTCAATTCGACGCTGGCGATGAGCGTGAGCGAGCGCGGGCGCGGGCCTTGCGTCACCAGCGCCTCGACCCACTGGTCGAGCTGCCGTTGCGTGTCTTCGGGCACCGCGAGGAACTCGAGGCCCATGCCCGCGCGCAAGCCGGCGGCGCGCGCTCGCTCGGGCGAAACGACGTGTGCCACGCGCGCGTCGAGGGCGATCGCCCCGGACGGCCCGACGGCGGTCAGTGAAACGTGCGAGCCGACGGCAAGCGGCTCGAGCGTCTGGCAGAAAGCGCCGCCACGCGAGAGGTCCCCGGTCGTCAGGCGCACGCCGTTCGGCAGCGCCGGCGACGCGATCTCCACGGGCACGCACACGACAGCGCGCCGTTCCGCGCGCAGCATCTCGGCACCATCGACCGAGGGCGCGACCCGCGCGAGCACGCCGAGGAGCTGCTCGGCGTCCCACGGTTTCGGCAGAAACGTCTCGATGATGCCGTCGGCGACCATGTCGTCGACGTCGTAGGGCGGCGAGCCCGAGAGCAGAAGGCGATGCACCGTCGGGTGTCGCCGCTGAATCTCGCGAATCAGATCGGCGCCGGGCATCCCCGGCATCTGGTTATCCGACAGGACGACGTCGACCGATTCCTGGGCGAGCGCTTCCAGCGCCTCCTCGGCGTTGGCCGTGAGCAGGACTTCGTAGCGTGGCGCGAGTAGGCGGCGAAGCGCGGAGCGAACGAGCGGCTCGTCATCGACCACCAGCACCACGGGCTTCACCCACCCGAGTCCCAAATGTGACGAAGCGACCATCTCAACGCAGTTTTCGACATCTCTTCGATCGCTGTCTGTAATCTTGGTTACATAATGGCGCGAATGGGCGCGCCGCGGATGCGCCGTTCAGCCGCGGCGAGGGCACGGACGGCGGGTGCGGCTGCCGCATCGGCGCTGCCCGCTGGAGACACGCCCGGCCGCGCTCGCGCTCAGCCTGCTCGCGATTCGGATTTCTTGTGGAAGACCTGCCCGTGCGAGAAGCCCTCGGGTAGGAGCAAATGATCGGCCAGTCGCGCGGTGATGCGGAAGCCGAGCGAGTAGTAGATTTCCGCGGCCCAGGCGTCACCCACGGCGCAGATGGCGAAGAGGCTGGTGACGCCGCGCGGGAAGATCTCGGCGGTCAGCACCGAGATCGCGTACCCGAGTGCCGCCTGCTCGAGCGGGCCGCGGCGCGGGCTGTGCAAATCGAAGCGGGCGTGGCCGAAAGACTCGTCCATCTCGGACACCACCCAGAGTTCGTCTTTACGCATCTTCACGCGCACGCCGATGTCCGGCTCGAAGATGGTTCCGCCAAGCGGGGCGATTCGGTAGTCCGTGATGCTGCCGCGCCCGCCCTGGGACAGGCGCGCGGGATCGCGCACGATATCCACCATGGCGCCGTCGGGTTTGCGAAAGCGGCGCTTCTCGGGGACGTTGCGGTCGGTCGGCGGCTTGGGCGCGCCACCGAGGACAGGTGCGCCGTCCTCGTACATGCGTGTCAGAAAATAGCCGTCGGCGGTGCGGAAGAAGCCGGGGATGCAGCCTTCCTTGGAGAAGCCGACCGCCCGCCAGCTCTGGCCATCCGACTTCTCGACCAGCGTGAAGACCTTACGCAGCCCTTCGCGTGCCGCGAGCTTGTCCAGAATATCTCGTTTTTCTTGATAATTTCCGACGCGAAAGTCGAGAACCCGCAAATGACGGTGGCTGCGGCAGAGCAGGAGCCGCAGGTCGAGATCACCCTGCCGGATGACCTTCACCTCGAGCTCCGGCGGTTCTATCTTTCCAGGTATTGAAGCCATGCGGAGCCCTCCTTACCGGCCCGCCCCAAGAATTTCAAGGCCCGTAGCACGCCCCCCGAACGCTGTCAAATGTCGAAACATTCTCGTATTCTCGTCGCGGCAGGCGGCACGCTTCGCGCCCCCCGGCCCTGGTGCGTGGTATAGAAGAGCCCCGTTGCGTCGAAAACGCATGTTTCCGCTCGTGCTCGCCGCTTGCTCGAGCCGGAGCGGCCCAGCGCGGCTGCCACCGACGGCCGCCGTACTTCCGCGCGCCGCCGAGGAAGTGCGCCCCTCTGCCCAAGCGAACGGCTCCGGCTCGGAGGGCGGAGCGATGCCCGCCCGCTCGGCGGCCGCGCCCGTCGAGTGGCTGTTTCGCGGCGACGCGGCGCGCACCGGTCGCAGCCCGCACCAGGGCCCCGCCGCGCCCCGCCGCGCCTGGAGCTTTCCGACCGGCGCGCCCATCTTTGCTTCGCCCGCCATTGCCGCCGACGGGACGGTGGTCGTCGGCTCGCTCGACGGCGTCGTCTACGCCGTGACGCCCGAGGGCGTCGAGCGCTGGCGCTACGCCACCGGTGACGCCGTATGGTCGTCCGCGGCGATCGCGGGCGGCGTCGTATACGTCGGCTCGAGTGACGACCGCCTCTACGCGCTCGATGCTTTGAGCGGGCGCCTGCGCTTCGCGGTGCGGCTCGGCGACTGCGCCGATCCGACCGGCGCCGGCCCGGAGGGCGCGCGCTGCGACGTCGACGGCTCGCCCGCGATCGGCGCCGACGGCACGATCTATGCTACGGCCGACGCACTTTACGCGCTCACGCCCACAGGGCGCGTCGTGTGGCGCGCGGCGCTCGGCGCGCACGCGTTCGCCTCGCCCGCGCTCGCCGCCGACGGCACGATCGTGGTCGGCGCCCAGGACGATCGCTTACGCGCCTTCGCGCCGGACGGCACGCCGCGGTGGGAGCTGGTCGGCGGCGACGATTTCGACGCCACACCCGCCATCGCGGGCGACGGCACGGTCTACGCCGGCGCCGACGACGATCAGCTCTGGGCGGTCGCGAAAGACGGCGCCTTGCGCTTCACGCTGCGCACGCGCGGCGATCTCCGCGCCTCGCCGGCGATCGCCGCCGACGGGACTGTCTACGCGGCCTCGTTCGACGGCGCGCTCTATGCCGTGCGGCCCGACGGGACGGTGGCGTGGGCTTTTCGTGCGGGCGGGCGCATCCACGCTTCGCCGGTGGTCGACGCGGCCGGCGTCATCTGGTTCGGCGCGCAGGACGACCGCCTCTACGCGGTATCGCCCGACGGGCAGGCACGCGCGGCCGTGCCGATGCCGGGCGACATCGACTCGTCGCCGGCGATCGCCCGGGACGGCACGCTTTACCTCGGCTGCGACGACGGATCTCTCCATGCGCTCCGGTAGAGGACGGCCCGGCGGCCGGCGGCCGCAGGGCGCGCGGCGGGGGACGCCTCCCGAGCCGCACCGCAAGGCGCCCGAGCTCTCCGGGCACGAGGCGGTCGGGCTCTTGCACGTGCACCCGGCCGGTTATGCTTTCCTCGAGCGCGAGGAGGGAGGAGGCGACGATCTGTTCGTGCCGGCGAGCGCGCGCGGCTCGGCGCTCGACGGTGATCGCGTGCGCATCGCCATCGTCATGGGCACGCGCGGGCCCGAGGGGCGCGTACGCGACGTGCTCGCGCGCGGGCGCGCCAAGCTGACGGGGCTTCTGCGCGTGGCGGGCGCGGCGCTGGTGCTCGAGCCCGACGATCCGCGCATCGGCGGCGTGATCGCCATCGAAGGCGGAACCGGGGGCGGGCGCGCCGGGCAGGCGGTGCTGGCGGAGATCACCGAGTATCCGCGGCAGCTCGGCGGGCCGATGCAGGCGCGCGTGCTGCGCGTGCTCGGCGAGCCCGAGGATCCACGCACGGAGGTCGCCAAGGTGCTTGCGCTCGCGGGGATCGACGAGGAATTTCCCGGCGCCGTGCAGGACGAGGCGCAGGAAATCCCCGGGCGCGTGCGCGGCGAAGACATCGAAGGGCGCGAGGATCTGCGCCACGTGCCGCTGCTGACGATCGATCCGCCCGACGCGCGCGATCACGACGACGCCGTCGCGGTCGAGCGGCGGGGCGACGGATGGCGGCTGTGGGTCGCCATCGCCGACGTCTCGCACTACGTGCGACCCGGCTCGGCCGTCGATCGCGAGGCGCGCGTCCGCGGCAACAGCGTCTACCTGCCCGATCGCGCCATCCCGATGCTGCCCGAGCGCCTCTCGTCGGGTCTGTGCTCGCTCGTCGAGGAGGAGCGGCTGGCGATGGTCGCGCGCATCGACTTCGACGCCAAGGGCCGAGAGCGCGAGGCGCACTTCTGCGACGCCGTCGTGCGGCCGCGCGCGATCCTCGACTACGACTCCGTCGCCGCCGAGCGCCTCGGCGAGCACGCCGCGCACGTGGGCGTGATGCGCGCGCTCGCCGCCGCTTTGCGCACGCGGCGATCCGCGCGCGGATCGCTCGACTTCGATCTGCCCGAGGCCAAGGTGCGGCTGCACGACGACGATCCGCTGCGCGTGCGCGACGTCGTGCGCGTGCGCGCCACGCCCGAGTTGCGCGCCGCCTACGGTCTCATCGAGGAGTTCATGCTCGCCGCCAACGAGGCGGTCGCGCGCTTCTTCGCCGGGCGGCGCCTCGATGCGATCTGGCGCGTACACGATCGACCGTCGGAAGAGCGCATCAGCGAGTTCTCCGGCTACGCCGAGGCGCTCGGCGAGCCGTTCGCCGCCAAGGACGTGACGCCGCTCCGGCTGCGCCAGTTCCTCGAGCGCTTGAAGGGCCGTCCCGCCGAGCGGGCGCTCTCGATGCTGCTGCTGCGCGCGCTGGCACAGGCGCAGTACAGCGTGGTCAACGTCGGCCATTTCGGCCTGGCCGCGCGCCACTACGTCCACTTCACCTCGCCGATCCGGCGCTATCCGGATCTGCAGGTGCACCGGCTGCTCAAAGCGTACCTCGGCCTGCCGGCCGCGCCGCCCGCGCCGACGGCGACCGAGCTTGCGACCATCGCCGCGGACTGCTCGCGCGCCGAGCGCCGCGCGATGGAGGCCGAGCGCGAGATCGTCGATCTCTACTGCGCGTACCTCATGCGCGACCGTATCGGCGACGAGTTCGACGGCGCGGTGACCGGCGTCGCGGCCTTCGGCCTGTTCGTGCAGCTCGAGTCACCGTTCGTCGACGGCCTCGTGCGCGTCGAGAGCCTCGCCGACGACTTCTACGACTTCGACGAGGAGCGCATGCAGCTATGCGGCCGCAAGAGCGGCAAGCGCTTCTCGCTGGGTGACGCGCTGCGCGTGCGCGTCGAGAACGTGTCGGTGGCGCGGCGCAAGGTCGAGCTCGTGCCCGCGTGGCTGCGCGAGCGCCCCGAAGGCGCGCCCCGCCCGCCCGCCCGCCCGCGCCGCCGGCGGGGTTGATCTCGGCGGCAGTCACGATGCCGACGCCTGCCTGCGGCGTCAACGCGTGAGCGGGCGGTAGAGCGGCGCCAAGCGCTCGGCCGACACGCCCGCGCAAAAGAGCGCCGCGACCAGCCAGTTGCGCGCGGTCGCGCGCGCCCAGCCTTCGCGTTGCCAGCGCCGCGCGGACACCGCGACGCTCGCATCGATCCACGCGAGCGGGCCGAGGCGCGCGAGGCTCCGCGCGAAGTCGAGATCCTCGCAGATCGGCAGATCGCGAAAGCCGCCCACGCGCGCGTAGGCGTCGCGGCGCGCGAAGATCAACTGGTCGCCATAGGGGAGGCCGAGCGCGCGCATGCGCAGGTTCGCGCCCGCCTCGAGCACGCGATAGACGGCGCCCGGAGCGGCGATACGCAGCGAAAACGCGCCGCCGACCACGCGCGGGTCTGCGAGCGCGCCGGCGATGCGCCGCTCGAAGCCCTCGGGCGGTCGCGTGTCGGCGTGAACGAACGCGAGCGCTTCTCCGCGCGCCGCCGCCGCTCCCGCCGCCAGCGATCGCCCGCGGCTCCCCGGCGCGAGCACGACGCGCGCCCCCGCGGCCGCCGCCAATTCGCGCGTGCCGTCGCGGCTGCCGCCATCGGCGACGACGACGTCGATTTCGGGCAGCGCGCAAAGCCGCGCGAGCAGCGCCGGCAGCAGCGCCGCCTCGTCGAGCGCCGGGATGACGACGCCGAGCACGGCGCGAGCATATCCTACGCGCGCATGTCCCACGGGTGCCCCCGCGTCGGATCGTGCTAGCTTCCGGTCGCAATATCTTGCAGCCGAGCGCCGTCCCAACCGGAGATACGATGAAACGCCCCCGACGCCTCATTCGCCTGCTGGCCGCCACGCTGCTGTCCGCCGCGGCCGGTGCCGTCGCGCCGCGCGCGGCCCACGCGACCGGCGGCGGCGAAGCGATCGAGAAGCCGGTGCGCACGCTGATCTCGGCGGTGCGCTACGGTAAGGATTCGCTCGCGCTCGGCTCGCTCGACGGCGAGCGCCAGGCGCAGGCGCTCCTGGCGGCGGATTTCGACAAGGCCTCCCCCGCGCAGCGCGCCGAGTTCGTCATGCTCTTCCACCGATTGTTCGCGGCGATGGCCTTCCCGAAGATCCGCGCCGACTTTCAACACCTCGAGACCATCCTCTACGAGCCGGCGACGGTGGCCGGAGATCGGGCCGAGATGGGGTCGACGCTGGTCATCCTGCACCCGATGAAGAAGCAGGAGATCAAGCTCCGCTACGCGCTCGCGAAGGGCGACAAGGGCTGGAAGGTGGTCGACGTCACGATCGTCGGCGACAAGTCGATGCTCACCAACATCCGAAACGACCAGGTCGGCCCCATCCTGAAGGAGGGCGGCTTCTCGCTGCTGCTCGAGCTCATGCGCAAGCGCGCGGCGGAGATTTCGCCGAAGTAGCGCCTCATCGTGCCGGAAAAAGCGAGACAGCGCGTCGCGTCGGCGTGGGCCGGCCTGCTGGTGCGCCGCCCGGGCGGCGTGCTCGCAGCGCTGCTGGCAGTCGCCGCGCTCTCCGCCTGGGCGTCGAGCCGCCTGACCATCAACACCAACCAACTCGACCTCATCAGCCAGGATCTGCGCCAGGTCAAGGACGTCAAGCGCGTCGTCGAGATGGTCGGCGGCGCCGGGCACCTGATCGTCGCGCTGCGCGGCAGCGACGAGCGCACTCTCAAGGCCGTCGCCGACCACGTCGCGGGCGAGCTCAGCAGGGACACGGCGCACGTCCGCAGCGTCACCTACAAGGTCGCGACCGAGTGGATGCGCGCCAAGGCCGGCCTGTTCATGGAGACGGCCGACCTCGAGGAACTGCGGCGCCGCGTGACGGCCAAGCTGCAAGACGTGGTCAAGCGCGCGAGCCCGTTCTTCTTCGAGATCCGCAAGACCGAGCCGGTGAAGCTCGAACTGGCCGATTTGATCGACAAGTACCGCCGCATCGGCAAGAAGAGCATCACCGACGACTACTACATCAGCGATGACCGGCAGATGATCCTGCTCATCGTCAAGCCGCTGTGGGACGGGAACGAGCTGGCCAAGACCGGGGCCTTCGTCGACGCGCTGCGCGCGCGCCTGCGCGCCACCCGCGGCCCGTCGGGCGCGCGCCTGATCGAGGACTATTCGGGCAAGCCCGATCCCGACGGGCGTGACGAGCCCGATGCCCGTGATCACCACCCTGCGCATGGTAACTCCCGCTGCCGCTGTCCTCAGCCCACCCGCGCGGAGATGTAGTTCACCGCGTCCTGCACGGTGACCGTCTCCCGCACGCATACGGGCTCGGGCGG
>JBBTFH010000062.1:0-8747 GCA_038041915.1 Myxococcota bacterium
TGCCGCCGACGGTGTGGCCGTAGGGATGGCCGCCCCAGAGCAGCGCGCCGAGCGCCTGCTTGCCCAGCTCCTCGTCGTTGTCCAAGCGCAGGCTCTTGGTGACGTCGTCGAGCGCGTCGGCGCGCAGGCGGCGGAACTCGCTCTCGTCCCAACGCGGTGCGAGCATGACGTCGAGCAGCAGAGGCACGAACTCGCCGAGCTTGTCGCGGTGCACGCGGCCGACGAAGACCGTGGCCTCCTTGTCGACCTGCACCTCGAGACCGGCGGCCATCGGGAAGAGCTTGTCGCGCAGCGCCGCCGGAGCGAGCTTCTGCGTGCCGCCCTCGGCGATCCAGCTCGCGGTGAGCGCGGTCAATCCCTCGCGGCCGGGAGGATCGTCGGCCGAGCCGCTGCGGAAGAAGAGGCGGAAGACGACGACTGGATTCGGTGACGGCGGCAGCGCGAGCAGCGTCGGAGCCTCGCCCAAAACGATCGGCGTCTGCGCGCCCGAAGGCGCGCCGGTCGCGGCGCAGCCGAGCGTTGCGGTAGCGGTGGCGATCATGGCGAGGGTCCTCACTTTTCTGCTTTTCCCGCGGCGGGCCGGAGTGCGAGCGTCGTGCGGCCCTCGCGCGACAAGTGCGCGCGCGCGAAGTCGGCGAGCTGTTTCGCGTCGACCGCGGCGGCCGCGCGCAGCAGTCGCTCGAGGCCGTCGGGATCGCCCATCGGCGAGGCGCCGCGCGCGAGCGCGCTCGCGAGATCGCTGGGCGTCTCGATCGCGGTCAGCGCGCGGTAACGGTAGTGCGACTTCACGTCGGAGAGAAGTTTCGCGTCGACGCGCCCGGCGCGCAGGTCTTCGACCGCCGCGTCGATCGCCGCGCGCACGTCGCCCGCAGCCGCCGCGTCCTTGAGCGTCACGACGAAGTAGAAGAGGCGCGGATCGCGGTGCGGCGAGGTCCAGCTTTCGAGCGACTCGACGACTTGCCGGTCGAGCACCAGGTCCTTGTGCAGGCGCGAGGTCGGCCCGAGCAGGTAGAGCGCGAGCAGCTCCTGCGCGGCGGCCGCCTGGTAGCCGGCGGGCGTGCGCCAGCCGATCATCAGGCGCGTCTGCGTCTCGCTCGGCCAGTCGAGCGTGAGATCCTGCTCGCGCTTGGACGGCGGCTCCTCGGGGACGGCGGCCCTTTCGGCGCGCCCGCCCCACGCTCGGTAGAGCTTGCGCACGTCGGCCATCACGCGCTCCGCGTCGAAGTCGCCGACCACGAACACGATGCAGTTGTCGGGGCGGTAGAAGCGCGAAAAGAACTTCTTCGAATAATCGTACTTGTCCTTCATCGCCTGGATGTCGGCGAGGTAGCCGATCACCGTGTGGCCGTAGGTGTGTTTCTGGAAGACGGCGGCGAGGAACGCCTCCTCCATCTTCCACGGTGGATCGGCGATGCTCTTGTTGTATTCGCCCAGGACCGCCTTGGTCTCGGTCTGCAGCGTCTCCTGCGAGAACTCGAGGTTCTGGAAGCGGTCGGCCTCGCGCGGCATGATCTCCGCAAGGCCGCGCGACGGGCCGTAGAGCGTGTAGACCGTCTCGTCCTCGCTGGTCCACGCGTTGTCGTCGAAGCCGAGCCGCTGCACCAGCGCCTCCTGCGCGTCCTGGGGAAACTTCTTCGAGCCGCGGAACATCATGTGCTCGAAGAGGTGCGCGAAGCCGGTGTGCCCCGGCTCGACCTCCTCGCGCGCGCCGGTGCGCACGAGCGTGTAGTACGCGACGATCCCGGGGCTCGGGAACTTCACCAGCCCGACGCGCAGGCCATTGTCGAGCGTTTCGACGCGCGTCGTGTACGGAAGGACGTCGGCCGAAGCCGACGAGGAAGCCGCCGCGAAGGCAACAACCAGATCCATGCGCATCTACTCCCCCTCTGAAGTTGGGGGAGCTATTCAGGCGCGCGGGCGGGTTGTCAAGCGAGGCCTCAAGGCGCGCCTCCGATCCGTGGCATCGATGGCGCGGCCGTCGTGCCCGCGGCGATCGTCGGCAGCGCCGACTGGATGGCGCGCAGATCGTCGCGCAGGCGCGCGAGCGCGATGCCGCCGAAGCCGTCATCGTAAGGCGCGAGCTTGCCGAGTGATTTTGCCAGCAGCCTGCCGGCCGGATCGAAGCGGCCGCGCCCGAGGTGGTGCAGCGCCGTCGCCGCCTGGATGAGCCCCTGCAGGAACGTCCGCTCGGGCTCGTCGGCCTCGTCCCAGATCTCCTCCCACGACTCGTGCGCCTCGAAGAACTCGCCGCGGTTGAACTCGTCAACGGCGCGCGTAAAGAGCGGGTCGCCTGGCCGCATGGCCCATTGAACGCGTATTTTTCGCTTGCCGCCAGTTACGATTTCGGCTTGAATCCCCGCTCTTCAACCCACAAAGTTCAGATGCACTTCGCGGGACAGGCCGTCTTCGCCGCCGCGCTCGAGAACTTCCGCCCGGCGATGCAGCTCGGCGAACCGCGCGCCGACTTCATCAAGGAAGCGCAGACGCAGTGGGCGCGCTTCGCGGGCGTGCTCAACAAGAGGAGCCGTGACGGCCCGCAAATCCCGCCCTTGGTGGTGTAACGTCCGCGCCCGCATGAGACCCACACGTCGCCACGTCCACTTTCTTGCCGCCGCGCTCGCCTGCTCGCTGGGCGGGCGCGCAGTCGGCGCCGAGGAGGCGGCGGTACGCGCCGCGCCGGCGCCTCCCGAGCCGCATCGTTCGCTGCTCGCGCTCGACCTCGGCGGCTTCGGCCTCGAGCTCCCGCTGTCCTTCGCCGAACGCGCCGAGCGCGTCTCGGCGTTCGACATCGATCCCGACGGCACGCGGCTCTCGCTTGACGACGCGCTCAGCGCCCAGGTTCGCGTCGGTGCGCGTGCCAGCACGAAGCTGCTCTTGCGCCCGGTGCAACTCGCGGCGGAGTACGAGCACGACCTCATCACCGGAACGCACCGGGGCGCTTCCGACGACACGCTCGGCCCGTTTCTGCCCAACTCCGACGAGGACGAAGCCGAGCTGCGCAAGGCGCTTTTGCGCGTTTCCATCGGCCCGCAGCTCCACCTCCTCGGCGGGCGCATGACCAGCCACTGGGGCATGGGGCTTTTGGCCAACGACGGCGCGCACGGCTTTGCTCCGGGATCGGCCCAGTTCGTCGATCCGCGCGGCGGCGACCGCGTGCTGCGCGGCCTGCTCGCGGCCGGGCCGTTTACCGACGCGCAGCTCACCGCCGCCGTCGGCGCGGATCGCGTGGTCGAGGACGACGCGATGATTCCGGGCGACGAAGCGCGCCAAATGGTCGCTTCGCTGCTCGGCGGCTATCGCGACACGACGCGGGTGGGCGCCTACGCCGTCGTGCGCCGGCAGGAGGCCGCCGACGGCGCCACGCTCGACGTCGAGGTCTTCGACCTCGCCGGCAGCCACCGGATGACGCTCGGCGACGCCGCGACGCTCGCGCTCGAGGCCGAGGCGGCCACTATCGTCGGCGAGACCACGCTCGCGCCGACGGCGACCTTCCCCACGCACAAGGTGCGGCAGCTCGGCGCCGCCGCGCGCGCGGGCCTGGACTTCGGCCCGGCGGGCGCGTGGCTCGATTTCCTCTACGCGAGCGGCGACCGCAACTTCGACGACGTTTCGCAGAACGGGTTCCGCGTCGATCGCAACTACCCGGCGGGGATGTTCCTTTTCCGCTACGTCGTGGCCGCGCAAACCTCGCGCGCGGTCGTCACGGCGTCGGATCCCGAGCTGTCCGGGCGACCCTCCGAGGATCTCGTCCGCTTCCCGACGCGCGGTGCGCCGACCAACACCGTCGCGGTGTTCCCGCGCGGCTTCTGGCGCATCCTCGACGGCCTCGAGCTCTACGGCGGGCCGCTGCTGGCGTGGGCCGACGTGGCGCCGGCGGATCCGCTGAACACGCGCCTGGCCGGCGGCGAGCCGCGCAACGCGCGGGGCGGTCGCCCGGGGAGCTATCTCGGAACGGAACTCGACGGTGGTCTGCGCTACCGGCTGACGCTGGTCGGGGTCGAGCTGTCGGCGGGCATCGAGGGCGGCGTGTTGGTTCCCGGCAGCGCGCTGCGTGACGCCCAGGGATCGAAGATGGAAAACGTGACCGGCGGGCGCGCGCTCGCGCAGTGCCGGTTCTAAGGTGCCTCACCCCGTCCGGAGGGACGCCATGACGACGACCACGCTCCGCTTCGCCGCTCCGTTCGCGCTTCTGGGCGCCTGCCTCTCGCCCGAGCCCGAGGGCATCGCGCCCTCGCAGCCGGCGCAGACGACGGTGCGGATGGACTTTAGCCACCGGCCGCTGCCGGAGATCCCGCTGCCCAACGACATCGCGACGCGCTTCGATGCGTCCTCCGCGACCGGCCGGCGCATCAACGCCTCGATGGTCGCCCCGACGAGCTTCGAGCGGAGCGTGCGCCGGCACCTTGACGGGCTCGACGGCTGGGGCCTGTTCCAGCCGATCGCGATCCCGTTTACCGGCGCGCTCGACGTCGCGTCGATCTTGGCCGGGCACCGCGACGCGAACTACGACCTCTCCAACGACGTCGTGTATCTCGTCGACGTCGATCCCGACTCGCCGGAATTCGGCGCGGCGCGCCACCTCGACCTCGGCAACGGCAACTATCCGGTCGTGCTCGAGGACATGGACGGCTACTGGAAGAACGATCCGCGCGGTTTCACGCTCTCGCTCTTCTTCGAGGAGGCGGACGAGGACGTGAACGGCAACGGCGAGCTCGATCCAGGCGAGGACACCGACGCCGACGGCACGCTCGATTTCCCCAACTACCTGCCCGGCGAGAGCCCCGCGCGCGACGACCTCGCCGGGCGCGCCGACGCGCTCATGACCTTCTACGAGCGCGAGACCCACACGCTGATCGTGCGCCCGATGAAGCCGCTGCGCGAGCGCACCACCTACGCGGTGGTCGTGACGCGCCGGCTGCTCGATGCCGACGGCTTGCCGGTCGGCTCGCCGTATGCCTTCGTCAACCACGCCTCGCAGACGGAGGATCTGCGCCCGCTGCTGGGCGTGATGCCCGAGGGGCTGGCGCTGGGCGACATCGCCTTCGCCTTCACGTTCACCACGCAGACCGTCGAGGCCGAGTGGATCGCCGTGCGCGAGGGCCTGTACGGCCGCGGTCCGCAGAAGCGCCTGGGCGAGGACTTCTCACCCGACATCGCCGAGCTCTTCCCGTTGCGCGACGGCGAGTTCTTCCAAAATCTCGGCAATCGCTACGTCCTTCCCACCGAAGACTGGAGCGAGGTGTTCGGGATCGTCCTCGGGCAGTTCTTCGGCGCGGGCGAGGAGACGGAGGCATACCGCCTGACCATGGAGGCGCAGCGCTACGTCGACTTCCAGGTGATGGGCTCGTTCGTCTCGCCGCAGTTGCTCCGGCGCACCGACGACGATGGCGTCACGCTCGGCCTGAACGAGCAGTCCTGGCCGCCCGATCTCGATCGCTCGGCGGCGGCTGCGCATCCCGAGACCATGCACTTCTGGCTGACGGTGCCGCGCAAGGAGATCTCGCCGCGCGGCGAAGGCGAGCCGGCGCCGGTGGTGATCATGGGCCACGGGTATGGCAGCAACCGCATCGAGGCGCTCCAGTACGGCGCGTTCCTCGCCCGGCACGGCTTCGCGACCATCGCCATCGACAACTTCGGCCACGGGCTGGTGCTCGACGGGCCGTCCGAGCTGGGCGTGCGCGCGCTGCTCGCCGGCTACGGCCTGACGCCCTGGGTCGAGGCGCTGCTCAAGAGCCGCGCCGTCGATCTCGACAACGACACGATCGCCGATTCGGGCGGCGACTTCTGGACGAGTTACGCCTTCCACACGCGTGACGTCGTGCGGCAGACGATGCTCGACTACATGCAGCTCGTGCGACTCCTGCGCGGCTTCGACGGCGAGCGCCGCATGGCGTTCGACGTGAACGGCGACGGCGTGGGCGAGCTGGCCGGCGACTTCGACGGCGACGGCGTGGTCGATCTCGGCGGTCCCGGCGTCACCTTCGCGGGCGTCGGCGGCTCGCTCGGCGGCATCACCATGTCGCTGCTCGGCTCAATCGAGCCGGAGATGGCTGCGGTGACGCCTATTTCGGGCGGCGGCGGCTACACCGACATCGGCCTGCGCTCGCTGCAGGGCGGCGTGCGCGAGGCGTTCCATCTGCGCTTGATGGGGCCGCTCTACGTCGGGACGATCGCCACCGGCGACACCGGCGACGCCGCGCCCGGCGAGATGCTGCTCGAAACCATCGTGACCGACGTCAACAGCACCGCCACGTTCCCGATCGCCACGATCCCGGACATCGAGCCGGGCGACACGTTGCTGGTCGAGAACCTGGCGAACGGTGAGCGCGGCTGCGGTGTCGTGGCCGCCGACGGCACGGTGCGCGCGGCGGTCGAGAGCGATCTCGGCGACGAGACCCGGCTCACCCTCTATCGCGGCGACGCGCTGGAGCTCGGCACCGCCGAGTGCGAGACCGCGCGCGGCGCCGAGGCGCGCACGACGATCGAGACGTTCGGCAAAGAGATCGACTTCCAGGGCGCGACGTTCGCGGAGGGCGCGCCGCTGGTCGCGTTGCAGGAAGGTCTGGGCCTGCGCCGCGCCAACCCGGAGCTGCGGCGCCTGTTCTCGATCGGTCAGGCGGTGATGGACCCGGCCGATCCGGCGGTGCTCGCGCGCCACTTCGTGCACGACCCGCTGGTCTATCCGTCGGGCGAGCGCACGCACACGAACGCGCTCATCGTCACGACCAACGGCGACATGAACGTGCCCGCCAGCTCCGGCGTCACGCTCGGCCGCGCCGCCGGCTTCATCGAGTACCTCGAGGACGATCCGCGTTACGGCAAGCCCGCCAACCAGGTGCTGATCGACACGTACACGGCCGAGGCCGTGCACACGCTGCGCCGCTACACCAATGCGAAAACCGGCGAGGGCGTGCACATCGACGTCGAGAACTTCAGCCAGGGGACCGACCTCTGGGGCGAGCAGGTTCCGCGCCTCGATCCGCCGCTGCACCTGTGGACCGACCGTGATCGCGACGGCAACGCGCTCGGCGGCTTCTCGGGCGCGATCTTTCCCTTTCCCATTCCCGAGGGCCAGCACGGCTTTCCCTTCCCGGGCGTGCTTCCCGACACCGCGCGCAAGCAGTGCGTGGAGGCGTGCGCCAAGGTCGACTGCGATTGCGACAACATCGAGACGTTCGACACCGGGGCGTTCATCTTCAACATGCTCGGCCGCTACCTCGCCTCGGGCGGGGGCGAGATGGACATCGACCTCTGCAACTCGCGCAACGACTGCGAGGACTTCGAGCCCCCGCCCGATCCGCGCGAACCCGCCGCGCGCCCGTAATGCCCGGTTGCCCTCCGCACCTGCAATGGGGGGGGTGCGCCCGGGTGACAATCGGGCGCGATGCGTTATGTTGACGGGCAAATGGCGCTTTTTCCCAAGGCAGGGTTTTCCTTCACCGAGACGATGGCGGGGACGTACACGCGCGCGGGCGTCGGGGGCGTCGAGGGCGAGCGAGCGGTGTCGTTCACCTGCACGGCGCGCGTCGGCGACCTCGTCTCGCACCTCTTCGACGGGCGCGCGACGCTCGACGGGACGGTGCGGATGGAGGGCGTCGCGACCGACCGTGCGCTCAGCGGCCACATGGTGATCAAGCCGCTCGCCGGCTTCATCCGCTACCAGTTCGATTTCGCGGGCGACGACGGCCAGCGCTACCACTTCGCGGGGCAGAAAGAGCTGCGCGTGGGCGATCTGCTGCGCACGGCAACGACGCTTCCGGCGACGGTCACCGACGAGGCGGGAGCGGAGTTCGCGCGCTGCACCGTCCGTTTCGACGTCGAGAGCGACCTCCTCAAGCTCATCGCCAGCGTTCGCCCGAAGGTCTCATCCTAGCCCCATGATCGCCTGGATCCTCAAGCTCATCCTCGGGACGAAGAATGCCCGCGAGATGAAGAGGCTGGGGCCTGTAGCGGCGCGGGTGAACGCGCTCGAGGCGGAGGTGAAGAAGCTCTCCGACGACGCGCTACGGGGAAAGACCGGCGAGTTCCGCCGACGTCTCGACGCCGGTCAGGCCCTCGACGAGCTCCTGCCCGAGGCCTTCGCCGTCGTACGCGAAGCGGCGCAGCGCACCATCGGCCAGCGCCACTACGACGTGCAGCTCATCGGCGGGATGATCCTGCACCAGGGCAAGATTTCCGAAATGAAGACGGGCGAGGGCAAGACGCTGGTCTCGACGCTGCCGTGCTACCTGAACGCCCTCGAAGGGCGCGGCGTCCACGTCGTGACCGTCAACGACTATCTGGCCAAGCGCGACGCCGAGTGGATGGGCAAGATCCACAAGTTCCTCGGCATGACGGTCGGCTGCGTCGTCCACGGCCTGACCGATCGCGAGCGCCAGAAGGCGTACCGCTCGGACATCACGTACGGCATGAACAGCGAGTTCGGCTTCGACTACCTGCGTGACAACATGAAGCAGTCGGTCGATCGGATGGTGCAGCGCGATCTGCACTACGCGGTCGTCGACGAGGTCGACTCGATCCTGATCGACGAGGCGCGCACGCCGCTGATCATCTCCGGCCCGGCCGAGTACATGCCCGACAAGTACAAGGCCGCCGACATGGTCGCGCGCAAGCTGGTGCGCGACGAGCACTTCGAGGTCAAGGAGAAGGAGCGCGCAGTGCACCTGCTGGAGGCCGGCATCGTGGCCGCCGAGAAGCTCCTGAACATCGAGTCCTTCTACCTGCCGGGCCAGACCGACTGGCCGCAC
>JBBTFH010000063.1:0-20617 GCA_038041915.1 Myxococcota bacterium
GCCACCAAGCTCTGCACCGCGCGTTGACCATTCGTCCTCGATCCGCGGGGCAGACGACGTTTTAGTGCGCGTGCCCGCCGTGCTCGCCATGCGCGGCGGGCGGCGCCGGCGCTTCCTCAGCGAGGACGGCTACGGCCCGGTCGCATTTGCCAACGTGGTTCGCACGTTCGCACTCGGTTCCGACGTCGATCGGTGGGACGAGATCGAGGAGCGAATTCGTGGCCACGCGAGCGCCGCCGTCCGACGGCTCCTCGCGGCCTTCCCGCCGGCCGGGTAGCCACGTCCTCCATAGGACGTGCGGGGTCGCTACTTCTCGACGGTCGCACGAAACGATCCATGGATTGAGAGTCCATCCGCAAAGCTCGCCTCCAGCGTCCCGGCGAGGCCGAGGAGGTCGGCATCGGATGTCGGCATCGACGTCAGCACGACTTCTCCTCCCGTCGCGCACGATGGATCCGACGCCCCGTCGCTGCAGTAGGGGCCGTCGTCGGTCATGCCGATTCGACAGAGCCTCGCGGTCGACGCATCCGGATCGATTTCCAACTCGGCCCGCCAGCCGCCCTTGTAGCCCTCGAACGGATCAAAGGAAAAGACCAGCGTTCCGGGCAGACCGGCGGTGGCCGTGTCTACCTGGGAGCCATCCTGGTTCGGAACGCACACGTTGGCACCGCCACAAGAGTCGCCGCAGCCCTCGCAGGTCAGCTCGGTTCGATCCGCGACCAGCGCCGGGTCGGTCGTCACCGACAGGTTCATCTCGCGGGTGCGGTCCCAAGGCTGGGCGCCGCGTCGGGAGAGGAAGACCGGGCAACTCGAATTGTCTACGCACGTCGCGCCCAGATCGCAGGCCATCTCGAAGCCGTCGGCCGCGCATCCGCCCGTGAACCACAAGCACGGGCCGCCGCACGCGAGAACGGGATCGCCGGTGCCCCCGCAATCGGCGAAGGCCGCTCCACGGAAGCAGTCCGTGAGCAAGGGCTGCTTGTCGGCACAGCCTTCACTCTCCGGCTCGGATTCCGATTCCGATTCGCTCTCGGACTCGGACTCCGCCTCGCTCTCCGACTCCGACTCCGCTTCCGCCTCGCCGCCCGCGTCCTCGTCCGAGGAGCACGCCGGCAGCACCAGCCACGACAGCAGCGACGCAAAGCAGAGACGAAGCATGGAGGCCTCCTACGGCGCGACGATCGGCAGAATCCGGCCGTAGATGTCGGGGCTGGACGGGCTGTTGCGGAAGTCACGCCACGCGACGACGGCTTTGCCATCCGGGCCGACCGCGACGCACGGGTTGTGCTGGTCGCCCGCCGCGTCGGTGTTCGCGGGCGCGTCGGGAGCCGCGACCGATCCGTCGGCGGAGACCTGCAGCCAGCGGACATCGTAGTCGACGTTCGTGCGCAGATCCATCCATACGGCGACGGCGCCGCCGCCGGGCACGGCGGCGAGCGACGGGTCTTCCTGGTAGCGGACCGTGCTCGACGCGATCTGAGCGTCGACGCCGAAGCTCACGCCGCCGTCCGTGGAAACGTCGAGGTAGAGGTCGCCCTCGCCGTCGTCGCGCGTGTCGGACCATGCGACGAAAACGTTGCCGAGATCGTCGGCGACCATGAACGTCGCGAGGCCGACCTGCGCTGCGCCGGCATCGTCGTTGATCGCGACCGGATCGTCGAAGCTCGCGCCCCCGTCGTCGCTGCGCGCAATCGAGAGATCGCCCTCGAACGTCTCCCACGCCACGAGGATCGCGCCCGACGGCAGCACGGCAACCGCCACCGAGTCGTCTTGCACCGTGGAGGAGAACACGCGCTCCGCCGCGCTGAATGCGCCGCCGCCGAAGACGTTGTCGTTCGAGGTGAACCACGGATCGTACTCGCTGCCGTCGTAGCCGGTGTAGGCGACGTGGGCGACGCCGATCGCGGGCACCGCGAGCGCGGGGTAGAGGCCGTTCAGGGTGGTCGAGGCGACCTCCGTCCCGCCGGTGAACGTGATCGCGTCGAGCGACTTCAGGAACACCAGATCGTAGGAACCGCTCGCCTCGTAGACGACGTAGACGTTACCCGACGCGTCGGAGGCGATGGGATGGCCGCCCCAGTAGTAGGGTGCGGCGAAGCCGTCGTCGATCGTGCTCGGCGCGCCGAAGGTCTCGCCGTCCATCGAGACGACGAAAGCGAGCGAGTCGGGCGACTCGCAATAGTCGACGTACGCGAAGCCGTTGCCGCCGAAAGCGCACTCGGGGTTGACGCGCCCCACGGTGCCCGCCGGCGTGCTCAGCAGCGTGTCGCACGTGCCGCAGTCGTTCGGGCAGTCGCCGCACGTCTCCGCGTCTCCACAGACACCGTCGCCGCAGCCTTCCGCCTCGGACTCGGACTCGGATTCGGATTCGGATTCCGACTCGGATTCGGATTCGGACTCGGACTCGGATTCAGACTCGGCCTCCGACTCGGATTCGGATTCGGATTCAGACTCGGATTCGGCTTCGGACTCGGATTCGGACTCGGATTCGGACTCGGACTCGGACTCCGACTCGGCCTCGGCTTCCGACTCCGCCTCCGACTCGGATTCGGACTCCGATTCTGCTCCTCCGCCGCTGCTGCCGTCCGCGCAACCGGTCGCCACGATCACGGCTATCGACCCGCATATCGTCCAAGCGTTGAACTGTTTCATCGATGGTCTCTCCTCTGCTGAAGTGCGGACCTAGTACCGCGGCCGGGCCGTCTGCCGCAAGCTCTACCGCGGCGGCCCGCACCCGAGCTTCGAGAGGTACACCAAGGCCGAGTTCGGCTTGTCCGACGACCGGGCGCGGCAGCTCATCGCCGTCGCCGAGCATTTCAACCCCGAGATCGCCGAGCGCTTCGGCCTTCCCCAGCGACCGCGCCCGCGACCTGGCGCGGTGGATCCTCGAGAACTGGCGGCCCGACGGCGGCGACTGAGCGTCTCGAGGGCCGGTTTGACCGACCCGCGGGCCTCTGGTAGACGCGCATCGGTGCCCGGAGCGGCCAAGCGCATCGCGTTCATTCCCGGCGACGGCATCGGCATCGACGTCACGCGCGAGGCGCTCAAGTGCCTCGAGGCGCTGCGCGCGGCGCGCGGCACGCTTCTGCGCTGCGAAGTGTTCGACTATGGCGCGGAGCGCTATTTGCGCGACGGCACGACGCTGCCGCCGGGCGAGATGGAGCGCTTCCGCGACGAATTTCACGCGATCTTTCTTGGCGCGCTCGGCGATCCGCGCATCCCCGACATGGCGCACGGGCGAGACATCCTGCTCGCGATGCGCTTCGGCCTCGATCTCTACGTCAACCTGCGGCCGGTCAGGCTCTTTTTCGATCGGCTGACGCCGCTCCGGGGCCGCACGACCCAGGACATCGACTTCGTGGTTTTTCGCGAGAACACCGAAGGCCTCTACGCCGGCGTCGGCGGCTTCTTCAAGAAGGGCACGCCCGACGAGGTCGCGGTCAACCAGGACATCAACACACGCAAGGGCGTCGAACGCATCATCCGCGCCGCGTTCGAGTTCGCGCGCGCGCGCGGCAAGCGGCGCGTGTGCATGAGCGACAAGTCGAACGTGCTGCGCTTTGCCCACGATCTGTGGCAGCGGGTCTTTCACGAGGTCGCGCGCGAGTTTCCCGACATCGAGGCGACGCACCTGTACGTCGACGTGCTCGCGATGCAGATGGTGCGGGCGCCCAATCAGTTCGATGTCATCGTCACCTGCAACATGTTCGGCGACATCGTCAGCGATCTCGGCGCGTCGCTCGTCGGCGGCCTCGGGCTGGCGGCGTCGGCCAACCTGCACCCGGGTCGCACGTCGCTGTTCGAGCCGGTGCACGGCTCGGCGCCCAAGCACGCGGGCAAGGACGTGGCGAACCCGATGGCGGCGATCCTGACCGCCGCGCTCATGCTCGAACACATCGGCCTTCCCGACGACGCCGCGGTGGTCGAGGGCGCGGTGCGGCGCGCGATCGCCGAGGGCAAGACCACGCGCGATCTCGGCGGAGAGCTGGGCACGCGCGCCGTCGGAGACTACGTCGCCTCGCTGATTCGCGCGTCTTAGAGCCGTGGCCGAGCAACTCGACCTCGACGCGAAGCTTGGGGCGGGGCCGAAGGTCTTTTCGGTCTCCGAGGTGGTCGCGCTCGCGACCCAGGCGCTCGAGCAGTGCTTCGGCGCCGCGTGGGTCGAGGGCGAGGTGTCGAACCTCAGCACGCCCGCCTCCGGCCACGTCTACTTCACGCTCAAGGACGCCTCGGCGCAGATGTCGGCGGTGCTGTGGCGCTCGGACGCGCGCCGGCTGCGCTTCCGCCTGCAGGACGGCATGCGCCTGCGCTGCCACGGCCGCCTCGCGATCTACGGCGAGCGCGGCAAGTTTCAGATGTACGTCGATCGCGCCGAGCCCGACGGCGTGGGCGCGCTGCAGCTCGCGTTCGAGCAGCTCAAGGAGCGCCTCGCCGCCGAAGGGCTGTTCGACCAGGCGCGCAAGCGCCCGCCGCCGTTCCTGCCCCGCACGATCGGCGTCGTCACCTCGCCGACGGGCGCGGCGGTGCGCGACTTCGTGCGTGTCGCCACGCGCCGCTATCCGGCGCGCATCCTGATCGCGCCCGCCTCGGTGCAGGGCGACGACGCGCCGCTCGAGCTCGTGCGCGCGCTCGGCTGGCTGCAAGCGCGCGAAGACGTCGATGTCGTCGTCGTCACGCGCGGCGGCGGCTCGATCGAGGATCTGTGGGCGTTCAATGACGAGCGGGTGGCGCGCGCCATCGCCGCCTTCCCCAGGCCCGTCATCTCCGCCGTCGGCCACGAGGTCGACTTCACGATCGCCGACTTCGTCGCCGACGTGCGCGCGGCCACGCCGTCGGCCGCCGGCGAGCGCGTCGTGCCCGAGCGCGAGGCGCTGCTGGATCTCGTCATGAGCTTGCGCGGCCGGCTCGCCCGCGCGGCCTCCGTCTCGCTGCGCGAGGCGCGCCAGCGCGCCGACGACGCGCTCGGACGGCAGGAGGCGGCGCTGCGCCGCGGGATCGCCCGGCGGAGGCAGGCGCTCGCGCTGGTCGACTCCCGCCTCGCGGCGCTCCACCCGCGCGGTCGCCTGACGCGCGATCGCGCGCGCCTGTGCGATGCCTTCGCGCGCGTGTGCGCCGCCTCGGCGCGGCAGCTCGCCTCCCGCCGCGCACGTTTCGCCGCCGCCGCCGCCACGCTCGACGCGCTCTCGCCGCTGCGGGTGCTCGATCGCGGCTACTCTTTGGTGCGCGGACCCGACGGGCGATTGCTTACGGACGCGGCCGAGGTCGCTCCCGGCGATCGCGTCGACGTGCGCCTGCGCAGCGGGCTGCTGGCGTGCCTGGTGGAGAAGACCGGGCGCCACGACCACGTGGACGACCCGTAGGAGCCCACGTGCGCGACTGCGCGGAGCCGTGCGCGTTGAGTAAAGCCGGCGAAGCTCAAGTCAGCTTGGGTAAAGCAACATGCCTGTTGCTTTACCCAAGCCGGCGCTGCGGTAGACTGCCGACGCCATGGCCGCCCCACGTCCCTTCGCCGCGCGCCTCCTGCCCGGGCGGGGCCTCGACTGGCGCGCGCTCGTGCCGGCCATCGGCCGCGCCACGCGCACGCTGGCACACTACGACGGCATTCTGCACGGGCTGCCGGATCCGGCGGTGCTCCTGTCGCCCCTGACGACGCAGGAGGCCGTGCTCTCGTCCAGGATCGAGGGCACCCAGGCAACGCTCGGCGATGTGTTTCGCTTCGAGGCGGGCGAGGCGCCGGCGAGTCCACAGCGGCACGAGGACATTGGCGAGATCCTCAACTACCGCCGGGCGCTGCGCGAGGCCGAGCGCGCGCTGAAAAAGCGCCCCTTCGGTCTCGGCCTGCTCAAGCGGCTGCACGCGATCCTGCTCGAGAACGTTCGCGGGCGCGACCAGACGCCGGGGCAGTTCCGCCGGGCGCGAGTCTGGATCGGCACGCCCGGGACGCCGATCGAGGCCGCGCGCTTCATCCCGCCCGACCCGGCGAGAATCCCGGCGCTGCTCGCCAACCTGGAAGACTACTGGCGCGCAGAGGACCTTGACCCGCTCGTGCAGTTGGCGCTCATCCACGCTCAATTCGAGATCATCCACCCGTTCCGCGACGGCAATGGCCGTATCGGCCGCATCCTCGTTCCGGTGTTCCTGCACGAGAAGGGCCTGCTCGATCGTCCCACGTTCTACCTGTCGCAGTATCTCGAGGCACACCGCGCCGAATACGTCGCGCGGCTGCGCGGCCTGAACGGTCCTGCCTCCTGGAATGCGTGGACGGCGTTCTTTCTCCGTGCGCTGGCGTCGCAGGCCGAGACCAACGCGCGCAAGGTCCGCGACATCCTCGCTCTCTACGAGCGGCTGAAGGCCAAAGCGATCGCCCTGACCCGCTCGGAGTACGCCGTACCCCTGCTCGATCACCTGTTCGCGCAGCCGGTGTTCGCCTCGAGCACCCTCTTCGGCCTGCCGGACATGCCCAGCAAGCCGGTGGTCACCAAGCTGCTCGCGCAACTGCGAGGGGCGGGCGTCTTGAAGCGGCTTCGCGCCGCCCGGGGCCGCCGCCCGCAAGTGCTGGCGCTGGCGGAGTTGGTGAACCTGTGCGAGCAGCCCGGCGGCGACTGAAGGTGGCAGCACTGGTCGACCTCCACTTTGACAGCCGGACGGCTTTGCGCGAAGTTGGGTCGATGCGTCGCGTAACCGCTCTCGTGCTCACCTTCGGCTGCGCCACCAACACGTTCAAGTCGGCGGAGGGCGAAGGAGAGGGCGACGGCGAGTGCTCGCTCGGCGAGGTGCGTTGCAGCCCCGACGACGGCCGGGCCTTCGAGCGCTGCGACGAGGCAGTGGTCTGGCAAGCCGACGGCCGTTGCGCGGGCGACTGCGAAGACGGCTCCTGCACCGGCGAGCGCTGCGAGAGCGAGGACGACGATCGCTGCACGGCGGAGGGTCTGCGCGAGGACTGCGATCCGCATGTCGGCGGCTATCGCTATCCCGCCGCGTGCCCGTCGGGGCAGGCCTGCTGGCGCGACGACTGCCGCGACTACCTCTGTTCGCCGCTCGCGATCGCGTGCGACACCGGCGTGCCGCAGCAGTGCAACGCCGTCGGCAGCGCTCAGGCGCCGCTCCAGGACGGGCCTTGTCCGGAGCTTTGCGTCGACGGAATCGGCTGCCGTACTTACTGCGAGGTCGCCGAGGATCAGCACACGTCGGTCGGCTGCACCTTCTATGCGTTCGATTCCGATCTCAACGACAGCGACGATTCGTACGGCTACAACCTGATGATCGCCAACACCGATGCGACGCAGACCGCCCTCGTCGAGGTCAAGGTTCGCGACGCCGCCGGCGGCTGGACCACGCTCGGCACCCGCGAGGTCGAGCCGCTGCAAGCCGTCGACTGGCTGGCCGCGTGCTCGTCGTACTGTTGGACCGCGGCGCTCGGTCCGGATCGCCACCTCGAGGGAACGGGCATCGCGCAGGGCCTGGCCTTCAAGGTGACCAGCACGCGGCCGGTCGTGGTCTATCAGATGAACAGCGACGACTATCAGGCCATCGGCGGCTCGCCCGGCGCCAGCATCGTGCTGCCCAAGAGCGCGCTCGACACCCAGTACTACGCGCTTACCTGGCCGCACTGCGGCGGCTACCAGGGCCACTTCACCGTCATCGGCACCGAGGACGCCACCAACGTCACGGTCAGGCTCTCCATGTCGGGCGGCTCCGCGGCCGGCGGCGTCGTTCCGGCGATCGCGGCCGGCGGCTCGTACGAGACCACGCTCGACGAGGGCGAGATGCTGCAGCTCGGCACCGACGGCGGGACGTCGGATCTGAGCGGCGCGAAGATCGTCACCGACAAGCCGGTCGCCGTCTACGCCGGCCACGAAGATGCGTGCCCGGTGCCTTTGCCGTACAGCGGCGACGCGATGCTCGAAGCGATGCTACCGCTGGTCGCGTGGGGCAAGGAGTTCGTCGCCGCGGCGGCGCCGCACGGGCGCCCCTACTACTACGAGACGCTGTGGCGGATCCTCGCCTCCGAGGACGACACCACCGTCACGATCGAGAACCCCGCCGGCTTGCCGGGACTCCCGCCCGGCCCGGTCGTGCTCGACGCGACGCAGATCCTGCAATTCCTCGTGACCGGGAACGCCGCCAACCCGGGCGAGTTCTTCATCAGCGCCGACAAGCCGATTCAGCCGGCGCAGGCGCTGGCCGGCGAGACCGCGTACGTGCTCGCGGTGCCGGTCGAGCAGTTCCTGCCCGACTATGTCTTCCTGACCACGCTCTACTACTACGACGAGCGCGTGACGCTGATTCGCCCCGGCGGCATCAGCGTGACCGTCGACGGCTTCGAGCCGGCGGGCACGTGGTACGCGGCGGGCGGCGGCTACGAGGTGCAGCAGGTGGTGGTCGCGACCGACACGACGCACTTCATCGAGAGCCTCGCGGGGCTCAAGGGCGATCCGGTGGGCATCCTGGTCTCGGGCAACGGCGGGAGCTGCAGCTTCGCCTACATCGGCGGCCTGAGCCAGGAGCGCATCAACGTCCTGCAGTAGCGCGCCGCGGGGCGCGCCCGGTGTGATCGACGAGCGGGGCTATTCGGGCGAGTGCTTGCGCAGGAAGGTCGGCGTGTCGAGGTGCGTGTGATCTTCGGGCGTGAACGGGTTTTGCGCGCGCACGCTCGGCTGCGAGCCGGTGCCCGAGCGGATGCGTGCGGTCACGCTCAGCGGGTCCACGCCGGCCGAATTTCCGAAATCGATCTCACTCTCGAGCGACAACGCCATCTGGTTACGCCGCGGCACCGGCGGCGGGCCCGCCGGCGCCTGCCGCAAGACCGAGCGTTCGACCGTCTGGTCGAAGCCGGTGGCGACCACCGTGATGTGCACCTCGTCGCGCATGTTGGCGTCGATGACCGAGCCGATGATGCAGTGCGCCTCGGGCGACGCGGCCTTGGTGATCATCTCCGACGCCTCGGCGACCTCGTTCAGCGTCAGGTCCGCCGCGCCCGTGATGTTGACCAGCACGCCGGTGGCGCCCTGAATCGCCACGTCCTCGAGCAGCGGGCTGGTCAGCGCCTGCTGCGCCGCCTCGATCGCGCGGTGCTCGCCGCTCGCCCGGCCGGTGCCCATCAGCGCGCGCCCCTTGTTGATCATGACCGTGCGGACGTCGGCGAAGTCGACGTTGATCAGGCCCGGCACCGTGATGATGTCGCAGATGCCGCGTACGGCGTTCAGCAGCACCTCGTTGGCCATGCGGAAGGCGTCGGCGAGCGCCATGCGCTGGCCGGCAAGCTGGAGCAGCTTCTGGTTCGGGATGACCAGCAGGCAGTCGACGACCTGTCCGAGGGTCGCGATGCCGTCGTCGGCCTGACGCGCGCGGCGCGGGCCCTCGAACGGGAACGGGCGCGTGACCACGCCGACGGTCAGGATGCCCAGCTCGCGCGCGATCTGCGCGATGACCGGCGCGGCGCCGGTGCCGGTGCCGCCACCCATGCCGGCGGTGACGAACACCATGTCGGCGCCGGTGATCACCTCGGCGATGCGGTCGCGCTCCTCGAGCGCCGAGTCGCGTCCGACGTCGGGGTTGCCGCCGGCGCCCAGCCCCTTCGTCAGGATCGATCCGAGCTGGAGCTTGGTGCCGGCGAGGTTGCCCAGCAGCACCTGCGCGTCGGTGTTGGCGGCGATGAACTCGACGCCGCCCGTGCCCGCCTCGATCATCGTGTTGACGGCGTTGCCGCCGCCGCCGCCCGCGCCGATCACCTTGATGCGCGCCTGGTTGGTCATGCCTTCGTCGAGTTCGAATTGCGCCATGCGTCTCGTGCCTCCTTGTGGGTCATTCGAAGAGTTCCCGCAGCCAATCGCCCCAGCGCTTCGTCGGCTTGGCCGCCGCGCCCGCCTGGCGCGCGCCGTAGAGCACGAGGCCGACGCCGGTCGAGAAGGCGGGGCTGCGCACGACGTCGGCCATGCCGCCCACGCCGCGCGGCATCGAGCGCCGCACCGGCACGCCCAGGATGTGTTCGCCGAGCTCGACGATGCCCTCGAGCAGGCTGGTGCCGCCGGTGAGCACGATGCCCGAGCCGAGCAGGTCCTCGTAGCCGGCCGACTCGATCGATTTGTGGATGAGCTGCAGGATTTCCTCGACGCGCGGCTCGAGAATCTCGCCGAGCAGCTTGCGCGGCAGCGTTCGTCCCGAGCGGCCGCCGACGCTCGGCACGTCGATGGTCTCGTCGTCGCCGATCATCGAGATCATCGCGCAGCCGCTCTTCTGCTTGAGGCGCTCGGCCTCGGACCTGGGCGTGCGCACGCCGAAGGCGATGTCGGCGGTGAGCTGGTGGCCGCCGACCGGCAGCACGACGGTGTGGACGATCGCCGAGCCGTGGTAGAGGGCGAGATCGGTCGTGCCGCCGCCGATGTCGACCAGGCACACGCCAAGCTCCTTCTCGTCCTCGTGCAGCACCGCCTCGGCGCTGGCGAGCGGCTGGAGCACGAGGCCGGCCACGCTCAGGCCGCAGCGGTTGCAGCACTTGACGATGTTCTCGACGCTGGTGACCAGCGCCGTGACGACGTGAACCTTGGCCTCGAGCCGCACGCCCGACATGCCGACGGGATCGCGGATGCCGTCCTGCTGGTCGACGATGAACTCCTGCGGCAGCACGTGGATGATTTCGCGGTCGCCGGGGATGTGGATGGCCTTGGAGTTCTCGAGCACGCCGGCCACGTCGGGCTCGCGGATCTCGCGGCCCTTGACCGCGTGCATGCCGTGGCTGTTGAGCGCCATGATGTGGCCGCCGCCGATGCCGACGTAGACGCTGTCGATTTGGCAGCCGGCCATCTGCGCCGCCTCTTCGATCGCGCGCCGGATCGACGCGACGGTGGCGTCGATGTTGACGACCACGCCCTTGGCGAGGCCGCTGGAGGCCGCGGTGCCGACGCCGATGATGTCGATGCCGTCGTCGCCAACCTCGCCGACCACCGCGGCGACGCGCGTCGTCCCGATGTCCAGCCCGACGATGATCTCTTCGCGCCTCGGCATCGATCAGAAACCTCCAGGCTGCCTCAGCCCACCCGACGGGGTGGGTGACTGCCGACTACCATCGTCGCAGCGGAGCCAACTCGCAAATTTCTGCGAGGTGTTTCCGTGCGCTCACTCGGTCGTGGCCAATCGCACGGTCACGCGATCCTCCCGCGTCGGGCTGTCGAGATAAATCGCGCGCACGCGCTCGGCCTCGGGACCGAGCGCACCCCACACCACGTCGAGGCGGGCGAGGCGCTTGTCGAGAGCGCCCTCGCCCAGGCGGATCTGCACCGCGCCATCGCGCGTGTAGAGCGTCGGCGTGCCGGCCGGCTCGAGGTGCACCTCGCCGAGCGCCGGACGTCCTTCTTTGGCGTAGGCGTCGACCAGGGCGACCGCATCGCGCAGACGCCGCTCGCCGGCCTCGCGGTCCGCGATCAGCTCCAGGCGATCGAGGCCGGTGACGACCGGAAGGCCGGCGGCTTCGTCGGCGGAGGCGCGCTTGAAGACATGGCCCTCGGCGTCGGCGAGGTAGAGGTGGCCGAGGAGCACGGCGATGCGCGGCACGTGCTCGGTAACGTCGACGACGATCGTGCCGGGCAGCTCGCGGTGCGCGTGCGCTTCGCGCACCCACGGATCGGACTCGGTGTCGCGCACGATCTCGGCGAGCTCGACGCGGAAGATGTTGGCCTCCGGATCGATCCGCAGGCGCCCGCGCAGCTCGTCGGGGCGGGCGCGCCCCGTGCCTTCGACGCGGACCTCGCGCACGCGGAAGCGCGGCGAGGCCAGCGCGAAGCGGACCAGCGCGACCGCGCCGGCCGCGGAGCCGGCGGCGACCAGCGCGAAGAGGCATGGACGAAGCGCCGCGCGAAAGCCGCTCGCGAAGCGCCGAAGGAGCGAGCGCGCGCCACGTGAATGCGCGCGCCGGCGCAGGCGCCGGTTGCGCGTCGGCAGCAATCCACCGGAATGGCGCTTGACGCGCTCCTGGCGAACGCGTGCGGGGAGGAAGGTCATGACGCGCCGCTCACGCTAGGCCCCCGCCGCGCGCGCCGCAAGAAATGCGCGCCGGACGCGGGGCTTCAGGGCTCCTCGCCCACGACCTTGACCTCGAGATCGAGCTCCACGCCGAACCTGGCGCGCACCTCGTCCCTGGCGATGGCGACCAGCGCGAGCAGGTCGCGCGCGGTGGCGCCGCCGGCGTTGACGAACCAGTTGGCGTGGGCCGGCGAGATCTCGGCGCCGCCGACGCGGCGGCCCTTGAGGCCGCACTGCTCGATCAGGCGGCCGGCGAAGTCGCCGGGAGGGTTTTTGAAGATCGAGCCGGCGTTGGCGACTCCGGCGGGCTCGCGCGCGCGGCGGCGCTGGCGCAGGCCGGCGACGTCGGCCTCGATCTGGGCGCGCGGGCGCGCGCGCAGGGCGAAGCGGCCTTCGACCACGATCTCGTTTTCGGGGATGGCCGAGCCGCGGTAGACGAAGCCGCACGCGGCGTGGTCGCGCACGCAAAGCTCGCCCGACGCCGTCACGCTCGTCACCTGCGCGGTCACGTCCTTGAACTCGCCGAGGTACGTGCCGGCGTTCATCACCAGGCCACCGCCGACGCTGCCGGGGACGCCGGCGAGGAACTCCATGCCGCCGAGCTCCCACGCGGTGGTCTCGTGGAGGAGCTTGCCGGTGGCGACGCCGGCCTCGGCCTCGACCGTGGTCGCGCCGGTGCGGCGGAGCGCGCGCATCTCGCTCTTCGCGATCAGCACGCCGCGCACGCCGCCGTCGCGCACCAGCAGGTTCGAGCCGCCGCCGAGCGGCCGGCACGGGAGCGCGTGGCTTGCGCAGAAGCGCACGGCGGCGCGGACGTCCGCGACGCTTCGCGCGAGCACGATCGCGTCGGCGGGGCCGCCGATGCGCAGCGTCGTCCAGCGCGCGAGCGGCTCGTCGAAGAGCACCTCGCCGCTGACCGCGCGGCGGAGCGCGTCGCGGTTCATGCGCTGCCCGCGCGCAGCAGCGCCAGCAGCTCTTCGCCCACCTGCGTCACGTCGCCCGCGCCGAGCGTGAGCGCCGCGTCGCCGGAGCGCGCCTCGCGGGCGAGCCACGCGGCCAGCTCCTTGCGCGCGACCTGCGAAGCGCGCGGGTGGCCGGCTGCGCGCAGCGCGTCGACCAGGTGCTCGGCGCTCACTCCCGGGATCGGCTCCTCGCCGGCGGCGTAGATCGGCGCGACGGCCACGGCGTCGGCGTCGGAAAAAGCGCGCGCGAACTGGCTCATCAGGTCGCGCGTTCGGGTGTAGCGGTGCGGCTGGAAGGCGACCACCAGCCGCCGCCCCAGCGCGCGCGCGGCGGCGAGCGTGGCGCGGATCTCCGCCGGGTGGTGGCCGTAGTCGTCGACGACGAGCACGCCCCGCGCTTCGCCGCGCACGGTGAAGCGGCGGTCGATCCCGCCGAAGCCGGCGAGCGCCGCGAGCGCGTCCGGAAGCGGCACGTCGAGCTCCTCGGCGACGGCGAGCGCGGCGAGCGCGTTCTGCACGTTGTGCGCGCCGGGCATCGGCAGAAGGCCGTCGCCGACGGCGCGGCCCGAGCGCACGAGCGTGAAGCGCATGGCCATGCCGTCGGCGCGCACGTCGCGGGCGGAGAAGTCCGCCCCGGGCGCGAAGCCGTAGGTGAAGTGGCGGCGATCGACGCGCGGGATCATGGCCGCGACCTCGGGATGGTCGAGGCACAGCACGGCGAGCCCGTAGAAGGGCACCTTGCGGCAAAAGTCGAGGAAGGTCGCGCGCAGCGCTTCGAAGCTGCCGTAGTGGTCGAGGTGCTCGGCGTCGATGTTGGTGACCACCGCGATGGTCGGGGCGAGCTTGAGGAACGAGCCGTCGCTCTCGTCGGCTTCGGCGACGAGGAACTCGCCTTGCCCGGGGCGCGCGCCGCTGCCGATGGCCGGCACGCGCCCGCCGATGATCACCGTTGGATCGAGGCCGGCCTTGGCGAGCACGTGGCCGACCAGCGACGTGGTGGTGGTCTTTCCGTGCGAGCCGGCTATCGCGATGCCGTACTTGAGGCGCCCGAGCTCCGCGAGCATCTCGGCGCGCGGGATTACCGGGATGCCGCGCGTGCGCGCCGCGTCGACTTCGGGGTTGCCTTTGCCAATCGCGCTCGACACGACGACGACGTCGGCGTCGGTCAGGTTACGGGCCATGTGGCCGATCGCCACCGCCGCGCCCAGCTCGCGCAGGCGCCGCACGGCCTCGCCCTCGCGCGCGTCGCTGCCCGAGACGCGGTAGCCCAGGCTCAGCAGGATCTCCGCGATGCCGGACATGCCGGAGCCGCCGATGCCGACGAGGTGGATGTGACGGACGCGACGCAAGACGTTCCCGGCGGTGAGTGTGCCCAGACTGCCACGAAGTGGCTACGGCAGGTTGTCCTTGCCAAAGGCCGCCGTCAGGTTCGACGACACGCCCCACGCGCGCTTTTTCCACTTCTCCTCGAAGGGGTAGTGCAGCGCAAACGCGTGGATGGCCGCGCGCGCGGCGATCGGCCTGGCGGCGAGCACGTCCTTCTGCTCGGTCGGATCGCTCGTGAGGTCGAAAAGCTGCGCCCGCTCGGGGCCGCTCGTGACCAGCTTCAGGTGGGCGAGCTTCATGCCGAAGAGCGTGCCGCCGTGCGTCGAGAACGCGGGGCGCGCCGCATGCGGGCCGTCGTCGCGCGCGAGCGCGAGCAGGCTGTCGCCCTGCGCGGCGGGCGCGGCGTCGGAGGGAAGGCCCGTGGCGTCGAGCAGCGACGGCAGGATGTCGAGCGTCTCGACGTCGGCGTAGACGACTCGGCCGGCCGGCACGCCGGCGCCCGCCATGATGAGCGGCGTCGCGACCAGCTCCTGGTAGACGGAGTGGCCGTGCCCGACGGAGCCGTGCTCGTAGAACTCGTCGCCGTGATCGCTGACGACGACGATCACCGAATCGTCGAGCGCGCCGATGCTTTGCAAATCCTCCTGCATCTTGCCGAACCAGAAGTCGTTGTAGGTGATCTCGCCCTGGTAGAGCGCGTGGAGATAGCGCTTGTCGGCCTCGCCGAGCGTCACGGCGCCGGCTTTTATTTTTCCCAGGAGGATGCCGGTCATGTTCGGCCTGATCGAGCCGCCGTACGGCTCGGGGTGGTACATGGCGAGGTACTCCTTGGGCGGGTTGTAGATGACGTGCGGGTCGATCGTGCCGAGATAGACGAAGAGCCGCTCCTCGGCGGGCTTGCGGCTCGAAAGCCACTTCATCGCGTGGGTCCAAAGCCACTTCGCGTCGGACGGCTCCGCGTCGCGCACGAAGTTCTTGTAGTGATCCCACCCCTGCCCGAAGCCCCACTTGTCCGAGACGTAGCCGTTGGACAGGAAGGTCGCCGTGGTGAAGCCGTGACGCTGGAAGACCTCGCCGACGAAATCCATCTCCCGCGAGACGCGGCTCTTCTCGTCGTAGCCGCGGTGCACCGACGGATAGGTGCCGGTGAGGATCGACGCGTGGCTCGGCATCGACCAGTTGCCCTGCACGGTGGCGCTGTGAAAGCGCGTGCCGCGCGCGGCGAAGGCGTCGAGGTTCGGGGTCTTGACTGTCGTCGCCGGGTTGTACGAAGCGACGTGATCGGGGCGGAGCGTGTCGATCAACCAGATGAAGACGTGGCGGGCGACCTTCGGCTTCGCTGACGCCGGAGTCGCGGCAGGTTCGGGCGCGACGATGCGCGCGCCGGCGGCGTCGCCGAGGAAGTCGAGCCGCGCGAACTGCCCGGCGAGCGGCGCGAGATCGGCGACACGCCCGCCGGCGGCGACGAGGTCCGCGGACGGCGCGCCGTCGAGCGCTGCGCGCACGCGGACGGCGCCGCCGACGGCGAGCTTGGTGCTCGGCGGAATCCACAGGAAGTACGATCGGCGGTCGCCCGCCGACGGGGCGGACGGCAGAATCTCGATACGCTCGAACGCGGCGGCGCTGCGGCCGGCCGGCGCGGCGCCGGCGGCACGGAACTGGAAGCGCAGCTTGTTCTCGCCGGCTCGCGGCGCGGCCGGGGCGAGCGGCATACCGATCGTCTGCCACCCGTCGGCGAGGTCGAGCGTGTCGACCGGCTTCTCGTTGAGGAACACGCTCACGCGCTGCTTGGGGGCAAGAGGCCGCAGCGTTGCGCGCAGCACCGCGCCCTCGACGCCCGGCCCGCCCTCGTCGGCGTCGAGCGGGAAGCGGATCGACGCGCCGACGCCGGCGACGTAGGCGACGCGCTTGTCGCCATCGACGCGCCGGACGTACCAGTTCGCGTGGAAGCCGCCGTGAACGAACTTGAGGAAGTCGATCCCGCCGCAGTCGATCGTCAGCGACCCGCTGGCGTAGGCGATCGACGCCGGGCGGTTGGCGTCGAAGTCGTAGACCGTCCGCTGCGGGCCGGCGAGCTCGGGCGGCGGAGGTGGCGGTGAGGGAAGGGCGGCGGGCGCTCCGGGCGCCGCGGGCACAGCCTGCACCGAGTCGGAGCCCTTCGCTTCGCACGCGCCCGAGACAATGAGAACGGTAAGGAAACGCATCGAGCGCGGAGAATAGTCGGCGCCGCCGACGGGTCAAGAACGCGGGTCGATTTTGTCGGCCCTTCGCGCGCGTGCTATCGGCTAGCGAATAAATGCTCGCCCGCTGCGTCGCCAGCGCGATCGCCGCCGCCGCGCTGCTCGCCGCGCTCGAGTCGGCGATCGCGCACTCCGCCGCCGCGTGGCCGCTGGCGTTCGGTTTGTACGCGGTGGTCGCGTTCGGGATCGCGCTGCTCGAGGCCACGGCGCTCTGGGGCCTGGGCGGCGTGCCTCGACTGCGGCGGTCGGACGCGCGCGCCGACGCGGAAGCCGCGGCGGGCGTGCTCGCGTCCGCATTCGCGCTCGGCGTCATCGCCGCGACCACGTTCGTCGTGCAGCGCTCCGTCGCGGCACCGATGGAAAACCCGACCTTCGCCGCCGCCACCGTCGCGATCGGCGCGGCCGGAGCGACCCTGCTGGCCGCGGCGCTGTTCGTGGCGGCGCGGCGCGCGGCCCGGCCCGCGGCAACCCTGCTGCCCGCGCCCAAGGCGCTCGTCGCCGCCGCGATCGTCGCCGCGGCAGCGGCGGTCGCCGTCCTCCCCGTGCTCCTGCGCGTCGAATGGCGCGCCGTGCGACTCGGCCCCGCCGTCGCGCTCGGCGCGTTCTTCGCGCTGCAGGCGGTGATCGCGTGGCGGGCGCCGCTCGGCGGCGCTCTCGCCGTGGCGCTGTGCATCGCGACGCTCGGCGCGCTCGGCCTCGGCGCGCGCGCCTCCTCGGCGACGGCGGCACACGTCGCCGAGAGCGGGCTGGCACTGCGCCCCCTGCTCGCGCTCGCGCAGCGCGCCACCGACGGCGATGGCGACGGCTTCGGCGCGCTCTTCGGCGGCGGCGACTGCGACGATCGGCGCGCCGACACGCACCCCGGCGCGCGCGACCTGCCCGGCAACGGCGTCGACGAGAACTGCCAGGGCGGTGACGCCGCTGCGCCGAAGTCCCGGCCGGCCTCCGGCGAAGCTGTCACGCCTCCAAGCGCTCGTCTGGCGGAAAGCGTGCTCATCGTGACGATCGACTCGCTCCGCGCCGACCGCCTCGGCGTCGCCGGCTACGCGCGCAAGCTCACGCCCACGCTCGACCGACTGGCCGCCGAGGGCGCCTGGTTCGCCCGCGCCTACGCGCAGGCGCCCAACACGCCGCGCTCCTTCCCGTCGATCGTCACGTCGCGCTACCCGTCGCAGATCGCGTGGCAGAAAGCGTTTGCCAACTACTCGGCGATCCAGGGCGAGAACGAGACCGTGTTCGAGGCGCTCGGACGCGCCGGCGTCGCGCCCGTCGGCGTGTTCTCGCACCACTACTTCGCGCGCGAGCGCGGCCTGGCGCAGGGTTTCTCCGACTGGAGCAACGACGGTGCGCTCACGATCGCCGGCAGCAACACCGACGTCGCCGGCCCGCGCATCGCCGCGCGCGTGAAGGAGAAGCTGCGTTCTCTCGCCGCGAGCGGCGGGCGCTTCGCGCTCTGGACGCACCTGTTCGAGCCGCACGGTCGCTACGTCGATCACGCCGAGTTCCCCGTGCGCGCGACCGGCATCCCGGGCCTGGTCGAGCGCTACGACTACGAGATCGCATTCGTCGATCGGATCGTTGGCGAGCTTCTGCGCGCGCTCGAAGAGACGGGCTTGGCGCGGAGCACCGCGGTGCTGGTGTTCGCCGATCACGGCGAGGCCTTCGGCGAGCACCGCGCGCGCGGCGCCCGTGTCTACTTCCATGGGCAGACGCTCTACGAGGAGGTGCTGCGCGTGCCGCTGCTCCTGCGCGTGCCCGGCGTCGCGCCCCGTCGCGTCGATACGCGCGCGATGCTGATCGATCTTGCGCCGACGCTGTGCGAGCTCCTCGGCGTGCCCGCGCCCGCGACGTTTTCCGGCCGCAGCCTCGTTCCCGCCATGCTCGGCCAGCCGATGCCACCGCGCCCCGTCCACGCCGAGCTCCTGCCCGCGCCGGCATGGAACGAGGACGTGCGCGCGCGCATCGACGGCGACCACAAGATCCTCTACCGCGTCAGCGAAAGCGCCTTCGAGCTCTACGATCTCGCCAAGGACCCCGGCGAGCGCGTCGACCTCTGGGGCCGCGACCGCGAGCTGTCGGATCGCATGCGCGCCGGCATCGTCGGCTGGATGGAGTCGGAACTGTAGGCGCTGCCGTTGCGATCAAGGCAGGACGGGGAAACCGAGCAGCCGCGCGTTGGCGCGAACGCGCTCGTCGGTGCTCACCACCTCCAGCTCGCCGGCGGCTTCGCGGACGGTCAGCGCCGTGGCGAGGTGTATGGCATCGAGCGCCCGGATCGGCTCCGCCGGAAAGGGCTGGCCCGCGCGCATGAGCAGGTCGTCGGCGACGCCGACGACCGTCCACCGGGCAGCCAGCAAGGCGATCGCCTCGCGCGCGCGGGCTGCGATTCCCTCGTCGATGGCCCCGGTCGCGAGCAACCGCACGACGGTTCGGTTGGCCTCGGCTACGGTCAGGCGCGACGCGACGATCTGGCCAGGTGCGGCGAGAGCGCCGGCGATGGCGTCGCGGTGCTCGCCCCCGAACAGCCAACGCGTCAGCGCGCTGGTCTCGACGTAGCGGATCAACGGTCGCCGCGGATCCAGTCGAGCGCCTCGTCGATGACCTCGGTGGGGAGCAAGGCGACGGGCGGCCGGCGATAGAGACTCGGGTCATGGGGAAGACCGAGCGCGGCCAGACCCTTCTCGGCCATCAGGACCAACCCTGGGCCACGTCCCAACGCCCGTTCGTCGTGGAGCGGCCGGCGAAGCTCGGCGACGACCTTCCCGCGGTCGGTCACCAGGACCACTTCGCCCGCCTTGACCTCTCGCAGATAACGACTGAGGCGCGCCTTGAACTCACGAACGTTGACCGCCAGCATCGAGACGATTGTAGTCTCGTGAGACCACGCTGTCGAGCTCGCTGGCCCACGCAGTTCGCGCGGCGCCTGGGCGCGGTCAGACGAGTCCCGCGAGGAATCCGAGCGCCGGGGCGACGTGAATTCCCGCGGGGTCCACGAACTCCTTGCGACCGGTGGCGGAGATCTGCCAAGCGTCGGCCTTGGTGAAGCGCGTCTTGAGATAGCGCAGGCCGCGGTCGACCTCGGCGTCGCCCCACTTGCACTCGACCAGCAGCACGGGAGCGCGGCGTTCGACCACGACGAAGTCCACTTCGCGGCCGTCCACGTCACGGAAGTAGCGAAGCTCGAGGTCGCGGCCGAGCGCGTCCTGCTGCCAGTGCACCCACTTCAGGAGATGCGCCGCGACCAGGTTCTCGAAGGCGCGCGGCGGATCGGAGGCGAGCGTCCAATCGAAATGATAGTGCTTCTGCGCCTTGCGCACGGCGCGCAGCCGCGGCGCTCCGAACGGCGGCAGCCGAAAGAGCGCGTACAGGCGCTCCAGCGCGCCAAGCCACCTTGCCACCGTCTTGTGGCTGAGCTGCAGGTCCTCGCGCAGCGCGTTCACCGACAGCGGCGAGCCGACCAGATCCGGGAGGCGCAGCATCAGCATCTCCAGGCGCCCGAGGTCGTCGATGCGCTCCAGGCCGACCAGTTCCTCGCGAATCACGCGGTTGCGGTACTCGCGGGACCAACGGCGCGCCTCGACCTCGGAGCCGCCGAACCACGGTTCGGGGAAGCCGCCGAGCGTGAGCAGGTCGCGCAGCTCCGACGGCCGCCTCAGGCCCAGCTCCGCGACCGAGAGCGGATGCATCCGCAGCAGGTGGTAGCGTCCCTGGAGCGAGTCCCCGCCGAAGCGGTAGTAGTCGAGCCGCGCGCTGCCGGTGACCAGGATGCGTTGCCCGCGCCGTCGCCCGTCGTAGATTCCCTTCAGGAAGTTTCGCCAGCCGCGGAACTTGTGGATCTCGTCGAGCACCCACAGCGGCGAATCCGGTAGCTCGCCGCGGAGGATGCGCTCGCGATGCTCACCGACGTCCCAGTTCAGGTAGCCGGGTTCGGCGTTGGGGAGGCCGCGCGCGAACGTCGTCTTGCCCACTTGCCGGGGGCCGGCGACGAACACCATCTTGCGCGCCAGGTCGTGCTGGACCTGCGCGTCGAGATAACGTCCGGGGGACACGTCCGAAGAGTACGAGTATTTT
>JBBTFH010000063.1:20717-25667 GCA_038041915.1 Myxococcota bacterium
GACCTGCGCGTCGAGATAACGTCCGGGGGACACGTCCGAAGAGTACGAGTATTTTAACCCACGGTCAAAATCACTCGCGAGCGATTTCGCCTCCGGTCAAAAAAAGTCGGGCCCGAACAGGTGGCCCCACCTTGGCCCCGTCTGCACCGTCGAACGCCCGCCCTCGCGCGGACACCGGCGACGCTGACGATCATCCAGCGGGCCGCCAGCAAGGCGATCACCGCGTTACCGCGGCGGCGACTCGTCGCGGAAGACCTCCGCCGTGAATACCTGGATGATCGTCTCGGCGTCGCGCCAGGCGCTCTCCGGCAGGCCGGCCTTGACGCAGGCGTGGGCGAGGAACGTCTCGCGGTCCCACTCGTTCTCGACGGCGACCTGCGGCAGGAGCAGGCCGCGCGCATCAAAGCGGGTCACGTGCAGGCCGTGCGTGCCGAGCTCGATCTGCGCGACGTCTCGGATCGCGCGCGGCTCGCCCAGCACGGAGATCTCGATCTCGGTCAGAGGCAGTTCCTCGAGCGTCAGCGGCGGGAAGCGCGGGTCGCGCGTGGCGGCGCCGATGGCGACCTCCGCCGCGGCGCGATAGAGCGGCAGCATGGCCAGAATCGTGCCGATGCAGCCGCGCAACTCGCGGACGCCACCGTCGCCGAACGCGTGCAGCGAGACGAACAGCGCGCGCGGCTCGCGCAGCGCGGCGACGTCGGCCGCCCCGGGCACGATTCGCCCGCCCCGCAGGTGCTCGCGGATCGCGACGCGCGCGATGCGTAGCAGTTCCTTCCGATCGTCGTCGGAGAGCACGTTGGAGCTATATGCCATGTGACCGCGCGCTAAGGCGTCTCGCCGTAAGGCGCGAGATCGATCTCGTCCGGGCGCAGGCCGGCCGCGCAGGCCCAGCGGCGGGCTTCGTCGGGCGCACCGGCGTCGCGATACGCGCGGGCGAGCACGGCGGCGAGCCGGCCGTCGCCCGTGGCCACGGCGAGGCGCCGCAGCTCCGGCTCCGTCTCGCGCCTGCCCAGGATCGCCGCCGCCTCGAGGCGCGTCTCGATCCGCGCGGGGTCGAGCGCGACGGCGCGTGCGACCAGGGCGCGGGCACGGCGCGGATCGTCGTCGGCGACGGCGCGGGCCATCGCGAGGTGCGGCCCCACCGCCATCGGCTCGCGCAGCAGCGCCGCGTAGGCCTCGTCACGGGCGCGCCCGGTCTCGCCGAGTGCGCGCAACGCTCGTACGCGCAAGCCGACGTCGGTCAGCAGAGGCAGCGCGTCGGCCGGACGACCGGCCTGGAGAAATCCCCAGCCGAGGATCTGGCCGCCGGCGCCGAACGCGGCGGCACGGCGAGCGAGGCCAAGCGCGCGGCGAGCGCGACCGTGATGCGCGTAGACGTAGGCCAACTCGACGAACGCCTGCGCGCGATTCTGGCTCGCGTGCGCGTAGCGCGTCGCCTCCTGATCGGCGAGCCCGTCGCGACCGGCGGCGAGCGCGCTCTCGACGGCGGCCCACGGCGGGGTCCACACGCCGGCTCCGCAGCCCTGGGCCGGCGCGCCGTTCGCGGCCCACTCGGCGAGCGCGTGCGCAGCGCGCGCCGCGACCTCGTCGCAGCCGAGCGTGGAGGCCGCCGCGATCTCACCGGCGCGCAGCAGCGCGTCGGCCACTTCGCACGCGCGCTCGGGCCGCGCCGCGACGTGCGCGCGCCACGCCGCGAGGGCTTGCGCGTCGTCGCCGCTCAGCCGCGCGACCAACGCGCGCGCCTCGGCCGCTTCGGCGTCGCCGTCGGGCGCGTCCGCGAGCGCCGCCCGCGCGCCGCCGAAGTCGCCGCGCGCCAGCAGCTCGAGCGCGGCGGTGACGCCGAGGAGCATGAGGTTCATGGGCTTTCCGTTTTGCCTTTTTTCCGCCGCTCGGGCAAACGAGACACATGACCACGACGCACAGAAACCTCATCGGCGGCAAGGAGGTCGCCGCGCGCTCGGGCGCGACCTTCGAAAATCGCAGCCCGTTCGATCCAACCGACGTCATCGGCCTCTACCCGCGCTCCGGCGCCGACGACGTCGACGCCGCGGTCGCGACGGCGCGCGAAGGTTTCGCGGCGTGGCGGCGCGTGCCCGCGCCGGCGCGCGGCGAGATCCTCGGTCGCGCCGGCGAGCTCCTGCGCGCGCGCAAGGAGGAGATCGCGCGGCTGATGGCGCGCGAGATGGGCAAGACGCTGGTCGAGGCGCGCGGCGACGTGCAGGAGGCGGTCGACACGGCGCTCTACGCGCAAGGCGAGGGCCGCCGCCTGTTCGGCCGCACCACGCACTCGGAGCTCCCCGACAAGGCCGCGTTCACGCTGCGCCGCCCGCTCGGCGTGTGCGGCCTGATCTCGCCGTGGAACTTCCCGGTCGCGATTCCCAGTTGGAAGTCGCTGCCGGCGCTGCTGTGCGGCAACGCGGTCGTGCTCAAGCCTCCGCGCGAGGCGCCCGGCTGCGCCGAAGCGTTCGTGCGCGTGCTCCTCGACGCGGGCGTCGAGCCGCGCGCCGTCTCGCTCCTGCACGGCAGCGGCGAGGAGGCGGGACGCGCGCTGGTCGAGCATCCCGGCGTCGCGGCGATCTCGTTCACCGGCTCGACGGAGGTCGGGCGCGGTATCGCCGAGACCTGCGGGCGCACGCTCAAGCGCCTCTCGCTCGAGATGGGCGGCAAGAACGCGGTGCTGGTCGCGCCCGACGCCGATCTCGAGCTCGCGCTCGACGGCGTGCTCTGGGGCGCGTTCGGCACCTCGGGGCAGCGCTGCACCGCGACCTCGCGGCTGCTCCTGCCCGACGCCCTGCACGACTCTTTCGTCGAGCGCCTGGTCGCGCGCGCCGGCAAGCTGCGCCTGGGCGATCCGCTCGACGAGAAGACCGACGTCGGTCCGCTCGTGTCAGCGGCGCAGCTCGAGCGCGTCGCCGGCTGGGTGAAGATAGCAATCGATGAGGGCGCGCGCGTCCGCTGCGGCGGCAAGCGCGCCGAAGGGCTGCCCGGCCACTTCTACGCGCCGACCGTGCTGTGCGACGTGCGCCCCGAGATGCGCATCGCGCGCGAGGAGGTGTTCGGGCCCGTGCTCGCGGTCCTGCGCTACCGCGATCTCGACGAGGCCTTTGCGTGGGCCAACGCGGTCGACTACGGCCTCTCGTCCTCGCTCTACACCAACGACGTGCGCCTGGCGTTTCGCGCCGCCGACGAGCTCGAGGCGGGCATCACCTACGTCAACGCGCCGACCATCGGCGCCGAGTGCCATCTTCCCTTCGGCGGCGTGAAGCAGACCGGCAACGGCCACCGCGAGGGCGGCTGGGGCGCCTACGAATTCTTCAGCGAGGTCAAGACCGTTTACGTCGACTACTCCGGGCGCCTGCAGCGCGCGCAGATCGACAACCGGTAGCGTCCTACTCCTCGGTTTGACGCACTGCGGCACGCGGGGCTAACGTCGCCCGCGAACATGCGCGCGTGGCTCGAAGGCAGCGTCGGTCGGCGAATCGGCTTGTGGGTGGGCATCGTCGCGGCCCTGATCTCCGCGATCGGCGCGGCCGCCTTCCCGCTCGCGCTCGCGCCCGACGACCCGGTTGCCTTCCAACTGGGGGCGGCGGGTTTTTTCGCCGGCTTCCTGACCGTCTTCCTGACCGCGCTGGTGGCGGTGCGGCACAACGTCGAGGAGCCGGTGACGCGCCTGACCGAGCGTATCGCGCGCGCGGAGCAAGGCGATTTCATCGGCCGCGCCGTGGTCGAGCGGCCCGACGAAATCGGCAAGCTCGCCGCGATGATGAACCGCATGTTGGCGCGCATCACCGACCTGTCGGCGACGATGATCGACACGAAGCGCGAGATGGCGCTGCGCGCCGAGGTCATGACGCGCGTGCGCGACCTCGGGCTGGTCTTCGACGTCACGCGCATCCTCACCTCCAAGCACGACATGGGCGATCTTCTGGGCACGCTCGCGCGCCAGCTCGGCGAGACGCTCGGCTTCGAGGAGCTGGCGATCCTGATCCTCGACGAAACGCGAAACGAGCTGGTCGTGCGCGCGACCTGGGGCTTCCCCAAGGACGAGGGGATCGAGGGCATGGTCTTCTCGCCGGGCGAGGGGATCTCCGGCGCCGTCGCGCGCAGCGGGCAATGGCTGCTCATCCCCGACACCTCGGTCGACGAGCGCTACCTCCACTACAAGGGCTGCCACCGGCAGGACGGCTCGTTCCTGTGCATGCCTCTCGCCGCCGAGGATCGCGTGATCGGGCTGCTCAACGTGCTGCGGCCGCGCGCCGACGCCTTCACCGACGGCGAGATCCAACTGCTCGCGTCCGTCGCGTCGCAGGCGGCGCTCGCCATAGCCAACGCGCAGATGTTCGAGGCGCTGCGCCGCGGCGCGCTGGTCGACGACCTGACGGGCTTGCCGAGCCGTGGCCAGTTCGCCGCGCAAGCGCCGGCCATCCTCGACGGCGGCGCGGGCCCGGCGGCTGTGCTGCTGGTCGACGTCGTCGAGCTGCGCGCGTTCAACGTCGCGCACGGCCGGCGTCGCGGCGACGAAGTGCTGCGCGAGATCGCGCGTCTCGTGCGCGCGCGCGTCGGCGAGACGGCGCTGCTGGCGCGCGCGGGCGGCGCGCAGATCGCCGCGCTCTGTCCGGGACGCTCGCGTGAGGAGGCGCTCGCGCTGGCGGAGGAGCTGCGCGCGGCCATCGCCGCCGCGCACCCGTGCGGCTACGACGCGTCGGTCGGCGTCGGCGTGGCCGTCTACCCGGATGACGGCAAGACGATCGACGAGCTGCTCGAGCGCGGCGCGCGCGGCGAGCACGTGCCCGCGGCGGCGCCTGCGCCTACGCCCGGATAAAGCTCGCCCGCCCCGCCTCGGCGACGCCGCCTCTTCCGCGCTACGCGCAGGCACCCAGACCTACGACCCCTGGTGGAGACGATCATCGAGGCCCAGCATGCGTCGATCAGCCTCGACGCGGCGCCGTT
>JBBTFH010000064.1:0-4120 GCA_038041915.1 Myxococcota bacterium
CCGCAAGACCGCCGCCGGCCGTGACCGTCGCCGTCTGGTTGCCCTGCGTCGCCGTCCCGGCGATCGCGCCGTAGAGGACCGCGATGTCGTCGGCGTTGACCTGAATGCCCGTGCCGGCCCCCACCGCCAGCGCGGCGCTCACGCCGTCGCCGAGCGCGTCGGCTGCCACGCCGCCCGCAAGACCGCCGCCGGCCGTGACCGTCGCCGTCTGGTTGCCCTGCGTCGCCGTTCCGGCGGTCGCGCCGTATGCAACGTCCCAGGTGGTCGCCGCGCTGCCGTCGTAGTTCGCGCCCGTCAGGCCCGTCCCGCGGGTCAGAATCGCGTGCGTGTGCGCCGCCACCGCGAACGCGGCCGACGAGAGGCCGTCGAGCAGGTCGGCATCGAGCGTCGAGGCCGCGCCGTCGTTGCCCGACGTCCACACGGTGCCGTCGGCGCCGCTGAACGTGTAGGTCTGACTGGCCGCGAGGTCGCCGACATCGAGCGTGCCGGAGAACGTGCCGCCGACCGACTCGAGCATCGACAGCTCGGATCCTGCGTTGGCGAGCACGAGGTCGAACGCGCCTGTCTGGCTCCAGTTCGCGGTCAGCGGGCCGAGGTCGAGGTTGTCGGCATTGGCGGTGATGCCGTTGCCGCCGACGACGTTGACGGTCGCCGCGCCGGTCGCCGCGCCGCCCGTGAGGCCCATGCCCGCGACCACGTCGGTGATGTCGCCGCCGCCATCGGCCGTGCACACCGGCACGCCGGTCGCGTTGAAGCTCGACACGTACGAACCGGCCGCGCAGGCCGCGCCGGCGTTGTGGAAGTGGTCGCCGCGCGCCACCGTCGTCGCAACACCGTTGCCGCCCACGCCCGACGCCGTGAAGTCGGCCGACAGCGACACCGTGCCGGCACTTGCGCCGCCCAGCAGGCCGCTTCCCGCCGGCGTCAGCACCGCGTCCATATCGCCCGCGCCGCCGCCCGCCGACGTGGCGTCCACTTGACACGTCACCGTGCCGTCGGCGTTGACGACACGGATCGAGCTGCCTACCGCGCAGCTCAGGTTCGTCAAGTTCAGGCCGATCGTGCCCGTGCCCGTGATCGTCCCGCCCGTCAGCCACGGCGTCCCGGCCACGACCGACGTGACGGTTCCGCCCGAGTTCGTGTCCGTATCGTCCTCGCACGTGACCGTGCCGGCGGCGTTGATGCTGCGAATGGAACTCCCCGCCGCGCAAACCAGCGCCGTCGTGTTCAGGCCAATCGTCCCGCTGCCCGTTATAGTCCCGCCCGTCAGCCACGTTCCCGCCGTCAGCGACGTCACCGTGCCGCCGGCGTTGTCGTCGGCTTCGCAGGTGACCGTGCCATCGGCGTTGACGCTGCGGATTGCGTTGCCCACCGCGCAAGTCAGGTTCGCCGTGGCAAGGCCAATCGTTCCGCTGCCGGTGATCGTCCCGCCCGTCAGCCACGGCGTCGCGGCCGTCAGCGACGTCACCGTGCCGCCCGAGTTCGTGTCGGTGTCCGCCGTGCACACCGGCGCGCCGGCCGCGTCGAAGCTCGACACCTTCTGCGTGCCCGTGCAGGCCAGCGTCGCGTAGTGGAAGTGATCCGCGCGCGACGCCGCGTTGAGCGTGCCGTTGCTCCCCGTGAAGCTCACCGCCAGCGACGGCGTCCCCGTCGTCGATCCGCCGGTCAGCCCCGACGTCGCCGACGTCGTGATCCCCAAGATGTCGCCGAACGCCTCGCAGCTCACCGTCCCGTCCGACGCGATCGTTTGCATCCCGTAGCCCGGGTCGCACACCCCCGCCACCCGCCGCTGCGCCGTCCCGAAGTTGATCGACAGAGACACCGACCCGCTGTCCGCCCCGCCCGTCAGGCCTCCCGCCACCGGCGTCTGCACCGCGTCGATGTCGCCCACGCCGCCCGCCACCGACGCCGTGTCGTCCACCTCGCACACCGTCGACAGGCCGTCCGCGCTGAAGCCGCGGATCGACTGCCCCGCCGGGCACAGCAGGTTGTCCGCGAAATGCGACCAGTTGATGCTCACCGTCGGGCTCCCCACCGTCCCGCCGCCCGTCAAGCCCGACCCCACCGTCACGCCGCTGATGTCGCCCGTCTCCGGCGAGCACGCCACCGTCCCGTCCGTGTTCACGCCCGTCACCTTGTGCGACGGATCTCCGCACGACCCGTACACCGAATAGTCCACCGACAGCGCCACCGCTCCCGACGTCCCGCCGCCCAGCAGCCCGCCGCCGGTCGTCGTCACCGCCGTGATGTCACCCGCCATCGCGCAGTTCCAGGTCGACGTCGTCGTGTTCCACTTCCACGCTCCGTCGTTGGGACAGCTCGCCGACTCCAAGCCCACCACCGTCCCCGTCACCGCCACCGGCGACGCGCCCGTGTAGGTCGTCCCCGTCGCCTGGCACACCACCGTCCCGTCCGCGTTGATCGCCATGATTGCGCTGTCCGCCGCGCAGCTCATCGCCAGCGTCTTGAGCGCGAACTGGCTCCCCGCCAGCGTCAGCGTCTGCTCGTCCGCCGTGTACGCCACGCCCGTGTTGTCGTCGGGCGCGCACGCCCATCCGCCCGTCGCGTCGTCGTACTTGAGCACGTCGTAGAGCGAGCACCCCGTTCCGTCGAGCTGGATGTCCGTGCCGCTCAGCACGACCCCGCGCGACGCCGTCAGCGTCACGCCTTGATCCGGCGCGCACTCGAGCGCTCCCGTCACCGCGTTCCATCCCACCACCTTCTCGTCGTCCGCGCAGTTCCCGAACGTCGCGAAGTCCACCGACAGAGCGGTCGCCGACGCGCTCAGACCCGCCCCCGCCGTCGGCACGTTCTCGCACGTCACCGTCCCGTCGTCGCTTATCACCTGAATCGCCTGGTTCGAAAGGCACGACGCCGTTCCCCACGCCGCCGCGAAATCCGACGACGTAAGCCCCCCCAGCGTCTCCGCGTCCTCCGCGCGCACCGCGTACCCCACGCTCCGGAGCGGCAGCCGCGTCAGCGCCTCCGTCCCGACGGTGATCTCCAGGTACAGCTCCGCGCCCGTCAGCACCGTCCCATCGAGCGGCGTGTCCTCGCCCAGGATCGCCGTGAAGAGCCCCTCCTCCACGTCCGTGTCCAGGTGCGCTTCCTGCCACACCGGCTCCTCACCGTCGAACGCCACCTCCGCCGCGAACAGCCGGAAGATCAGGTCCGCCTGATCGTCCGCGTACGGCTCCCCGCCCTCCGTCAGCCGCCCCGTGTACGTGATCGCGTGCGGCACCGTCTGCGCCAGCGCCACCGACGTCGTTGCGAGCACAGTCAAGAAAAGCGCGATGCGTCGTGTCATAGGAATTCCCTCCTTTAGCGCGTCATCATCAGAACCGTTTCCACCTCGTAGCTCGCCGAGCTCGCCTTCCCACGCCCCACCGTGTGCCCCACTTCCTGCCGAAGCTTCAGCGTTCCGTCGTCGCTCTCGCTCGTCCCCGCTCCCGTCACCATCTCGCCCGTCACCGCCAACCCTTCGATCACCACCCCCTCGTCCGGCCCCATGTCCACTCCCGCGTCCGTCGGCTCGACCGTCATGTCCTGCGAAGGCGGTCCCATGTCCGCCTCGCCCTTGTCGTCCCCCGTGCAGTCCGCGTTCACGCACGAAACCGGCACCTCCGTCTCACCGTCCCCGCCCGCCGGCACCGTCACGTCCTTGCTCCCCTGGGCCAGCGTCAACCCCTTCCCGTCCGTCGCCACCGCCGCGATCGTGAGCGGAAGCGCCTCCGAGTTGTTGAACACTAGGCGCACCTGCACCGGCGTCTTCGCATAGTCAAAGTCAGCCGGCCACGTCAGCGTCACCACCCCCGTCGACGCCACCGCGATCCCGTCGACGTTCACCGAGTCGAACTTCGGAAAGCCGCCCTCGCGCGTGATCGTCGCCGAAAACCCGTCGATCGCATCGCGATCCAGATTCTCGTCCAGCGCGAACGTCACCACGTACCCCGGCGTCGCGACCACTTCCGTCTTGGGCTTCCCGCAGCCCGCCGCGAGAACCGCGGCGGTCAGAAGGGCGCGCGTCATTGGCAGGCCCTCCCGGTCGAAATGTCAAAGCATGGTTCGGGTGCAGGCTCGGTCGTCGTGCCGCCTTCCCCGCCGCCGCTCGTCGCCACGC
>JBBTFH010000065.1:0-2168 GCA_038041915.1 Myxococcota bacterium
TTCTACGCCTGCAACTGCGGCCTCGCCGCCCGCCCGCCCGCGCCGCCGTGGCTACCGCTCGCTCTCTCTCTGGGCCTGCTCCTGCGCCGCCGCCGGACTCAGCGTATTTGAGGGCCGCGGGGATGTCTTCCCGCTCGACTACCGCGGGGCATCGGTCGTTGTTTCTCGTCGACCGCCGCGCCGGACGCCGCCCGACGGTCGTGTTGTAGTGTTTCTCGCGGGGGGCTCTACCCGCCGAGCGTGGCGATCCAGTCCTCCACTTGGAGTCCCTCGATCGTCCGGTCGAGCAATGCCGCGTCATCCGTGACGAGCACGCCGCCGATCGCCAACGCCGTCGCTGCAATCAGGAGGTCGGAGTCGGACTTCCCCGCGCCACGCCGCCGTAGCGCTGCTTTGATCTCGGAGAAGTGCTCCGCGACGGCTCGGTCCACCGGCGCGAACGCAAATGCGCGCGTGAGCCGCTCGATGCGCGCGAGGTTGTCCGAGACGCGCGCCGAACTGAGCGCCCCGTAGCGGAGCTCGGCCAGCACGATCGCGGAGAGCACGGCTTCGTCCGGCGCCGAAACCGCATCGAGACGCGCGACGACAGGCAGCCGGTTGTTGAGGGCGGCGACGACGATGTTGGTGTCGAGGACGTACTTCACAAGGCGGGCGGATCCGCGCTGCCGCCCGAGTCACGGGCCTTGCGAAGGCGATCGAGAAGCTGCTCGCTCGACTCACCCTCCCACGGTCCCAGGGACGCCAGGAAGCTGCCAAGCCGTTCGGGACGCTCCAGCGAGCCGACGGCGCGAAGCTCGACTTCCAGGTCGTCCACGCGCGCGCGAACCGCCCGGCGGGGATCGCGCCGAAGCTCGGCGACCGCTTCTGCCAAACTCTTGCTCACGCCGTCAGTATGCGCGTGGCATCGGCTCCGAGCAACCACCACAGCGGCGGCCACAGCCTCGGTTGCGCCACAGCCTCGGTTGCGCACAGCCGCGGTTGTTGACCGCCGGGGGCGGTGCGACGAAGATGCGCGGGTGAAGCGGGGCTCCGTCTGGGTGATCGCCGCGGTCGGCGCGGGCCGGCGCGGGCTCGACGCATCTGCGGTAGGCTGCGGGTACGATGCCCTCGCCGGTGACGCTCAGCGAGCACGCTCGGCGTGAAGCCGCGCGGCGCCGGATCGACGACGCGATAGTTCGGGCAGTCGCGGAAACGATCGTGACCGTCTACCGGACGAGCAAGATCGAGAAGTACTGGAGGACGCGATGAAGGTGAACTACGACGCTGCGACAGACACCCTCACGGTCGTTCTCCGCGATGCGCCGGTGGCCGAAAGCGACGAGGACAAGCCCGGCGTGATTCTCGACTACGACGCGCAGGGGAACCTCGTCTCGCTCGAAGTCCTCGACGCATCCAAGCGCGTCGAAGAGCCGCGCTCCGTCACGCTGAGCGCGTAGCTCGCGGCCGGCGAGGCGCGGCCGCGTTGCCGCCAGCAGGGGAATGTCCTCCGGGCGCTCGCGCAACGACGGGAGCTGGTGGACACACAGCATGCTCCATCCTTGATCCCGCCGCACCGTCGCGGGAGAATGCGCCCGTCGTGGCGGACGAGCTGATCGGCCAGGTTCTCGGGGGCAGCTACCGACTGCTGCGCCCGCTCGGCGAGGGCGGGATGGGCGTGGTCTACGAGGCCGAGCACCTGCGCCTGCCGCGCCGCCTGGCGGTCAAGATCCTCCACGCGGAGATCGGCCGCGAGAAGGAGGTCGTCGAGCGGTTCCGCCGCGAGGCGTTCATCGCCAGCGCGCTCGGGCACCAGAACATCGTCGAGGTCATCGACTTCAACGTCACCGACACCGGCATCCCGTTCATGGTGCTCGAGCTGCTCGAGGGCCAGGACTTGGCCGCGCGCATCGCGCGGTTCGGGCGGCTGACGCTCGCGCAGGCGCTGCCGATCCTCGAGCAGCTCACGCGCGCGCTCGAGGCGGCGCACGCGCACGGCATCGTGCATCGCGACCTCAAGCCCCAGAACATCTACCTGTGCCCGCGCGGCGGCCGCGACGACTTCGTAAAAATCCTCGACTTCGGTATTTCCAAGATGCTGCACAGCGGCTCGATCGTGACGCGGACGGGCTCCATTTTCGGCACGCCCAACTACATGTCGCCCGAGCAGGCCGAAGGGCGCGGCATCGAGG
>JBBTFH010000066.1:0-2158 GCA_038041915.1 Myxococcota bacterium
CCTCCGATCTGGTTCTCGGCAGGGCGCGAAAAAGCGTGCGCGTTTTTTTTGCGCGCGTGGCGTTCGTGTGTGGGGGATCAGCCTTCGGAGTGCTTGCGCCCGCCGAACTCGGCGACGAACAGATCGTCGTAGTGATCGGCGTAGGTGCCGACGCGCACGATCATGTCCTTGATTTCGGCGCGATCGAGGCCGGTGGCGGGGCGGCCGGCGCAGACGACGATGCGCTCGCCGCGCACGCCGAACGCGGCACCGGTGAGCTCGGTGGTGTTGAGCTCAAGGAGGCGCCGGAAGATCTGCTCGAGCTTCTCCTCGGGGCAGATCATCAGCGGCGAGACGACGTGGAAGTAGCTCTGATCCTCGCCCTCGGTGATGGAGACGTAGACCTCGGCGGAGCCCTTCATGAGGCCCCAGGTGAGTCCGTCGCTCGACGGGATCTCGGTCTCCTCGGCGCTGACGCCCATCTCCTCGAGCACGGCCTCGACGTGCTTGAGGACGGCCTTGGCGCCGGAGGGCTGCTTGCCGCCGAAGAGGGCCACGGGCCTTGCGCTGCGCCGCTACGCTGCCTTGATCACGCGCCCGCCGCGGAGGCAGCGCGTGCAGGCGCGGATGCGCTGAGTGCGGCCGTCGATCTTCGCGCGAGCCGCGTGCAGGTTCGGACGCCAGACGCGCTTGGTCTTGATGTTCGAGTGGCTGATGTTGTTGCCGGCTTGGCGGCCACGCCCACAGATGTCGCAACGAAATGCCATGGCGGCCGGACGCTTAGCATGTGCCCCACGGGCTGGCAAGCGACCGGGCGGTCAGAACTCTACGACGTACGAGGTGAAGCGCGCCGTGCCGGCCGAGCTGCCGCGCACGACCGAGAGCGTGGTGGCGGCGGTGAGCGCGTGGACGCCGATCATCGCGCCGATCACATCGTTGGCGCCGTACGAACCCTCGCCGATGCTCTGACCGCTGGTCCACTGACCGCCGGAAAGCACGATCGTGCGCAACGGGTCGACGGGCGCGATGGCGACGCTGGCCAGGTATTCGCCGGCGGCCATCGTCGCGGCCACCTCCTGCACGAACGTGCCGACGGGGAACTCGACGCGCTCCCAGGCGACCGCGTCGATCGCCTCGCTCGCGCAGCCAGCGGCGCCGTTGCCGCGCGAGAACGCGATCGACGTGGGGCCGCTGATCTCGCCCCGCAGCATGCGCTCGCACATGTCGGTTCCGCCGGCGTTGCTGCGGTACGAGTAGAGGAGGATGGTGCGTGACTCGTCGACGGGCGCAAGGCTCGGGACGGCGTAGGCGGTCGTTCCGGCGGGGACGGGACCGGCGAGGCCGCGAGTGACGGAGGCGCCGCTCCACTGGACGACCTGGAGCGCCGTCTGGTCGGCGCCGCAGCCGCCCGACGCGAACTGAATCTCGACGTTGGAGACGCTGGTCAGGCGCGTGGTACGGAAGTCGTCGTTGCTCTGGATCACGCCGTCGCGCTCGGCGCTGGTGAGCAGGAACGTGGCGGCGGTATCGGCGACCGGCGTGATGCCGACGTTGGTGACCGAGCCGCCACACCCCGGCTCGAGGTGCTGCACGGCGATTCCGGCGCAGAACTCGGCCGTCTGCCAGCCGATCCCGATCGCGCCGGTCGTGCCGTTGCGCTCGCAGACGATCGATGCGGCGCTCGCGAGACGGCAGCGGACGTTGGACGAGTTCGGCGTGTCGTTGTCGGAGGCCGCGCCGAAGACGAGGAAGGAACGGGACATGTCGCCCAGCGCCGGCGTGATGGCGCAGGACGCCCAGGACGAGCCCGACGCGATCGCGCACGTGCCGCTGCGCACCGTGACCAGCCCCTCGTCGACGACGCCGTCGCAGTCGTCGTCGATGCCGTTGCAGGTCTCGATGGCGTCAGCGGTGGTGTCGTTGCAGGCGCTGCCGCCCGAGCCGTCACAGGCGAAGGTCCCCTCGGCGCACAGGTCGGCGTCCGGGCCGTCGCAGGGCACGCCGAGCGAGAAGCCGTCGTCGACGGCGCCGTCGCAGTCGTCGTCGGCGCCGTTGCAGGTTTCGCCGATGGTCCCGCCGGCGTCGACGCAGCCGGCGCAGGTGGCGTCGTCGTCGGCGCAGAAGTCGGCGTCGCCGGCGGAGTCGCAGCAGGCGGCGCAGAGCGTGAAGCCGTCGTCGA
>JBBTFH010000067.1:0-5640 GCA_038041915.1 Myxococcota bacterium
CCTGCGTGCCGAAGCCAACATCATCCGCTGGGACGAGGCGCAGACGATGTCGTTCGCGATTCCCGGCTCGACGGCGGCGTTTCCGCCGATCGAGGTCCGCCAGCAGACGACGAAAGGGCTGACGCTCTCGCTGATCCAGCCGCTGACGCCGCTGTGGACGGTCTACGAGGGGTACTCGGCACGCGACCGCGGCGTCGACGCCGCCACGCTGCACCGCGAGGTGGCGGGGCGCGACGTGACGTTCCAGGTGGTCGAGGCGTTCTTCCGTCTGCTCCAGGCGACGCGCCTCGAAGCGGTGGCGACGCAGTCCGTCGAACAGGTCGAAGGGCAGGTGCGACGGGCGCGGAGTTTCGAACAACGCGGGCTGGTGGCGCGCAACGACGTATTGCGGGCCGATCTCGGCCTCGCCGCCGTCCGCCAGCGGCTCATCCAGGCGCGCGGCGGCGCCGCGATCGCGCGCGCCCGCCTCGCCATGGTCGTCGGCCTCCCGGCCGACACGGTGCTGGAACCGGCCGCACCGGGCGACGCGCTGCCGCCGCACGTGGTGGCGAGCGCGGAGGAGGCGGAACGACTCGCCGTGGAGCGACGCGGCGAAATCCGCGAGGTCGAAGCGCGCGCCGGTCAGGCTCGGGCCGGCGCGCGCGCCGCGTGGTCGCGCATGCTGCCGCAGGTGAGCGCGGTGGCGACGCACCAGAGGAACGAGGGATCGAGCTTCGCGCAGGAAGCCTCGACGTCGGTCGGCGGGTTCCTCTCGTGGGACGTCTGGGAGTGGGGCTCCACCTACTACGGAGCCGACGAGGCCGGTGTGCGCGCCGAGCAGGCGCGCCTCGCCCTCGATCGAGTGCGCGACGGCGTACGACTCGAGGCGCGGGCGGCATTCGTCGGCGCGAGCGTCACCGGCGAAGCGCTCGATGTGTCGCGACGCGCGGTTGCCCAGGCGGAAGAGAACTTTCGCATCGAGACCCGACGCTACGAGGAGAGCGCCAACACGTCGTTCGACGTGCTCGACGCCGAGACGCTGCTCACACAGGCGCGTGGCCAGCTCGAAACCGCCACGTACGACTACCTGATCGCGGACGCCGCGTTGCGCCGCGCCGTCGGCGCGCCGCTTCCCGGCGCGCCCGGAGGAACGCCATGAGGACGATTCGCTGGAGATCCTGCACGCTGGCGCTGACGCTGACCGTGGTTGGCTGCGGAAAGGGCGGCAGCGTCGCACGTCTGCCCGAGGCACAGGCCGCGGCGCCGACCCCGCAGGCCGCGCCAACCCCTCGTGCGGGCGCGCCGGCGGGCGGCGATGAAGCGGCATCGGCCAACTCCGGCGCCGGAGTCATGACCGGGGCGACCGAAGCGCACCGGCGCAGCACGATCACGCCGCGCGCGGCCGGGTCGGTGGCGCGCGTGCACGTGCGCGAGGGCGACGTCGTGCGCGCCGGGCAGGCGCTGGTGACGCTCGACGAGGAGGACTTCGCGCTCCGGCTGCGGCAGGCCGAGGCGGGACAGCAGGCGGCGCGCGTGCAGCTGGAGGCCGCGCGGCTCGACTGGGAGCGAACCAGGTCGCTGCTGGCGGATCACTCGGTGCCGCAGAGTCAGTTCGAGGCGATCGACGCGCGCTTCCAGACGGCGAAGGCCGCGGCGGCGCAGGCGGATGTGCTGGTGGACGTGGCGCGCAAGGCGATGCGCGATTCGGTGGTGCGCGCGCCCTTCGCGGGCGTCGTCACGCGCAAGTATATCTCCGAGGGCGAATACGCTGCGGTCGTGCCGGCGACGCAACTCGTCACCATCGAGGAGATCGACGTTCTCGACCTGCGCCTGCATGTGCCGGCGTCCGAGGGCGCCCGGGTAGTCGTCGGCGTCGAGGTGGTCGTGCGCTTCCCCGCCACCGGCGCCGAGGTGCGCGCGAAGGTGGCGCGGGTCGTGCCGGTGCTCGATCCGCGCACGCGCACCTTCGCCGCGATCGTCGAGATCCCGAACGCGGACCACGTGCTGCGCTCCGGGCTGTTCGGCGAGGCGAGGCTGGCGAAATGAAGCTCGCCGACGTCTCCATCCGGCGCCCGGTCTTCGCCAGCGTGATGGTGGCGGTGCTCGCCGTTCTCGGCATCGCCGCCTACCCGCGGATCGGCGTCGACCTGTTCCCGGACGTCGAGTTCCCGGTGGTCACGATCACCGCCGTCTATCCCGGCGCCGACCCCGAGACGATCGAGAGCAAGGTCATCGACAAGATCGAGGAGGCGGTCAACTCGGTCAACGGGATCAAGGTGCTGCGTTCGACCAGCATGGAGAACGTCGGTCTGGTGGTCGCGCAGTTCGAACTGGAGCGCAAGGCGGACCAGGCGGTGCAGGACGTCCGCGACAAGATCGCGACCGTGCTGTCCGAGCTGCCGCCCGACCTCGAACCGCCGACGGTGGCGAAGTTCGACGTCGGCGCCGCGCCGATCCTGGCGATCGCCGTCGCCGGCAAGCTGGGTCCGCGCGAGCTGACGCGTCTCGCCGATCGCGTGGTGAAGGAACGCCTGCAGACGGTTCAGGGCGTGGGCGGCGTGACGCTGGTGGGCGCGCAGGAGCGCGAGTTCCACGTCTGGCTCGATCCCGGACGCCTGGCCTCGTTCGGCCTGGTGGCCGGCGACGTCATGGGCGCGCTCGCTTCGCAGAACGTCGAGATCCCGGGCGGGCGGCTCGATCTCGGCGCGCGCGAGTTCGCCGTCAAGACGCGCGGCCAGGTCCACGACGCGGACGGCATCGGGCAGATCGTGATCACCTCGGCCGGCGGCGCGCCGGTGCGCGTGGCCGACGTGGCACGCGTCCAGGACGGCGAGGAGGAGCGGCGCTCGTACGCGTCGCTCGACGGGCAGTCGGCGATCGCGTTGATCGTCCGCAAGCAGTCGGGCTCGAACACGGTGCAGGTCGCCCATGCGGTGCTCGCCGCGCTCGACACGGTGAAGCCGCTGCTCCCGGCCGGCGTGACGATCGGCATTCCCACCGACAACGCGCAGTTCATCGAGCGCGCCATCCACGACGTGCAGTTCGACCTCGCCTTCGGCGCGCTGCTCGCGGTCGTGATCATCCTGTTCTTCCTGCACGACTGGCGGGCGACGTTCATCGGCGCCCTCGCCATTCCGACCTCGGTGATCGCCACGTTGGCCTTCATCCGGGCGATGGGCTTCACGTTCAACAACATGACGATGCTCGCGCTGTCGCTGTCGATCGGCATCCTGGTCGACGACGCGATCGTCGTGATCGAGAACATCCACCGCCACCTCGGCATGGGAAAACCGCCGGCGCGCGCCGCCTCCGAAGGCACCGGCGAGATCGGGTTGGCGGTCATGGCCACGACCGCCTCGATTGTGGCGGTGTTCGTGCCGGTCGCGACGATGCGCGGCATCATCGGCCGCTTCTTCTTCCAGTTCGGCCTGACCGTCGCGTTCGCCGTGTCGGTCTCGCTGTTCGTCGCGTTCACGCTCACGCCGATGCTGTCGTCGCGCATGCTCTCGGCGTCGCACGAAGCGAAGTCCGGACTTGCGCGCGCGATCGAGCGGCTGCTCGCGACCGTCGACGCGCGCTACCGGAGCGTGCTCGCGACCGCGCTCGATCATCCCAAGGTCACGCTCGGACTGGCGGCGGTCATCTTCGTCGCCAGCCTCGGGCTGGGCGCGCTCGTGCCGTTCGAGTTCCTGCCGCCGGAGGACCGCTCGCAATTCATGGTGCGCGTGGACATGCCCACCGGCACGGCGTTCGACGTGACGCGGCGCTACGCCGAGGAGGTCGCGGCCGACGTGCGGCGCGTGCCGGGCGTGTCCTCGACGTTCGTCACGGTGGGCGCCGGATCGGATCAGGACGTGACGCGCGCGGAGGTGCAGGCGGACCTGGTGCCGCGCGCCCGGCGCGCCTTCTCGCAAGAGGCGGCGATGGCGCACGTGCGCGGGCTCTTGGCGCGGCGCAGCGGCGCCCTGTTCGCGGTGGAGCGCATCTCGCCGTTCGGCTCGGGTGGGGCGTTCCGCGCCGCGCTCGTCCAGTACAACCTGCGCGGGCCTGACTACGGCGAGCTCAACCGCGTCGCCGCGTCAATCGTCAAGGAGATGCGCACGCTGGGCGGCTACGTGGACATCGACACGACGTTCCGCGGCGGCAAGCCCGAGGTGGGCGTGGAGATCGATCGCGCGCGCGCGGCGGATCTCGGCGTGCCGGTGGCGCTGGCCGCCGGGACGATTCGCACGTTCGTGGCGGGGGAGAAGGCCACCGAGGTGGTCACCGACGGCGACCGCTTCGACGTGCGCGTCCGTCTGGACGCGGCGTTCCGCCGGCGTCCCGACGACCTCCGCGCGCTGAAGGTGCGATCAACCGGCGGCTCGCTGGTGGACCTCGGCAGCCTCGTGACGGTCGGCACCGGAGAAGGTCCCGCCAAGATCGAACGGCAGAACCGGCAGCGGCAGGTCACGATCATGGCGAACCTTCAGGGCAAGGCCCTCGGCACCGCGGTGAAGGAGGTCGAGGCGGCGGCGAAGCGCATCGTGCCCGCGCACATCGCCAGCGACTGGACGGGAACGGGCGACGTGATGAAGGAGTCGGTGCAGGCGATGGGCGGCGCGCTGCTGCTCGCGATCATCATGGTCTACCTGATTCTCGCGGCGCAGTTCGAGAGCTTCCTCCACCCGTTCACGATCATGCTCTCGCTGCCGCTTTCGCTCGTCGGCGCCCTCGGCGGCCTCGCCATCGCACACATGACGATGAACATCTTCAGCATGATCGGCGTGATCATGCTGATGGGCCTCGTCACCAAGAACGCCATCCTGCTGGTCGACTACACCAACACGCTCCGGCGCCAGGGGTTGGAGCGCACCGCGGCGCTGCTTCAGGCCGGGCCGGTGCGGCTGCGGCCGATCCTCATGACCACCGCGGCGATGATCTTCGGCATGCTGCCGGTCGCGCTGGCGCTGTCCGAGGGCGGCGAGCAGCGCGCGCCGATGGCGGTGACCGTCATCGGCGGCCTGATCACGTCGACCGTGCTGACGCTGGTCGTCGTACCGGTGGCGTACCTGGTGCTCGACCGCGCGGCGGATCGGGTGATGGGCCGTGCGGACGCCGGCGCCCTGGAAGAGGCCCCGCTCGCCGACGAGTGAACGTCGTGCGCCGCGGGTGCGCGCTCCGAGCCGGCCTCGGCCGCCGCTCCGCCGCGTCCGCACGGCGAACGGCATCCGACCCCGCGCCGGAGCCGCTCCGCATCACGCCGTCGGCTTCGAGAGCCGCACCCACCGCGACCGATCTGTTGCCCGCCACCGCTCCCCGCGACACCACCCGCGTTCCACCCGCTGCCCCGGCTCTCGACGCCCGACGTGGCCGACGCGCCTGTGCCGGCGGAACGATGCTTCCCTTACCGCCGGCCAACCCGGCGCTGACTCAACTCGTGGCCGCCGCCGTTGCCGGACGCGAGCCCGCCGGTCCCTCCATCCGCCGCCGTCCCGTCGAGATCGCCCTGCGCGGCCGACCCGGGTCCGTCGTCAAGGGCCCGCTGTGCGTGGCCGACCAGGGCGCCGCATCGCCGCGGCCCTGGACCGGCCGGGAACCGCCGGTCGACGTCATGCGCCGCGCGATCGACGGGTAGGGCTCGCCGGGCGATCAGACCTGCTCTGCCAGGTCCGCGATTTT
>JBBTFH010000068.1:0-800 GCA_038041915.1 Myxococcota bacterium
CCGGCGAGGAGGTCGGCCAGGCCTGGCTGGCCCACCGCTACGCGGTCTCGTACAAGATGTCGCCGACCTTCCGCGACGGCGCCTTCGTCGACACCATGGAGGTCGCGTCGACCTGGGAGCGCCTGCAGGACCTCTACCACTCGGTCAAGCAGGCGATCGGCCAGCACGCGGTGGTGATGGCGCACTTCTCCCACGCCTACCCCGAGGGCTGCTCGATCTACTTCACGTTCGTCGGTCGCGCTGGCGCCGGCGGGCCCGAGCGCTACGACCGTCTCTGGACGGACGCGCTCTCCGCCGCGCTCGACGCCGGCGGGACGCTCAGCCACCATCACGGCGTGGGTCTGCTCAAGGCGCCGTTCATGTCGCGCGAGCACGGCGAGGCGATGGAAACACTGCGCGCGGTCAAGCGCACGCTCGATCCCAAGGGCGTGCTCAACCCCGGCAAGCTGGCGCTCTGATTCCAAGCCGCCGCATGATCCGGATAGACGATATCTCCCGCGTCGCGACGGCCTCGGGCGACGTGCGCCTGTGCGATCTCGAGCATGTGCTGGCGCAGCTCGGCCTCACGCTCGGGCTGCTCGGCGCCTGCACCGACACGGTCGGCGCGCGCTTGGCCGCGCCCTCGCCGCTCGATCGGTCGCCGCGCTACGGCCGGCTCGTCGACGCGTGCATCGGGATCGAGGTCGACGGAGCGGGCGGTCGCGTGCTGCGCGCGCAGACGGCGCCGCGCAAGGCGGCGGGCCCCGACTGGCGCGCGCTCATCTTCGGGGCGGGGCGCGAGGCCGCGGCGCGCGTGCGCT
>JBBTFH010000068.1:810-6599 GCA_038041915.1 Myxococcota bacterium
TCACGTCCGAATTCACAAGAGGGTCCCGCGAGACGACGTCGCGCCGGCGACCTGGTGGATCGCGGGCGCGACGCTCCAGGGGCGCCTCGAAGGCGCGGCGGCGGTCGTCGCCGTCGAGAGCGCGGCGCTCGCCGATCTCTCGTCTCGCGCGGGCGCGGCGCCGGCCGAGCCGTGCGGCGAGCGGCCCGAAGGCCCGGCGCGCTTCGTCGGCTGGTCGGCGCTCGCGGCCGTCGCGTGCGACGCCGCGGAGATGACGCTCGACGGGGGCTGCGCTCTAGGGCTCGCCCAGGAGCGAGGCTGCCTCAGCCCACCCGACGGGGTGTGGGCGCCGCTTCTTCACGTGGCGCCGTGACGATCCCCGCGCTGGGCGACCACGACCGCGCCCTCACGTACTGCACCTACTGCCCCAAGATGTGCCGCTTCGCCTGTCCGGTCTCGAACGTCGAGGGACGCGAGGCGGTGATTCCGCAGGCGAAGATGGCGACGCTCGACGAGCTTCGCCGCGGCGCGCGCCCGTGGGACGCCGGTTTCTCCGAGGTGCTCTACGCCTGCACCGGCTGCCTGCGCTGCCAGACGCACTGCGCGCACGGAAACGACGTCGCCTCGGCGCTCTTCCTGGGCCGCGCCGCCGCGCACGCGCGCGGCGTAGGGCACGCGTCGCTGAAAGGTTTCTCCGCGCGCTGGCGCGCGAATGACGCGCGCGAACGCGCCGCGTTGCGCGAGCGCCACGTCGCGCGCGTCTCCACCTCCGCCGAAATCGCGCTGCTTCCCGGCTGTGACGCCTCCGACCTCGCCGGCGTGCTCTTCAAAGTGTTCGATCGCGCCGGCCTGCGCGTCGCTCTCGCCGATTTGCCCTACGCCTCGGCCGGCCACCCGCTCGCCGCCGCCGGCGACATCGACGCTTTCCGCCAGGTCGCGCGCGAGACCGCCGCTGCGCTCGCGCGCTACGGCACGATCGTCACGTCCTGCCCCGGCTGCGCGCACGCGCTCGCGCGTCGCTACGGCGCCGAGGGCTTCGCCCCGCGCGCCCGCCCGCTCCACGTCACGCAGTTGCTCGCCGCCGCGCTGGGCAGCCTGCCCGACGGGCCGCGCGCCGGCCGCGCCCTCTACCACGACCCCTGCTTCCTCGGCCGCCACCTCGGCGTCTACGACCAGCCGCGGGCGCTCGCCGCGCGCTACGTCGCCGAGCTGGTCGAGCTTCGGCATGCGCGAAACGACGCGATCTGCTCGGGCGCCGGCGGCCTCGTGCCGCTCACCGCGCCCGAAACCGCGCGGCGCATCGCCGGCGATCTCCTCTCCCAGGCGCGCGCGCGCGGCGTCGATCGCGTGCTCACCGCGTGTCCGACCACGCGCCGTGCTCTGCGCGCCGCCGGCGGCGACGTCGCCGTGCTCGACGTCTGCGAACTGGTCCCCGTGTAGACTCGCCACTCGTGCTCGCGCGAACGCACCTTCCGTGGGCGGCGCTCCTGGCCGCGTGCGCCGTCGAATCCGAAAGCTCCGAGCCGCGGCGCCCGGACTTCGCGGGGGATCTCGTCGCCACGCCCACCTCCGCGCGACGCTTCGAGCACCACGGCGCGTCCGAGCACGTCGTCTACTTGAACCTGGGAGGCGCCGAGCTCGAGTGCGGCTCCGACGACGACGCCGAGACCGATCGCTCGACCATCGCCTGCTACGGCGGCGGCCTCGAGCGCATCCCGCCTTTCGCTCCCGCCGGCTATCCCTGCGACGACCTCGACGCGTGCAAGGCGGTCGTCGCCGAAGCGCTCACGACACTCTGGTCCTACGATTGGAACATCACCTTCGTCACCGAACGCCCCGAATCGGGCGACTACGAGATGGTGATGGTGGGCGGCGGCGGCTTCGGCCCGCTCGGCATCGCGCCGCTCGACTGCGGCGATGCCAACCCGCGCTCGGTCTCGTTCGCCTTCTCCGAAGACGCCGCGTTCGGCTGCGCGCTCGAAACCGTCGCCACGACCATCAGCCAGGAGCTCGCGCACGCGCTCGGCCTTTGCCACAACGATGTGCCGAACAGCATCATGTATCCGTCGGTCACCGGCTGCGAGCCGGACTGGACCTGCGGCGAGCAGGTCGATAGCTGCTACTGCACCGAGCTCGGTTACGATCCATTTTGTCCGCGGGACTACCTCGACCAGCTCCTCGGCCCCGCGACGCCCGACGTCGAAGCGCCGCGCGTCGCCATAGTCAGCCCGCCGGCCGCGCAGTCGATCCCGCGCGACTTCGTGTTGCTGGTCTCGGCCAGCGACGATCGCGGCGTCACGGAGGTCGAACTTCTCGCCGACGGCGAGCCCGTCGGCAGCCGCGGCTCGCCCGGCCCAAGCGGCGCCTACGAGTTCCAGGCGCGCAACTACGCCGGCGGTGAGCACCGCTTCTGCGCGGTCGCGCGCGATGTCGCCGGCAACGAAGGCGGCGACTGCGTTGACGCCACCGTGAGCGGCGAAGTCGACTGCATCCCGGGAAACTGCTGCTGCGGGCCGACCTGCTGCCATGAGAGCTGCAATCTCGGCGACGTCCGCGATATCGGTGACGCCTGCGCCGAGAGTGACGACTGTTGTAGCGACGTCTGTCTCGTGCCTTGGACGGGCGACAACGAGGCGTACTGCACGCAGCCGTGCACGCCGCCGGCCGAATGCGGGGACACCGTCGACTGCCCGTCGGGCTTCGCCTGCGAGGAGGCCGGCGAGGAGCACGTCTGCGTCCGCTTCGCTTCGCGGGGCGAGCTCGGCTGGCCCTGCGCGTCGGGCGAGGATTGCGCGTCGGGCCTGTGCGTCGAGCCGCGCATGGGCGAGCCCGCGTGCAGCGTCGAATGTGACCGCGACGACGACGCGAGTTGTCCCGGGCGCTTTCGCTGTGGAGATGCCGACCGCGACGTCTGCGTCTACGACTGCGGCGGCGCCAGCGGCAGCATCCGCGGTGGCTGCGCGGTCGCGCCCGGCGCGCACGCCGCCGCGCCCTGGCTCCAGGCCTTTCTCGCCGCGTTCGTCGCCTGGGCCGGGCGCCGTTTCCTAAGGCAACGACGCCGTGCGTTTCTGTCACACCCCACGCGACGCATCGCTTGAATCACTGCGCTTTCTCATGGCACGTCCGTTGCTCGGTCGAAAGTCCCATGCCCCGTTCTCTTGCCGCTCTCCTCGCTGTAGTCGCGTGTAGCCAACAGGATCACCCACTCACGCGCGCGTCGTTCGAGGGCGACATCCGCCGCTCGCCCGCGTCCTCGCGTCGCGCGGGTGATCGCTCGTCCCGCCGCTACGGCGGTGGCGGTGGCGGCAAGCGCGTCTTTCTCAACTACGAAGGCGCCGATCTCGACTGCAGCAGCTACGGCGACGACTCGCGCGACGACGAGTCGGCGATCGCGTGCGAGTGGGGCGCCGGCGCGTACCCCGAGTTCGACTCGAGCGGCTACGGCTGCTCGTCGCGCGAGGAGTGCATCGATATCATCACGACGGGCGTGCGCGAACTTTGGGAGGACTGGGACATCACGTTCGTCACCGAGCGCCCGGCGTCGGGCGACTACGAGATGGTGATGATCGGCGGCGGCGCGGGCGGCGGCGCGCTCGGCGTGGCGCTGCTCGACTGCGGCGACGAGTGGCCCAACAACATCTCGTTCGCTTTTTCCGACAACCTCGCGGGCTGGGGCGACTGCGCTCAGGGCGTGCTCGCGACGACCATCAGCCAGGAGCTCGCGCACGCGCTCGGCCTCTGCCACAACGACGACGAAGACGGGATCATGTACCCGTCGGTCACCGCCTGCTTCCAGCAATGGGAGTGCGCCGACCAGGTCGACAGTTGCTACTGCGAGGGCCAAGGCTACGATCCGTACTGCCCCGGCGACTATCTCGACGAGCTGCTCGGCCCCTCCGCGCCCGACACCACGCCGCCGAGCGTCGCTATTGTCACGCCGCAGACCGGGCAGACGATCCCGGGCGACTTCACGCTCTCCGCCGAGATTTCCGACGATCGCGGGATTACGAGCGTCGATCTCTACGACAACGACGAGGTCGTCGCGTCGGACAGCTCGCCGCCGTTCGAGTGGCCGGCGACCAACTACCCGCAAGGCGAACACGTCTTTGCGATCGTCGCCTACGACGAGGCCGGCAATGCCGGGGAGGACAGCGTCACGGTCGTCGTCGACTGGGACTTCGAGTGTACGCGGGGCGACTGCTGCTGCGGCGATTCCTGCTGCGAGGAGAACTGCTCCTGCACCGATCTGACGCCCACCGGCGCGCCCTGCGACCAGAACGAAGACTGCCAGGGCAATCTCTGCCTCGTGCGTGACACCGACGACGGACCCGTCGGCGTCTGCACGCAGACCTGCGGAGGCGACGATCCGTGCCCGCGCGCGTACCGCTGCGTCGAGGTCGGCGACCATTCCGTTTGCGTTTCGGATCCTTCGCTTGTGCTCGGCGACGACTGCGTGAGCAGCATCGAGTGCGGTCAGGGCGTGTGCCTGATCGAGCGCGATGACGATGACGAAGGCACCTGCTCGATCGAGTGCGACTCGGGCGAGTGCCCCGACGGCTACGCCTGCGAGTCCGTGAAAGCTCGCGAGGTCTGCCGGCCCGACGGCAGCGGCCGTGGTGGTGGTGGTGGTGGCAGTGGCGACGGCGTCTCCGGAAGCGGCTGCTCCCTGGGCGCGAATTCTTCGCCCTGCCTCCTTCCCGGGCTGCTCCTGCTCGCGCTCGCCTTGGGTCTCACCCGCCGGCGCCGATCCTGAACGATCCTCTGCTCACGCACTCGGCGACGCGCCTCGCCGAGCTGATCCGCACGGGCGAGACGACGTCGCTTGCGGTCGTCGACGCGCACATCCGCCGCATCGAAGAGGTCAACGGCGCGCTCAACGCCGTCGTGCGCGATCGCTTCGCGCAGGCGCGCGACGAGGCGCGCGCGGCCGACGCGCGGGTGCAAGCGGCGCCGGCCGAGGATCTGCCGCCGCTTCACGGCGTGCCCTGCACTATCAAGGAGTGCTTCGCGCTCACCGGCATGCCCAACTCCTCGGGGCTGGTCGCGCGTCGCGGCGTCATCGCGCAGAGCGACGCGACCACCGTCGCGCGCCTGCGCCGGGCCGGCGCGATCCCGCTCGGCGTGACCAACGTCTCCGAGCTCTGCATGTGGATGGAGACCCACAACCGTGTCTACGGCCGCACGCGCAACCCGTACGATCCATCGCGCATCGTCGGCGGCAGCTCGGGCGGCGAAGGCGCGATCGTCGGCGCCGGCGGATCGCCCTTTGGCCTTGGCTCGGACATCGGCGGATCGATCCGCATGCCCGCGTTCTTCTGCGGCGTGTTCGGCCACAAGCCGACCGGCGGCCTCGTGCCCGGCACCGGGCAGTACCCGCTGGCCGACGAGGGCGCGCGCCGCTACCTCACGACCGGCCCGCTCGCGCGCCGCGCCGAGGATCTCATGCCGCTCTTGCGCATCCTCGCCGGCCCCGACGGCGAGGACGGCGGTTGCACGCCGATGCCACTGGGCGATCCGGCGGACGTGCCCATCGAGGGCCTGCGCGTGCTCTCGGTCGCCGACGACGGCCTGGGCCGCGTCTCGGCGGATTTGCGCGAGGCACAGGAACGCGCCGCCCGCGCGCTCGAGGCGCGCGGCGCGATCGTCGAGCGGGCGCGCATCCGCGAGCTGCGCTGGTCGCTCGGCATCTGGTCGTCGATGCTCGGCACAGCCTCGGACACGCCCTTCTCGCAGCTCCTCGGCAACGGCACGCCCGTGCGCGTCGGCTACGAGCTCGCGCGCTTCGTCGCGCGCCGCTCGCCGCACACGCT
>JBBTFH010000069.1:0-5655 GCA_038041915.1 Myxococcota bacterium
GCGCGCGATCGGCGAGATCGGCGCCGATCTCGCGCGCGAGGAGCCGATGAACCGGCTGCTCCAAGGCGACGTCGGCAGCGGAAAGACCGCGTGCGCGCTCGCGGCAGCGGAGATCGCGATGGCCGCCGGGCGGCAAGTCGCGCTGATGGCGCCGACGGAGATCCTCGCCGAGCAGCACTTCGCGTCGCTCGGGCACGCGCTGCGTGCGCTCGGGCGAAGGCACGCGCTTCTCACGGCGTCGACGCCGCGCGCGTCGCGTGAGTCGACGCTGGCGGTGGCGCAGGCCGGTGCGCTCGACCTGCTGGTCGGGACGCACGCGCTGCTCGCCGAGCGCGTCGTCTTCGCCGAGTTGGGGCTCGTCATCGTCGACGAGCAGCACCGCTTCGGCGTGGCGGAGCGCGCGCGGCTGCGCGCGAAGGGGCGATCCGTGCCGCACCTGCTGGTCATGACGGCGACGCCGATCCCGCGCACGATGGCGCTCACGCTCTACGGCGATCTCGATCTGTCGGTGATCGACGAGTTGCCTCCGGGGCGGCGGCCGAGCGTGACGCGCGTGCTCTCCGAGCGCGAGCGCGGAGTGGCCCATGCGGCGCTGCGCGAAACGGTCGGCAATGGCGGCTGCGCCTACCTCGTGTGTCCGCTTGTCTCGGAGTCGCAAGATCTCGACCTGCGCGATGCCACCTCGACCTACGAGGAGCTGCGGCGCTCGGCCCCGGATCTGCGGGTCGCGCTGGTGCACGGCCGGACGCCGACGCACGAGCGCGATCCGATCGTCGCGCGGTTGCGCCGCGGCGAGATCGACGTGCTCGTGACGACGAGCCTCATCGAGGTTGGCCTCGACGTGCCGCACGCCACACTGCTGGTCGTCGAGCACGCCGAGCGCTTCGGGCTCGCGCAACTGCACCAGCTGCGTGGCCGCGTCGGACGCGGCGGGCAGGCGGGAATCTGCCTGCTGCTCACAGGCGCGGCCGCGGGCAGCGAGGCGCGCGCGCGGCTCGACGTGCTCGTCCAGACCGCCGACGGCTTTCGCATCGCCGAAGAGGATCTGCGGCTGCGCGGCCCGGGCGAGATCTATGGCACGCGGCAGGCGGGGCTTCCGCGGCTGCGCTTCGCGGATCTCGGCGCTCACGGCGTGCTGCTGGCGGCGGCGCGCGAGGAGGCAAAGCGGCTGATCGAGGAGGATCCGGGGCTCGAGCGTCATCCGGAGACGCGGAAGGTGCTCGATGATCGGTGGGCGGAGGCGGCGCTGTACGGCGAGGAGGCTGGATGAGCGGCTTCGTCGGGGCGTTGGCGTTGGGGATCGTCGCGATCGTCGAGATTGCGCTGGCGGACTCACGCTCGCTCGGACTCGCGGGGGTCGCCTTCGGCGTGCTGATGCTCGCGGGTTGGGTGGCCGGCGCCGGGACGGCGGCGATCGGGCGCGGCCTGGAGCGGGCAGGGCGATGGGAGCCGATCGTGCTGGCGGCGGTCGGAGCGCCGTGGGTCGTCTGGCTGGCGGCCTGCGCGTTCGAGGGGCGGCGGGCACGGACGATGGCGGGAAAGAGCGCGATGCAGGCGGCGCTCGTCGTCGTCGGCGTCTTTGCGCTCTGGGTCGCGTCGCGCGGCGTGATCGCGCTGCGCGAGCGGCTGCGCGCGGGGAGGCCGGCGGGCATGTGGGGCGCGACGCTTCTGGTGGTCGCGGCCGCGCTTGTCATCGGGGATCACGTCCTTCTGCCGCGCCTATACCCATTTTTTCACATTTCGCTGCGCATGGCGTCGGTCGCCGCGGCGCTCGCCGGCGCGGCCGCGCTCGCGCCGACACGCCGTGCGCGACTGCCCGTGCTGCTCGTCGCGCTCGGCGGCGGTCCCGTCGCGCTGGCGGCGCTCGCCGCGTTTCCCGAGCTGCGCGCGGCCGCGTTCGAGCGCGGATCACTCTCGTCGCTGGCGCGGCTGCCGATCTGGCAGGGCGAGGCGTCACGGTCGCTACGCGCTGCGGACAACGCCCTCGCGCCGCCGGCGGGCCCGCGCTTTCCCGGGCGCGACGTCTTCCTGCTCACCGTCGATGCGCTGCGTGCCGACCGCCTCGGCAGCTACGGCTATCGGCGGCCGACGCCCAACCTCGACCGCCTCGCCGCGCAGTCGGTGGTCTTCGATCGCGCCTATGCATCGACGCCGCACACGTCGTTTTCCCTCGCGTCGATCCTCACCGGCCGCCACGTCCACGCCCGGCTCGCCCAGGCGGCCTCGGCCGGCCGCGTCTCCGTCGGCGCGCACGAGACGCTGCCGGAGATCCTGCGCACGTTCCGGGTCAAAACGGCCGGCTTCTTCCCGCCGGCGGTGTTCTTCATCGACCACGAGCGCTTCCTCGACTACGAGCAGAGCGCATACGGCTTCGAGTACGTGAAGTACGAATTCCTCGACGCTACGCTGCGCGCCGCGCAGCTCGGCGCGTTCCTCGACGCCGACGGCAGGGGCCGGCAGGTCTTCGCGTGGATTCACTACTTCGAGCCGCACGAGCCGTACCTGCGGCAGCCGGGCTTCGACTTCGGTCCGTCGGCGAGCGATCGCTACGACGGCGAGGTGGCGGCGACGGACCGCGCTGTAGGGCGGTTGCTCGCGCGTATCGACGCCGAACGCCCCGACGCGATCGTGATCGTCACCGCGGATCACGGCGAGGAGTTCGACGATCACGGCGGCCACTACCACGGCACCACGCTTTTCGACGAGCAACTGCGCGTGCCGCTGATCGTGCGCGTTCCGGGGGTGGCGCCCCGGCGCGTGCGCGCGCCCGTCGGCACGGTCGATATCGCGCCGACGCTGCTGTCGCTGCTCGACATCCCGACGCCGGCCGGTCTGGACGGCGTCGACCTGTCGCCGTGGATGGCCGAAGGGCCATTGCCGGAGTCGCTGGCGCGGGTCCAGCGTCCCGTCTTCGCCGAAGTCTTGCAGAAGCGGATGATCGCGCGTGGCGACGAGAAGCTCGTTTGCGACTTCGCGGGCGGCTTCTGCTCCCTCTACGATCTCGCGCGCGATCCGGGCGAGCGGCACGATCTCGCGACCGAGCGGCCGACGCGCGTGGCGGCGCTGCGGCGCGACCTTCAGCGTGCGCTCGATCGCCTCGCCGACGTCGACGACCATGATCCGGCCGAGCGTGCCCTGGCGCGGGCGCGCGCGGGCGATCCCGAGGCTGCCGAGGGGCTTCGCGCGCTGATCGCCGGCGCTGATATCGAACGCGCGCGTCTGGCGGCAGGGCTTCTGTTCGACATCAGCGATCGGCTCGACGCCGCGGCCGTGCCGCGCGACGGACGCGGCGACGTCGAGCTCGCGGAGCGCCTCCGTCTCGCGGCGGCGCGCGCCGGAGACGCGGCGGCACGAGCTGATGTTCGCGCGTTGCTCGATCGCCCCGATCTGCCCTCCGCGATGCGCTTCCAGGCGGCGCTAGCCCTCGCCGAACGGGGCGACGGCTCGGGGCTGGGCGTGTTGGCGCGCGCGGTGGCCGCCGGCGAAAGCTTCGAGCAGCGGGTGGCGGCGGCGTCCGCGCTGGGCGGCCTGCGTGATTGCCGCGCGACCGCGCCGCTGCTCGCCGTGCTCGCCGACGTCCGGATGCGCCGCTTCGCGGTGCGCGCGCTCGGCGCTCTCGGCGACCCGCGCGCCGTGCCGCGCCTGTGCGCGCTCGTCGGCGGCGATTCGTACATCTCCGTGCGCGAGGAGTCCGCGCGCGCTCTCGGCCGGATCGGCGATCGCGCGGCGGCCGTTGATCTGCTCGCCGCGGCTCGGCGCGAGCGCGAACCCTCGGTGGTGGCCGCGGCGCTCGAGGCGCTCGACGCGCTCGGACGCTTGCCTCCAGACGCCGTGCCGTGCCCCTCGGGTGACTGCGCGTCGCTGGTGATGGCGCCGAGAGCCGGTTCCGCCGACCTGTGGCTGCTTTACGCGCCGGGGGCTTCGGGCCGCGTTCGCCTGCGCATCGGGACGGCGGAGGCCGAGGCGGAGATCGGCCCGAAGCGCGCGGTCGCCATGCCGATCGAGGACGCGGCCGGCGCGACGCGCGTGGAGATCGACGGGCCGAGCGGGCTCAGGGCGGTGTGGAGGAGGTAGCGGGAGCACCAGCGCGCTCGAGGACGCCCACGAAGAACCCGTCGGTCTCGTCGCGCTGCGGCCATAGGCGCCGGGTCTCGACGAGCCGAAGCTCCGGCCGCTTCCGCAGCGTCATCGCAACGACCTCTTCGTTCTCGCTGCGCAGTACGCTGCAGGTCGCGTAGATCAGGCGCCCCCCAGGGCGCACGCACGCGGCGAAGCGAACGCAGAGCTCGACTTGCCGCGCGGGGAGCGCATCGACCTCCGCCTCGACGAGTGCGAAGCGCAGCGCCGGGTGGCGGCGCAGCACGCCGGTGCCGGAGCAGGGCGCATCGATGAGGACGCGGTCGGCGGCATCGCGCAGGCGTGCCGGCGCCGGCGCGTCCGCGGCGACGAGCGCCGTCTCGATGGCCGAGGCGCCGGCTCGTCGCGCGCGCTCGCGCAACTCGGCGATCCGGCGGGCATCGACGTCGAGCGCGACGACGCGGCCGCCGCGTGCTCGCGCCGCGAGCGCCAGCGTCTTGCCGCCGGCGCCCGCGCACGCGTCCACGACCAGACCGCCGCCGGGCGCGTCGACCATCGAAGCGACGAGCTGGCTCCCTTCGTCCTGCGCTTCCAGCAGCCCTTCCTTCCAGCAGGCGAGCGCACGCAGGTTCGGGTGGCCGTCAAGGCGCAGTCCGTCGGGCGTGAGCGGTGTCGGCGTCGACGCAACGCCCTCGGTGGCCAGCCTTTCGCGCAGCGCGTCGCGTGAGATGCGCGCCGCGTTCGTCCGCACCGTCATCGGCGGGCGCTTCGCACACGCGGCCGCGAAAGCCTCGGCCTCGACCAGGCCAATCTCGGCGACGATCCGGGTGAAGAGCCAGTTGGGGAACGAATGGCGCACGGCCGCGCGCTCGACCGGATCGCCGATCGCGCGCAGTCGCTCCTCGAGCGCGGCCCCGTCCATCACCGCCCACACGCGCACGCGCGCCTCATCGGAGGCCGACGCGCCGGCGCAAAGCTCGACCGCGCGCCACCCGCGCACGACGCCCCACGCCGCCTCCCCCGCGGCCCGCCGCTCGCGGCTCGGCAGCGACCGCGCCGCGCGCAGCACGCGTGAGACGGCGCCCTCGGCGTGTCGCCAGTCGGCGCGCGCGGCACGCAGCGCGTCCACCGCTACGACCAGCGCGGATGCGGAGATCGCCACCACATGGCCTTTCTTGCCTTTCGCCGAGGCGAAGTCTAGGTTGGCCCCGCCGATACGGCACGTCCCGTCGGACGGGGTGAGGCACCCAGGAGGCTTCGGATGCGTGATCGCGTTCTCATGCTGGTGCTGGGATCCTCGATCGTCGGCGGCGTCGGCTGCGGCGACGACGATGCCCACGAGAGCGAGTCCGAGGCCGAAGCGGAGGCCGAGTCCGAGGCCGAGGCCGAGTCGGAGTCGGAGTCGGAGGCCGAAGCGGAAGCGGAAGGCGAGTTCGGCACCTGCGACAAGCCGGTCGAAGCCGCGTGCGGCGACTCCATCGACGACACCAACGTCGGCGCACCCAACGTGCTCGGCATCGCCGACGAGAGCGGCTACGTGTGCCCCGGAATGGCCTATCCCGAGGATGGCGGGGAGGT
>JBBTFH010000070.1:0-13950 GCA_038041915.1 Myxococcota bacterium
GGGCGCGTGGGCTACGGCGTGGGCTACGGATTGAAGAGATCGATCGCGGCGTGTGCCTCTCGGGCGACACGGCGGGTGATGGTGGAGATGACCACCCAGAAGCGCTGCGTTTCGATCGCGGAAAGCGCGATCGCGTCCTGAACCGCTGCACAGGTGTCTTGCAAGCCTCGGGAGCGCGTCACCCCTCGGGCGACGGGAAGTTCCGCGGCCGTTGGCGGCGCTGGTGAAGCCGGCCGGGGCATTCGCGCCCACAGGGGACGGTCACTGCCGGAAGAAGGCGAGGCCGAGGTAAGCGGCCAGCAACGCGAACGGGACTCCCACGCCCGTCAGGCGAACGTGGCGGCTGTGGCGGAACAGCGACGCACGGTCGTCCAGGCGCCGGTATCGCAGGATGACCACGAGCACGCAGGTGAGGTTCGCGCCAATCGCAATCAGGCCCGCCGCGATCTTGACCCAGTGCAACGTCGAAAGCGGCCACGCCCGAACCGCGAGCACCGTTCCGGTGAGCAGGACACCGGCGAGCAGCGGCAGTTCGGCCAACAGATCCATCCAGTAGTGCACCCTCGCGGCGACCCGCAGCGCGACTTCTTCTCGGCTCGTCAGCTCGAGCACTCCCTCGGCCATGACGAACCCGCCCCAGACGCTGACGAGGATCAAGTGCGCGAGGTGCAGCGGCTCCATCGGCGTGGACCTATCGAAAGACCAGCCGGAAGGCCACGGGGATTCCCTGGGCGGAAGGCGGCAGAGAGAACTTCAGCAGCGCGACGTCGCTCTGCCGCTCCACGGTCGGCGAGGCGACCGTGTCCACCTCCGCGTGGTCGAGCGTGAACCCGGCGGGGAGGTAGAACGCGAGGTGGTATTCCCACGGCGCGGTCGGCGTCCCCACCGCGCCGGTCAGCGTGCCGCTGAGCGTCCTGCCTTCCGCGTCCCAGGCGAGCGGGCCCATGTCCGTCGCGCCCTGCGTGAGGTGGCGGTTCGTGCCGAGGAGCTGCGGCGCTCCCGTCGGCGTCCGCAACGCGAGCACCTTGGCGCGGCGCGGGTCGACGTCCACGGAAAACGTGCCCGACTTGCGGCCGAGGAACGTCTCGGACCAGAACTCGTAGGCGAGGCAGTCGCCGTCGCAGGTGACTGTGTACGACCGCGTGGTCTCTGCCATCGCGGTCGGCGGGTTCTCGGACCAGTCGCGGTTCGTGCCCCAGTTGATGAGGCCGACGACGTCCCACTCGCCGGCGGACGCCACGACGTGCAGCCGGTACTGCTCGGGGTAGTCGCGCAAGAGCACGTCCAGGGGCCGCGCTCCCTCGGGCCACGACGGGAGCAGCCGGCGCACGACGTCGATCCACGCTGGGTGCACCTCCATGTCGACCAGCCTCTCGCCCGGCTTGACGATGGACCCCATGAGGCCGATCCAGGTCGCGAAGGTCCGAGCCTCCTCGAAGGAGATCGACGGGTGCTCGCCGCCCGGCCACGACCGGAAGAAGATGAGGTCGTCGTGGTTCACCCACAGGCGGTTCTGGAAATACCAGCGGCGCGTTCCCGTGCGCACCGTCGCCTTGAACGCGCGCGGAGTGCTCAACACGTCGCCGGGCGAGTCCTCGTCCCAGCGCGGGCCGTTGTCGAGCGTGAGGCGCATGCCGTCCACGATGCCCGCGAGCGTCCCCATCGTGCCGACGCCGAGCAGGAACGCGTCGGGGCCGAGTCCGTCGCGCATGGCCTGCCAGGCGAGCCGGTACGCTTCGACGTTCGTGAGCGATGAGTCGTGCTGCGGCCGGCCGAGGAGCGCGTAGTAGGCAAAATCCACCTTGGCCCAGCGCCAGCCGTCGGCGCGCAGGCCCGCGAAGAGGTCGTGCAGAAAAGCGAGCACCTCGGGGTTGGACGGGTCGAGCGCCTGGCGGTCGAGCGCGAACGCGCCCACGACGCCGTCCTCCGGCGGCATCAGCCACTCGGGGTGCTCGGCAGCGAGCGCCGACTCGGGCGCAGCAACGAGCGGCGCCAGCCACAGGCCCGGCGCGAAGCCCGCCTCCGAGAGGGTCGACGCCATCCACGGGCCGCCTTCCGGGAAGGCATCCGGCCGCCACCGCCAGTCGCCGCGCGCGACCTGCCAGCCGTCGTCGACCTGGAACCAGCTCCCGCCGAACGGCGCGAACTCGCGGCGGTAGACGTCGAGGTTGGCGAGGATGAGGCTCTCGTCGATGGACTGGCCGTAGCCGCCCGTGCCCGCGCCGCCGGTCCAGGAGTTCCAGCCGTTCGGGACACCGTGGCCCGGGCCGCGCTTCGACCACGGCGTGACGCCGAGGTGGTCCGCAAGCGCCGTCGCGTAGTCCTCCAGCGCGCCGAGCGGGTCGGGCGGGAGCGGGTCCACGTAGAGCAGCTCGGAGGCGACCGCCTCGCCCGGCGCGAGCCGCTTCCCGTGGAAGATGAGCGGGCACTCGGCGGCGTAGGTCGAGAACGCATCGGGCCAGGCCGCGGAGTCGTAGCCGATGCCCAGCGTCGGGACGCTGCGCTCGAACGTCAGGAAGCCCGCGACGAGCGAGCGGCGCGGATCGTCGAGGTCGGCGACCAGGTGGTTCCAGTTCGAGACGGAGTTGCCGCGGAGCGGGATCGGGAAGACGTTCCCGAGGTAGAAGCGCGGCACGTCTCCGGCCTCGAGCTGCGCCGTCGCGTCGAACGCCACGAAGCGGCCGTTCTCCAGGATGCGGTGGCGGGCCGGGTCGCTGCCCAGACGGAGCGCGCCGCCGTGCGCGGCGTCGACGACCAGCGGCGCGGTCTTGAGCACGACGATGGGCGCATCCGAGCGGTTCGTGACCGAGAGCTGCGCGGTGAAGCGGCGGTCGTCGCCCGCCCACGCGAACGCGAGGCGAAGCTCGACGCCCCCGGTCTCGCACACGAACGTCGCCTCGCCCTCTTGTCGCCGCTCGCACGGATCGGTGAACGAAACCGTGCGGGGATTGTTCCCCTCCGCGTCGGCCACGAGGGCGTCGGCGGTCGCGCGCGAGAACACCGTCACACCGTCGCGCACGACGTCGAACGTGCCGTCGGCGAGCCGGAACGTCGCCGGCGACGCTGCCGGTGCTCCGCCATCGGTCGCCGCGTGGTCGGGCGGGGATGCGCATGCGGACAGCAGTGCCGCGATCCACGCCGCCGCGCCCGCTCCAGCGTGAACTCGGGCACGTGTGGACCGGGACGGCGAACGGACCATGGCCGAGAATTGTACTCGGCGCAGGGCGCCTTGACACGCGCCCTTGTGCAGCCCTATATGTATCAACGGAATCATTGATACGTTGACACTACAATGAACGACCGCCTCTTCCAGCTCCACGCCGAGGTCTGCAAGACCCTGGCGAACCCCTGGCGCCTCAAGCTGATCGAGTTGCTGCGCGGGGGCGAGCGGCCGCTGAAGGAGCTCGTCAATGGAATGGGCATCCCGCTCGCCAACGTGTCCCAGCACTTGAACATCATGAAGGCCAAGGGGGTGGTCGAGGTCCGGCGTGAGGGCTCCCGGAGCTTCTACCGGCTGGCGAACCCGAAGATCGTCAAGGCCTTCGATCTCATGCGCGAGGTCCTGCGGGACCGGCTGGCGGAGACGGGCGAGATGGCCCGCGCGCTCTCGCGGGCCCCCCCGAAAGTGAGGCGACGATGACCACCCTCTTCATCCTGAACGACGCGCCCTATGGCACCGAGCGCAGCTACAACGGCCTGCGCTTGGCGACGTCGCTCGCCAAGCACGAGGGGGCCACGGTGCGCGTGTTCCTGATCGGCGACGCGGCGGCGTGCGCGAAGGCCGGCCAGAAGGTGCCGTCGGGCTACTACAACGTCGAGACGATGCTCAAGGCGCTCGGGCGCCACGGCGCGCGCATCGGCGTCTGCGGCACCTGCATGGATGCGCGCGGCATCACGGAGGCCGAGCTCGTCGAGGGCGCACATCGCAGCTCGATGGACGAGCTGACGGGCTGGACAGTCGGCGCGGACAAGGCGATCGTCTTCTGATGGAGGAAACCGCGATGGCGGAGAGCGTGCTCATCCTTGGTGGCGGCGTCGGCGGCCTCGTTGCGGCGAACGAGCTGCGGAAGCGGCTGCCCAAGGAGCACCGCGTGACGCTGGTGGACCGGGAGGCCTCGTTCGTCTTCACGCCGTCGTTCCTCTGGATGCTCATCGGCGACCGGACGGCCGAGAAGATCTCGCGCCCGCTCGCGCGCCTGGAGAAGAAGGGCATCGAGGTGGTCCGCGGGGAGATCCAGCGGATCGATCCCGAGCGGCGTGAGGCGGCGGTCGACGGCCGCACCCTCGCCGGCGATTACCTCGTCCTGGCGCTCGGCGCGGAGCTCGCGCCCGACGCCATCCCGGGCCTGCGCGAGGCGGGGCACAACTTCTACACGCTGCGCGGCGCCGAGAGCTTCCGCGACGCTTTCGCCTCGTTCGGCGGCGGGAAGATCGTGGTCCTCACCGCGGCCCCGGCCTACAAGTGCCCGGCGGCGCCCTACGAAGCGGCGATGCTGATCGAGTACGCGTGCCGCAAGCGCAAGATTCGCGAGAGGACGCAGATCGACTTGTACGCGGCGGAGCCCGGCCCCATGGGAGTCGTCGGCCCCGAGGGCTCGAAGGCCGTCCGGCAAATGGTCGAGTCGAAGGGGATCGCCTACCACCCGGAGCACCAGATCACGGAGGCCGACCCCGCTGCGCGCCGGCTGAAGTTCGCCGGCGGCGCCGAGACGACCTACAACCTGCTCGCCTATGTGCCGCCGCACCGCGCCCCGCGCGTGGTGCGCGAGTCAGGCCTGGCGGGCGAGAGCGGCTGGATCGCCGTCGACCGCCACACGATGCAGACACGGCACGAGCGGGTGTACGCGCTCGGCGACGTCGTGAGCATCCCGCTCACGCTGGGCAAGCCCCTGCCGAAGGCGGGAGTGTTCGCCCACGCCGAGGCCGAGGCGGTGGCCAAGAGCATTGCCCACGCCGTCACCGGCAAGGGCAAGCCGGCGGCGTTCGATGGCGAGGGCGCGTGCTTCATCGAGACGGGCGACGGCAAGGCCGCCCTCGGCAAGGGCAACTTCTACGCGGAGCCGGTTCCCCAGGTGAAGATGCATGCGCCCGGTCGCCACTGGCACGCGGGCAAGGTCCTGTTCGAGAAGGATTGGCTACGGAGATGGTTCTGATCCTGCTGGCAGACCAACCACCTGAAGCGAGGGAGACCACGATGACGATCAACTCAACTCGCAGGACGCGGCCGGCAACCCATGGCGGCAGAGTCGCATTTCTCGCCGCCGCGCTCGCCGCCGCGGTCGCGCTCGCGCCGGCCACGGCGCGCGCGGACATGATGATGATGGGGATGGGCCACGGACACGATCGAAGCCCGGGCCTGGCGGCGCTGCTGTCGCTCACGCCGGTGCCGATCGACTTCGGCAACTTCTACGCGGAGAACTGGGGATGGGGCGTCGGCTACACGGTCGGAGAGATCGCGCTGTTTGCGCCGATGATGGCCCTGGCGATGGGCGACGGCTGGGGCCACCACGACCGCTTGGACGGCACCGACGACGAGTGGACCCGCAGCGAGCGAATCGCGTTCTACTCGCTCCTCGGCGGCTATGTGGTCGTCAAGTCCGTCGCGGCCATCCACGCGGCGCGCGCGGCCGAGGCGTACAACCGGCGCGCGAAGCCGCATGCGTCGCTGATGCCGGCGCCGCTCGTCCTCTCCGGCGGCGGAGGAGCGGGTCTTGTCGCGACGTTCTAGCGCCGCCGCGGCCGTGCTCGCCGTCCGGCCGCTCCCGCGCCGCCCGCGGAGCCACGAGCGCAGCCTGCCCCGCCCGTCCCGACGATGAGAAGACGGGACGCAAGGCCCGCAGGCACCTGGACGTCGCGACCTATCCGTTCGGCGGCCACCACGGCGCCCACGCCCTTGAGGCCATCGCGAAGGTGATCACGCCCGGCGACGATGGCCGTACGGAGATGCCCGCCGATGACCGCCGGGGCCTGACCGACGACGAGATCGCGCGGGTCAAGCGCTGGATCTCCGCCGGCGGACCGAAGTGAAGCAGCGCTGCACGCAGCGGACGGTCGCGCTCGCGCTGCTCGTGATCAGCGCCGACGCACACGCCGAGGCCTCTCACCATCAGGGCGCCAGCCCGGGGCCGATGTCGCTGGCGGGGCTGGACCGCCTCGCCTCGACACAGATGCAGCAGAACTGGGACACGCGCGCCTTCTTCTCCTACCTCGACGCCACGCGGAAGTTCGGCCACGACGGCACGCGCGCGCCGCTGGTGGGCGACGGCTCGGTGCGCAATCTCGGCGTGAACGGCTTCGTCGAGCGGCGCTTCGGCGATCGCTGGGCCGCGTCGGTGCTGACCGGCGGTCAGATGCTGCGCGTGCGCGCAAGCGGAACGACCGACACCGTGTGGAGCCTCGCCGACAGCGTGCTGACGGGGCGCGTCGCGCTTCCCGTCGGCGCCGCGCACGTCGCGATCCCCGTGTCGCTCAAGATCCCCGGCACGTACCCCGAGAGCGAAGCGACCGGCGCGAAGCAGATCGACCAGGAGACGCGGATCGTCATCGCCGTGCCGGCCGTCCTTCCCCGGGTCTCGCTGGTCGCGGGCGTCGGCTACAAGCTGCGACTGGGCGGGATCGCCGACGAGATCACGCCGGCGCTGATCGTGCCGGTTCTGCTCATCGACCGGTTGACCGCCACGCTGCTCGCCACCGGCGGAATCGCCGTGGGGCCCGGCACCCGCAAGGATTCGCTCGCGCCCGGCGCGATGCTGACGTGGCGGATGACCGGCAGCCTCGACCTGTCGGCGGCGTACTACCGGACGATCTACGGCCACAACGTCGTCGACGCGCACATCGCCACGCTGGGAGTCGGGGCGGCGTTCTGAAGGCGCGCATCAGCGTTCCCATGTTTGCCCATCGGGTGAGACGGCCATCCCCAAGATCACCTCGGTACGGCGCCGTATGAACTCGGAACCCACCCCCGATGCGCGCAAGACCGATGAACGGGGTGTCGTCGCGGGCGGTGCGGTGGCGGGACGTAGATCCGCCCAGGCGGGCCCGCGCCCGCGGCCGTGCGTGCGAGCTGCGACCGGCGACACGCCCCGTCCCGCTGCGATGTAGGATAAGGTGCGACACTTGATCGATCAATCACAAGGGGGGTCGATCGCGCCGCGCCCGCGTGCTACTCGGTACCGCTCGCCAGAAGTTGGCGACCCGCGTGGCTCTCATGCGGCGGCCTGCGCGGGGGCGGCGGCCGTGATCGCGGCGTCGACCTTTGCGAGGATCTTGTCGAACGGCGGTCGCGCGGCGCGGCGGACAAGGCTGGCCTGCGGCGCGGCGACATTGAGGTAGCGCGCGGACGGCGTCCTACGACAGGTCGGACTGGCTGAGATCGAGGGCGAAAAGCAATGCTTCGCGGAACTCGCGCCTGCGGTGGCGACCGACCGAGCCCAGGTAGCGCCCGATTCGTTCCGCGGACACCGTCTGGACCGCGTCGAGCGTGGCCGCGCTCGGCCCCTTGAGTCCCTCCTCGACGTCGAGCCGAACCTCGGTCGGGATGCCGCGAATCGTGCGCGTGACGGGCGCCACGGTAATCGCGTTGAGAAACGACGTCGCGCTCGTACGCGTCAGCACGACCGCCGGTCGCGTCTTGTCCGGACGGCCGAACTCGACCAGGCGGACGTCGCCCCAGGCTACTCCTCGGGCCACGCCTGGAGCTCCTCCCATGCCGCGACTTCGTCCTTGCGCTGCGGCTTGCGGACGTATCCGCGCCGGTGGGTAGCCTCGAGCTCGCGTCGCCGCATCTCCGCAAGCAGACGCGCCACGGCCTTGCGGATGAACTTGGAGCGATCGAGCCCCGTCTGCTTTGCCGCCTGATCGATCGCCTGAAGGTCGACCGGGTCCATCATGATCTGGATGGCCTTCATACATATCTCCTACATGGACCCGGCCATGGATGCAACCCCATCTCAGGAAGACCGGCAACGGCGAGCTTCTTGACGTTCATTGTCCCCTCCCTGTGAAAGCCGACGCGCTCGGTAGCCCCGCGCGCACCGGTCATCAAGCTGGCCCGCCGCCGCGCTCGTGGCAGAATGCGCCGCGCTGAAGTCGCCTGTCATGAGCGCCCTCGCCAACTGGATCCGCGCCGTCCGCGTCATCCCCCGCGTTACGCGCGACGAGTGGGACGCGCTCGACCCGGTTTCGCGCTGGCTGATCGCCTCGCGCGCGGCCGTCCTCGTGCTCACGTTCACGTCGGCGACCATCGGCGGCCTGTTCGCCGCGCTCGCCGGGAAGTTCCACTGGCCGCTCTACGGGCTGACGGTCGTCGGGCTGCTGCTGGCGCACGCGGCGAGCAACCTGTTCAACGACTACTTCGACTACCGGCTCGGCCTCGACCGCGACAACTACTTCCGCGCGAAGTACGGCCCGCAGCCGCTGGTCGCGGGACTGCTCACCGAACGGCGTCTGCTCGCGTGGGCGACGGCGACAATGGCGGCAGCCGGCGCGTTTGGCGCCGCGCTGACGCTGGTGCGCGGCCCGGTCGTGGCGGCGCTCGCGCTTGCCGGCATGGTGGCGATCCTCGGCTACTCGTTCTCAAAACGCTGGGGACTGGGCGAGCCGCTCGTGATCGCGGTGTGGGGCCCGCTGCTCGTCGGCGGGTCGTACTTCGTCATCGCCGGCGAGTGGAGCGCGCGCGTGGCGTGGGCCAGCCTGCCGTACGCGCTCGGCGCGACCAGCGTGCTGTTCGGCAAGCACATCGACAAGTTCGACGACGACCGGGACCGCGGGATCCGCACGCTGCCGATCCTCCTCGGGCTGCGCGCCGCCCGCGGCGTCGCCATCGCGCTGGTCGTGCTGATGCACGTGGCCGCGCTGGCGCTGGCCGCGCTCGACGTGACGCCCTGGTTGCCCGCGGCGCTGGCGCTTTTCGCGCTCGACAAGCTGCGCTGGACGGTGAAGGTGTTTGCCAACGAGAAGCCCGCCGCGCCGCCCCCCGAGTTCCCCGCCGAAGCGTGGCCGCTGTGGTACGTCGCGTTCGCGTTCGTCCACAACCGCAAGTTCGGCGTGCTCTACCTGGCCGGCCTGGCGGCGTCGGTGGCGCTGATCGACGCGATCGGCCCCGGCGCGGTGCGCTTCCTGTACGCCGGCGGCGTCCTCGGCCGCTGAGAACCAATCCGGCCCCGGGGCGGCGGACATCGCCGTCGTCGATCTGCGCGTTGGTGCGGAAGGGGTTGAGCCCCTCCAGCGAACTGCGTTGAACATTGGCGGGGGGCGCGCGGCGACGATACCCGCTGGCGCTTTCCCGCGATAGCTCGGCGTTCCCGGGGCGGCGCCGCCGGACGTGACCCGAGGCGCAGGACATCGGCCGGCGTTGATGCGCGCCGCGTGCCGCGATCCGGCGTCTCCCTCCGCCTCGGCGTGGCGGGCAGGCGGCGGCGCACTCCCGGTCTCGCCGGCGTCCACCGCCGGAGATGCCGGCGCTGCGGGCAGGCGAACGCGGAAGACCGACCCGCGGCCGACCTTGCTCGCGACGTCGATCGTGCCGCTCATCTGACTGACGAGCTGCTGGCAGATCGAGAGGCCGAGGCCGGCGCCGACACTCGAATGTGGTTCTCGTCGTGCTTGCCGGGCGGGATTGCCTGCGCGGCGTTGACCAGCAGGTTGAGCAGCACCTGGCCAAGGCGGGCGGCATTGGCGCGCACCCGCGCGACCCCGGCGAAGTCCTTGACGACGTGCGGCCCCTCGCACCATCGAAACGACGCCAACCCCTACGTCACCTTGATTGAACCGCCAATCCCCACAAGCCCCACCGGCATCGCCGGCGACGCAAGCGTCTGAACTTATGGGTGTCTCGTCGGTGGCACGAAAGGTGCTGTGCATGCACTGCGACGCGTACGACACTCCCCCCCGAGATCCAAGGTCGCAGAGTTCTGTCGTAGCCGCGTGCGCTCTTCGCGAGCGAGGTCAAAGAGCATGAAGAAATACGCGCTTCCCGACCTGCCCTACGGCTACTCCGCGCTGGAGCCGCATTATTCGGCGCGGCTGCTCAAGCTGCACCACGGCGTGCATCACGCCGCCTATGTGGCCGGCGCGAACGCGACGCTCGAGAAGCTCGCGGCGGCACGTGCGCAACGCGACTTCAGCACCATCAACCAGCTGCAGAAGAGCCTCGCCTTCCACGTCTCGGGGCACGTGCTGCACTCGCTCTTCTGGCGCAACATGAGTCCACGCGGAGGGGGACAGCCGGCCGGCGAGCTCGCGGAGGCCATCGAAGAGTCGTTCGGCGCCTTCGACGCGCTCGAGAGCCAGATGACCGAGGCGGCCCTCAACGTTCAGGGCTCCGGTTGGGGCGCGTTGGCATGGGAGCCGGTCGGCCAGCGCCTGGTCGTCGAGCAGGTCTACGACCACCAGGGCAACATCGGTAACGGAACGGTGCCGCTGCTGGTCCTCGACATGTGGGAGCACGCCTATTACCTGCAGTATGAAAACGTCAAGGGCGACTGGGTCACGGCGTTCTGGAAAGTGGTCGATTGGAACGACGTAGCGCGGCGCTTTCAGAGGGTGCGCACACTGGACCTCGCGCTGTAGCGGCGCGGGCGCACACTCCGGAACCGCCCGTGCCTCACTTCGGGTTCGGGTCGGTCAGTCCCGCGTCCGCGGGCTTCTCGCCGGCGCGAAGCCGGCGCACGGCGACGACGAGCGCGCGCGCCGCATTCCGGACTTCTTCCTGGAACGCCCGATCGCGATCCAGCGCCTGGTGGCTGGTCGCGTACGGCTCCATGTAGCCCACATAGGCTCCGACCGCGGCGCTCGGCGCGGCGGGCACGAGGCGCATGTCGGTCAGCCAGTCGGACAGCGAGCGGCGCAGGGCCTCCACTCCCGCCGCGTCGCCGTGCACGACGACCGAAAAAACGCGTCCCGCAAGATGGCGCGGATAGTGCCAGCCCGCCAGCTCGAGCCGCTTGGCCTTGGCGGGGTTCTTTCCCCCAGTCGTCGTCGGATCGGGATTGCCGCCGTCGGCGCACACGAGGCGATCCATCATGAGCTTGAGCGTGCTCGGCGCCTGGTACCAGTAGACCGGCGTCACGATCATGATCCCGTGCGCCGCGGCCCATCGCGGATAGATCTCGTTCATCCAGTCGCCCGTCTGCCCCATCGCGTGATTCGGGTAGCAGGAGCACGGCCAGTGGCACAGCGGCATCGCCGTCGAGACGCACGCCTTGCAGGGATGGATGACCCGGCCGTACTCGGACGCGAGATGGCTCAAATCGAGGAGGTCCACCTCGAATCCGCGCTCCTTCTCGATCATCCTCTTCGCGATTGACGCGAGCCTGAACGTCTTCGACATCTCGCCCGGACAGGTCTGGTCGCTTCTCGCGCTCCCCGCGACCAGCAGGACGCGCGACCGGGAACGGGCCGTTCGCTGTGTCCGCTCGGCCTTGCGGATCGCGGCGCGCGTTTCGAGCCACTCGACGGGCAAATTCGCGTCGGGATCCGCGAAACCGCTCCCGGCGCGACGCTCGCGGGGACTCTTGCGGTACTCGTGGTACGACCCCCACGCGACCTCGACGACTCGATCGAGGTCCTCGGACACCGCCGCGAACGCGGGATCGTGGAACTGCCGGAGCATGCGCGCGCGGAACTCGTCTTTCGAGAGCGCCACGCTGCCTTGGCCTTTGCGGACGTCGATCCTCGCGCCGTGCTCGCGTCGTCTTGCCATGAGGCCCCCCGGATTCGCAGCCTATCGCATGCCCGCGCGGCTCGCACAAGTTGCGCTCGGTTGCGCTCGGTGCCCGGCACGAGGTTTCGCGCGCGACGGGTCGTTCATCGCGAAAGAGGCGCGTAAGACTGGAGCGCGGGACGCGTCGAGCCATCATCTTGAAGGAGGCGTGGGGCCACTTTGATGGAGTATCGGGCGGCAACCCCGACCGCCTTCGAGGCAAGTGCCTGACCTGATGGCGGCGGTCTCGGTGGCCCGGAAACTGAAAGGCAAGGACTTGATGAGGGCCGAAGCGATCGTGAAGCAGACTAGGCCCCGCGCCGGTGGAGGCCGCGGCCACGAATAGGAGCTCCCCAGTTGAAAGCGAATAGACTCTTGCTCATCGCGGCCTCCGCGACCCTTCTGACCGCCGGCGCCCCCCTGCCTGCCCACGCCGACGGTCTTACGCTCTCGATGACCGCCGGCACGGGCTGGCAGGCGTCTTCCCCGGGCGGTCGCATCCAGACCAACGTCATGGTTGCGCCCGGCTTCGAGATCCTGGGTCCACTGCTTCGCTTCGACGCCGGCTTTGTCGCCGATCTGCCGGACATTGAGGCCAGCCGCTTCGACGTTCAGGTGCGGCCGAGCCTGGTGATCGAACTGCCGGTGCTGCCCATCTACGGGCGCGTCTCGGCCGGGGTCGCCGATCTCCTGCATGGCCCCGTGTCGGTGGCGTTCGGTCCTTCGATCGGCGTCAGGATGGGCGTCGGCGGCGTGTCCCTGCTCGCCGAGGTTGGCTACATCCCGATGGTTCGCAGCGGCGATTTCGAGAGCGTCATCGAGGCACGCGCCGGCGTCGCGTTCGGCATCTGAGCGGACTCACTTCATGGACTCTTGCATGAGAACCCACGTACCAAGGACGACCCCGGAAGCCGCCTCGGCCGCGCGCTCATGGTTTCGCCTGGCGCGGAAGGTCGTGGTGGCCATCGTCGGTTTCAGCGTCCTGGCGTTCGGCGCGGCACTCCTGGTCCTTCCGGGTCCAGCCTTCGTGGTCATTCCAGTCGGCACAGCGATCCTGGCGGTGGAGTTTCTCTGGGCTCGACGGCTTCTTCTCGTGATCCAGGGGCGCATCCTGCGGCTGGCGGCCCAGGCCCGCTCGGGCGCGCTCGCGGTCGCGGGGATCGCGCGGTTCCGGCGAGGCGGCGCGCCGCAGGGGAGCGCGCCCGGGACCGATCCGGACGCGCGGCTCGACGTCTGGGACTCGGAGGGCGGCGCCCCGGCGCCAGCCGCGGCGGGCGTGTCGGACGTCGTGCGAATCGGCCCGGTGCCGGAGCCTCGAGGGGATGCACTGCGGAAGCTCGACCAGCTCACGCGCGGCAGGGCCCGGACACCCGTTCCGACCAAGGAGCTTGGCGGGGAGTCCTGACCGGATACCCTGGCGCGCAAGGCGTGCCTCGGCCCGGCGAGCGTGGGCCCGCCGGCGCGGGCGGTGCGGTGGCGGGAAGCAGATCCGCCCCGGCAGGCCCGGTGTCGAAGCCGGCGGTGTGATGCGGAGCGGCTCGGCGTGGTGCACGGCGCGGCTCCGGTGAGTGATCGTGAGCGCGGCAGGTGGCGCGGCGCGGAGTGCGGCCATCCATCCTTGAACGCCTGCTTGAGGTGGATGCGGACGAGTCCATCCGGGCCCGGCTGGATGCGCTCCTGGGAAAGCGGCGGGCGGAGGACGAACTTGAGCAATGCCTCGCGGGCGCGCAGGTCGTCGGCGCGAGCGGTCGTGGCCGCGTGGAGCGAGAACCCGGCCTCGGCCACGCACAGGGGGGCTTCGATCTCGACGCCGGGTCTGCCGCGCAGGGAGGACAGAATCGCTGAGCTACAACAGCCGTGGCCCGCGCCGTTGCGGTCGCCTGGCATCCGTGGCACGTTGAGGCCATGGCCGCCGACGCCAAACGAGTCCGCGCCGTGTTCGCCGGCGGGGTCTTCCGCCCGCTGGAGGCCGTGTCGCTGCCCGAGAACAGCGAGGTCGAGTTGGCCGTGCTCGACGCCGGGGCGTTCGACGCGTGGTGGGAGGCGCACATCGCTCGGGTGCGCGCGCGCGGCGTCGTGATCGCGCCCGACGAGGTCGACCGCGACGTCGCGGAGGCCGTCCGCGAAGCACGCGCCGAACGCCGGCCGGGCGCGTGAGCCGCGTACTGCTGGACACCAACGTCTGGGTGTCGGCCCAGGGCCATCGCATCAAAAGCCGCATGATGTCGGAGGGATTGGCACGGCCGTGA
>JBBTFH010000071.1:0-1651 GCA_038041915.1 Myxococcota bacterium
GCTCAGCCGAGCTTTTCGGAAATCACCTTGGCCTGCGTGCAGAGCAGCAGGTAATCGCGCCCGCCCGCCTTGGAGTCGGTGCCGGACATGTTGAACCCGCCGAACGGGTGCGCGCCGACCATCGCGCCGGTGCACTTGCGGTTGACGTAGAGGTTTCCGCAGTGGAGCAAGCGTCGGCCGAGCGCGATGGTCTCGCGGCTCCGCGTATAGAACGAGCCGGTCAGGCCGTACTCGGTGCCGTTGGCGATACGAACGGCGTCGTCAAAGTCGCGCGCGCGGATGACGGAGAGCACCGGCCCGAAGATCTCCTCGCGCGCGATGCGGGCGTTTTCGGGGACGTCGACGAAGATGGTCGGACGAAGGAAGTAGCCGGGGCCATCGGCGCGTCCGCCGCCGCAGAGAAGGCGGCCTTCGCGGCGGCCGATCTCGATGGCGCTCTCGATCTTGTCGCGGGCCGCCGAGTTGATGACGGGGCCGAGGTGGCTCGCCGGGTCCGTCGCCGGGCCCACGGTGAGCGCTTCGACCAGCGGAACCAGGCGCGCGACGAAGTGGTCGTAGACACGCGCGTCGACGATCGCGCGCGAGCAGGCCGAGCATTTCTGGCCCTGGTAGCCGAAGGCGCCGGCGATGACGCCCGCCGCCGCCGCGTCGAGGTCGGCGTCCGCGTCGACGATCGTGAAGTCCTTGCCGCCCATCTCGAGAACCGCGCGCTTGAGCCAGATCTGGCCCGGCGCGACGCGGCCGGCGATCTCCGCGAGCTTGACGCCGACGTCGCGCGAGCCGGTGAAGGCGATGAAGCGCGTGCGCGGGTGCGCCGCGAGCGTCTCGCCGGCGGAGGCGCCCGGGCCGGTGAGCAGGTTGACGGTGCCCGCGGGCGCCCCGGCCTGCTCGAGTATCTCGACGACGGTTGCGGCGATGAGCGGCGCGTCGGACGAGGGTTTCACGACCACCGTGTTGCCGGCGACCAGCGCGGCGCTCGTCATGCCGGCGAGGATTGCGAGCGCGAAGTTCCACGGTGGGATCACGGCGCCGACACCGAGCGGGATGTAGCGCAGCTCGTTGGCCTCGCCCGACAACGGCGTCAGCGGCTGCGGGCCGCCCAGCCGCAGCGCCTCACGCGCGTAGAACTCGAGGAAATCGATCGCTTCGGCCGTTTCGGCGTCGGCTTCGGGCCAGGTCTTGCCGATCTCGATCATCTGGAGCGCGTTGAGCTCGAAGCGGCGGCGGCGCATCACCGCGGCGGCGCGCACCAGCACCGCGGCGCGCTCGCGCGACTTGGTGAAGCGCCAGCTCTCGAACGCGCGCTCGGCCGCGTCGACCGCGCGGCGCGCCTCCGCCTCGCCGGCCTTGGCGAAGATGCCCACCACGCGCGACGGGTCGGATGGATCGAGCGAGCGGAAGGTCTCGCGCGTGGAAACGCGCTCGCCGCCGATCACCAGCGCGTGCTCGCGTCCGAGCCCAGCCTCGACGCGCGCGATCGCATCCGTTTGGGCGCGTCGGTTGGGCTCGATCGAGAAGTCGAGGAATGGCTCGTTGCGAAACTCGGGGAGGTCAGACGCAGGCATGGGCCAAACGTACTCGCGCGGCGTCCCTGGCGCCAGAGGGTGCACTGCTGGACTAAGTCATGGACTTAGTCCAAGATGATGGCGTC
>JBBTFH010000072.1:0-5871 GCA_038041915.1 Myxococcota bacterium
CACGATCAAGGCGGCGTGCGCCGCGCGCACCGTCGAGGCCGACCTCCGCCCCATCGTCGAGATCGCGCAGCAAATCGGCATCCCTATCGAGGTCATGAGCTTTGTCGGCTCGTCCCCGATCCGCTGGTACGCCGAAGACTGGGACTTCGAGCTCATCCAGAAGCGCTCCGCCAGTGCAATCGACTTCGCGGTCGAAAACGGCCTTCAGATCACCTACGTCACCGAGGACACGACGCGCTCGCACCCGGAGATCCTCGACCGGCTTTTCCGCATCGCAATCGACCACGGCGCGCACCGGCTGTGCCTGTGCGATACCGTCGGGCACGCCACGCCGGACGGTGTGCGCCGGCTCATCGACTTCACGCGCAAGCTCATCGACGGATCCGGCCGCACGGTCGGCATCGACTGGCACGGCCACAACGATCGCGGCCTCGGCCTCGAGAACAGCCTGTGGGCCGCCGAGCATGGCGCCGACCGCATCCACGGCTGCGCTCTCGGCATCGGCGAGCGCGTCGGCAACGCGTCGCTCGACCAGATCCTGCTCAACATGAAGCTGCTCGGCTGGATCGACAACGATCTGTCGAAGCTCCTGCTCTATTGCAAGACCGTCGCGCGCGCGACGCACTTTCCCATCCCCGTCAACTACCCGCTCGTCGGCGACGACGCCTTCCGCACCGCCACCGGCGTTCACGCCGCGGCGATCATCAAGGCCCAGAACAAGGGCGACACCTGGCTGGCCGACCGCGTCTATTCGGGCGTGCCGGCGAGCATGTTCGGCAAGGAGCAGGAGATCGAGATCGGCCCGATGTCGGGTGAATCCAATGTCGTCTATTATCTGCGCAAGCGACATATCGAGCCGAAGCCTGCGCTGGTCGGACGGATCCTGGCGGCCGCGAAAGCGACCGATCACCTCCTCTCCGCAGAAGAGGTACTGCAAGTGATCAAGGAGCACCCATCCCAATGACCGCAACCACCGAACCCAAAGAACCCAAGTTCAACGGAGCGAAGGTCTTCTCCGCCACGATGGCGCAGGAGCGGGAACAACTGGGCGAGAAGGTCACGTACTGGCTTCGCGCCAATCCGAGCGCGAAGATCGTCGACACCATCGTGACGCAGTCGTCGGACGATGCGTTCCACTGCCTGACGATCACGCTCTTCTACTGGGAGGATCGTGCCACGTGATCCTCAAGAGCTTGCCGCGCTGACGGAGGTCCGATGATTCAGAAGAGCTCGAAGATCTGGATGGACGGCCGCCTCATCCCTTGGGACGAAGCGCGCGTGCACGTGCTCACGCACTCGCTCCACTACGGGCTCGGCGCGTTCGAGGGAATTCGCTGCTATTCGCGCGCCGATGGTCGCTCGTCGATCTTCCGGCTGCGGGAGCACGTGCAGCGCCTCTTCGACACCTGCAAGATCCTGACGATCCATATCCCGTTCCCGGCGGAGGCGATCCGCGAGGCCTGCGTGGAGGTGCTGCGCGCCAACGGGCTCGCCGAGGCGTACCTGCGGCCGATCGTGTTCCTCGGCGACGAGTCGCTCGGCGTCGGCGCGAGCGACATGAGCGTGCGCGTCGCGATCGCCGCGTTCCACTGGGGCGCCTACCTCGGCGAGGAGGGCCTTCGGCGCGGCGTACGCTGCAAGATCTCGTCGTTTCAGCGCCACCACGTCAACGTGGGCATGACCATGGGCAAGGTGACGGGGCAGTACTTCAACGCGATCCTCGCGAAGCGCGAGGCGGCGGCGCTCCGCTACGACGAGGCGATCATGCTCGACATCCACGGCTACGTCGCCGAGGCGAGCGGGCAGAACATCTTCATCGTGAGGAACGGCGTCATCCGCACGCCGCCGGCGAGCGCATCGATCCTCCCCGGCGTCACCCGCGACTCGATCATCCGCATCGCGGGCGACCTGGGATATCGCGTGCAGGAAGTCCCGTTCACGCGCGACGAGCTCTACATCGCCGACGAGGCGTTCCTGACCGGCACCGCGAGCGAAGTCACGCCGATCCGCGAAGTCGACGATCGCCCGATGGGCGCCGGCGAGCCGGGTGAGGTGACGCGAACGCTCAAGGAGGCCTACGCCGAAATCGTGAAAGGCCGCTCCGTGCGCTATCCGGAGTGGCTCAGCTTCGTCTAGCGCCGCCGTCGCAGCAGCGCGCCGATTGGGCGAGGCCGCCCGGCGCCGCCATGCTCGGCGCCGGGCGGCGTCTCTGCGGAGCGCTATGGCTCGCGGCAGACTTCGACGCGAAGCATTACCCAGCCGTCGTTTCCGTCGCGTTTCGCCCGCGAGAATTCTCGTGGGCGAAACGCCGCCCGCGATACCGGCGAGGCCTGCGACGCTACTTCTTCTTCTTCAGACCGGCCGTGCGCTCGCGGTACTTGCGCTGGCGCTCGCGTTGCTCGCGAGTCTTCTTCTTCTGCTGGCCCTTGCGGCGCTTCATTTTCGGCGAGCGGCGATTGTCGCGGTTTCCCATGGCCGCAGCTTGTAGCACGAAGCGCGCTTTGCCGGCGCTGGCGCCTTGTATATGCTGCCGCGCATGCGAAACCGACTTTCCCTTGCCGTCGCTTTTTCCTTTTTCGCTACGCTGATCGCCGCGCGCGCGGGCGCCGAGAACCCGGACTGGCCGCCGTCCGAGGACATCGACGATCTGTCGGATCCGAGCACCTGGCCCGACGACCCGAGCTACGGCGAGCAGTGGAACCTGCAAAGCTTCATCCCCGCCGGCGCGCAGGAGTCGGTGCGCGAGGCGGAGCTGGCGATAGGCTCGGGCATGCACGCCGACCGCGCGTGGCAGAAGACCATCGGCGATCCGCGCGTGGTGATCGCGGTGCTCGACTCGGGCATCAAGTGGGGCAACGACGAGCTGGTCAACAAGATCGCGCTCAACCGTGGCGAGCTGCCGCCGCCCGACTCGGGCTGCCCCGACCCGGTCGGCGTCGACGCGTGGGACCGCGACGGCGATGGCGCGCTCTCCGTGCGCGACTACACGAACGCGGCCGTGGGCGCCGTGCCGCTCATGGCCACGGTGTGTGACACGCGCCTGCTTGCCGCCGATCAAAACGCCAACGGCATGCTCGACGGGCAGGACCTGATCGTCGCGTTCGAAGATGGCGTCGACGGCGACGAGAACGGCTGGCTCGACGACATCGCCGGCTGGGACGCGCTCGAGAACGACAACGATCCGGCCGACGACACCGACTTCGGCCACGGCACCGGCGAGGCCGAGGACTCGTGCGCGGAGACCGACAACGGGCGCGGCTCGGCCGGCGTCTGCCCGCTCTGCCGTGCGCTGATGGTGCGCGCCGGTCAGAGCTTCGTCGTCGAGGTCAACGACTTCGCGGTCGGCGTGATCTTCGCCGTCGAGAGCGGCGCCGCGGTCGTGCAGGAGGCGCTCGGCAGCATCAACAGCTCGACGCTCTCGCGCGAGGCGATCGACTACGCGTGGCGCAACAACGTCACGATCGTCGCCAGCGCGGCCGATGAGGACAGCTTTCACCACAACTTTCCCGGCACCAACAACCACGCGATGTACGTACACGCGATCACGCACAACGGCCTCGGCCACGAGCCCGACGGCACGACCACGACGTTCTTGAACTTCAACAACTGCACCAACTACGGCGCGCAGCTCGTGCTCTCGACGCCGGGCGACAGCTGCTCGTCGGAGGCGACCGGCAAGACCTCGGGAATGGCCGGCCTCTTCTACGCGGCGGCGCTGCAGGCGGGCCTCGCGGCGAGCCCGGGCGCCGACCCCGAGACCGATCTCTACGACGCGCGGCGGCTGACGCACGACGAGGTGCGCTCGCTCCTGCAGTCCACCGTCGACGACATCGACGTGCCCAAGGACGAGTGGGAGGCGCTCGGCACCTACGAGAGCGGCCCGGGCTGGGATCAGCGCTTCGGCTACGGGCGGCCCAACACGCGCGCCGTCGTCGACGCGATCCTGGGCGGCGACATCCCGCCGGTGGTCGACGTGACCGCGCCGACGTGGTTCGAGATGCTCTACCCCGACCGGACGCCCACGGTGACGATCGAGGGCCGCGTGAGCGCGCGCGACCAGCCCGTGACGGGCGTCGTCGAGTGGGGCGCCGGGATCGACCCCGACGACGGCGATTTTACCGAGATCTGCGCGATCGACGCGGCGGGGCCGTTCTCCTGCGACTGGGACATCTCGAAGCTTGCGATCGACAACCCGGCGCAGCCGGCGCCCGACAACGTGGTCAATCGCCACATGGTGACTGTGCGCGTGCGCGCGACGCGCGACGGCGGCGGGCTGCCCGGCGAGTACCGCAAGGCGTTCCACGTTCTGACCGATCCCGACCTTCTCGCCGGCTTTCCCATCTGGATGGGCGGCTCGGGCGAGTCCTCGCCCAAGCTCGCGGATCTCGACGGCGACGGCGCGCGCGAGATCGTGATCGGCACCGCCGACGGCCTCGTGCACGCCTATCGCGCCGACGGCTCGGAGCTTTCCGGCTTCCCCGCGGCGGCCGACGCGATCCCGCAGCTCGAAGGCGATTTCTCGCTCGCGGCGACCGGCTTCTTTGCCAAGGCCGACGCGGCGCTCACGCGCGCGTCGATCACCGCGACCGTGGCGGTCGGCGATCTCGACGGCGACGGCATTTTCGAAATCGTGGCCGCCGATCTCGACCGGCGCCTCTACGTATTTTCCGCCGACGGCACGCCGCGCGCGGGCTTCCCGGTCGACGGCGTCGGCGACGGCTACGCGATGGACACGCCGAGCCACGTCATCGCCGACGGCTTCTTTTCGTCACCGGCGCTCGGCGATCTCGACGGCGACGGCGCGCTCGAAATCGTCACCGCCGGCATGGACGGGCGCGTCTACGCCTGGCACGACGACGGCGCCACGCCGGGCGGATTCCCGGTCACGCTGCGCGACGAAGACGAGGATCGCGTCGAGTACATCGTCGCGTCGCCGGCGCTCGGCGACCTCGAAGGCGACGGCACGCTCGAAATCGTCGTCGGCACCACCGAGGACTACACCGATACCGGGCGCCTGTACGTGGTCGAGGCCGACGGCACGATCGCGGACGGGTTTCCCGAGAACGTCGGCTCGATCGCGGTGCTGCCGTACATCGGCAGCGGCCTGCCCTCGTCGCCGGCGCTGGCCGACGTCGACGGCGATGGGACGCTCGAGATCGCGCTGCTCACGACCGGGCTGTTCCCGAAAATCTTCCGCGCCGACGGCGAGGACTACGCTCTAGACATCAACAACCTCGACTTCGACGACCTCTCGACCGTCGACCCCGAGCAGGCGCCGCTCATCACGCTGATCTCGAACGCCAGCTTTGGCGATCTCGACGACGACGGCACGCTCGACCTGCTGGCGGGCGGCGGTTCGAGCCTGGTCCTGACCGCGTTCGAGCGCGGCGGTCGGCGGCAGGACTTCGCGCACCTCTTCGGCGCGTGGAGCACGGCCACGGGCACGTACCTTTCCGGCTTTCCGGCGCTGATGGACGACTGGCAGTTCTTCATGACCGCCGCGGTCGCGGACGTCGACGGCGACGGCCACCCGGAGGCGATCTACGGCTCCGCCGGCTACTACCTGCACGCGTTCAACGGCTGCGGGCAGGAAGTAGCCGGTTGGCCGAAATTCACCGGCCAGTGGATCATCGCGAGCCCGGCGGTCGGCGATCTCGACGGCGATGGCACGCTCGAAGTGGTCGCGCCCACGCGCTCGGGCTGGCTCTATGCCTGGCACACCGAGGGCGCGGACAGTGGCCGCATCGACTGGGAGAGCTTCCACCACGACAACGCCAACACAGGAAACTTCGCCACGCCTCTGTCGCAGGGTGTCGCGAAGGCGAGCGGGCCGCTCGTGTGCGCGACTGTGGGCGAAGGCGAGAGCGAGAG
>JBBTFH010000073.1:0-2890 GCA_038041915.1 Myxococcota bacterium
CTCGGGGGTGGCCGCGGGCATCGAGACGGTGGTTTTTGCGTTCGAGCGCGACGGTGCGCGGGCCCTCGCGTCACTGCGGCGGGGCGAGCTAGACGTGTTTCCGCGCGTGCTGCCGATCCACTGGCCCGACGGCGCGCTCACGCCCGCGGTGCGCGCGGGCTTCCGCGAGGTGCGGCTGGCGCCGCAGCGCTTCACCCTGCTCGTCTACAACCAGCGCAAAGCGCCGCTCGGCGACGGGCGGGTGCGGCGGGCGCTCGCGATGCTGATCGATCGCGCACGGCTGGTCCGTGAGGCGCGGCGCGGGCTCGGCCGGCTCACTCTGCCTCCGTTGTTCGACCGGGCGTTACCGCCGCACGATCCAGCCGCCGCCACGCGGCTGCTCGACGAGGCTGGGCTGCGCGACGGCAACGCCGATGGCGTGCGCGAGCTCGGCGCCGTGCCGCTGCGCCTCGACGTGCTGCACGTGTCGCACGCGCCGATCGTCGAGGACGAGATCGCCCTCCTGCGAGTCGGCCTGGGCAAGGGCGGCGTTGCCGTCGCCGGCGTGCCGGTCGACGGCGCGGAGCTCGAGGCGCGGCTACGGCGCGGAGCGTTTTCAGCCGCGCTCGTGTCGTACGCGGGCCGACGCGAGACGGATTTGGGCGATCTGCTCGGCGCGCGCGGCGCGCTGAACTTCGGCGGCGCCGCCAGCCCGGCGATCGATGCGCTGCTCGAGCGGCTTCGCCGCGAGCCACCCGGCGCGACGCGCGCTCGGCTCTGGGGCGAGTTTGGCGCGCGCTTCGCGGAGGAGGCGCCGGCAACGTTCCTCTACGCGCCGCAGGAGGTCGCGCTGGTGCGCCAGACGATTTCGGGCTTCGACGAGGGCGTCGAGTGGATCGACCTGGCGAAGCTGCGATTGACAGGGGCGCCCAAGGCCCCATGATTCGCCGCCGGAGGATGCCATGAGGAAAACATTGTGCCTGTGTCTCGCGGCGGCGGCGTGCGTGAAGGGCGGCAAGCAGGAGTCGGGCGAGGAAAGGGGCGACCTGAAGGCGCAAGCGGCGTCTCAGACGCCCATCGCCGCGCAATCCCCGCTGGATGACGGTCCGCCGGTGGCGGGCGGTCAGATCGTCGTGCACCTCGAGGTCGAGCCGGCGCACCTCTCGCTGTTCATCAACCCGGATCTGTGGACGCGCCGCATCACGGTGCCGATGGTCTACGACACGCTCCTGCGCGAGGATGCGAAGACCTTCGAGTACACGCCCGCGCTCGCCCAGCGCTGGGAGGTGAGCCCCGACAACCTGAGCTACACCTTCCACATCCGGCCGGGCGTCACCTGGCACGACGGCACGCCCTTCACCTCGAAGGACGTGAAGTTCACGTTCGACAAGCTCTACGACCCGAGCGTGCGCGCGCAGGCGATGCGCGCCTCTTTCGAGCCGTTCTGCGACCGATGGGAGGCGCCCGACGACGCGACGTTCGTCCTGCACTGCCGGAAGCGGTACTTCATGATGCTGTCGTCGATCGCGGATCTGCCGATCCAACCTGCGCACATCTTCGGCAAGGGAGACTTCAACAAGCACGAATATCTGCGCAAGCCGGTCGGCACCGGGCCGTACCGGTTCGAGTCGTGGACTGCCGGCCGCGAGATCGTGCTCGCGCGCAACGACGCCTACTACGGGAAGAAGGGGTTTCTCGACAAGATCGTCTACATGTTCGTCGAGAGTCCGGTGACGGCGGTGCAGCTCGCGAAGAAGGGCGAGCTCGACTTCATGGGACGCGTGCGCGAGGCGCAGTGGGTCGGCGAGGTCCAGACCGACGCGGCGCTGCGGGAAAACTTCCAGCGCATCACCGACTGGCCCAACGGCTTCGCGTTCCTCGTGTTCAATACGGCGCGCCCGATCTTCGCGGACAAGCGGGTACGTCAGGCGCTGGCGTCCCTCTTCGACAGGCAGCGGATCCTCGACACGATCATGCACGGGCAGGGGCGGCTCACCGACTCGGTCTACTACTTCAAGCTGCCCAGCTATGCGAAGGACCTGCCGCCGGTCGTGTACGACCCCGAGCGCGCGAAGAAGCTGCTCGACGAGGCCGGATGGAAGGACTCCGACGGCGACGGCGTGCGCGATCGCGACGGTAAGCCTTTCCATCTCACCTACCTCGCGACCGTCGGCTCGACGACGATGCAGAAGTGGCTGACGCTCTTCCAGGAAGATCTGCGCAAGGCGGGCGTAACGCTCGAAATCAGCACGGTCGAGTGGGCGACGTTCCAGGAGCGGCTGCGCAAGCACAACTTCGACGCGGGCAGCCTGGTGTCGGTCTGGACCTCGCCGCGCATGGATCCGTTCGAGCTCTTCCACACCAGCCAAATAGCCGACGGGCAGAACTACGCCTCCTACTCCAACCTGGAGCTCGACCGGCTGCTCGAGCAGATGCGCTCCGAGCTCGACGAGACGAAGCGCGCGGCGCTCGATCGGCGCATCCAGCAGATCACGCGCGAGGAGCTGCCTATTTTCCCCCAGTACAACAACGCGGTGAACGCGATTGTCCACAAGCGCATCCGCGGCGTGGTCACGTCTCCGATGTGGTACCAGCTCCAGGAATGGTGGATCCCCAAGGCCCTGCAGGCCGCGGCGCGTTAGCGCGTGCTTCGCTACCTCGGTAGGCGCCTGCTGCTGATGATCCCGACGCTCGTCGGGATCACGGTCCTGACGTTCCTCATCATCCACCTCGCGCCGGGCGATCCGGTCGCCGCCGAGTTCACCGGCATGCGCGGCAGCGTCACCCAGGAGGTGATCGAGCAGCAGCGCCGCATCTACTTCCTGGACCTGCCGCTGTTCGTGAACCCGCGCCCCAAGGACGTTCGCGACGCCGTGGCCGCCGAGGCCGACCAGCTCGGCGACGCATCACG
>JBBTFH010000073.1:2900-13037 GCA_038041915.1 Myxococcota bacterium
CCGAGCCCGAACAGGTCGATCATGTGCGTGTCGCGCGGCGCCGTGTACGAGGCGCGGCTGAGGCGTCGCGGGACCGTGGCGGTGCCGCAGCTCTGGGCCCGCCGCGACGAGCCGGCGGTCGCGCGCGTGCTCGCGGGGATCTGCACGGATCACCCGGACGTCTGCCGCGCCGGCGACCTCGCGACGCTGCGGCGCGCGTCCGAGGCGCCGCTGCTCGACGCGGCCTACGGGACCGCGGTCGTACCGCTCGCGATTTCGGCGCTCGGCGGCGACGACGCGGCGCGGGCCCGCGCCACGCGCGTGCTGTCCGCGGTCGTCGGGCGCGCCGTGACGTTTGCGCCCGGCGGCCCGCCGGCCGATCGCGAGCGGGCGCTTGCCCACTGGAAGGAGTGGTGGTTCCAGAACGAGCGCGACTACGCCGCGTACGGCCCGGCGCGGCGCGCGCTCGGCTTGGTCGCCGACACGCAATATGCAAAATGGATTCTGCGCATCGTGACGCTGTCGTTCGGCGAGTCGATGCGCGACGGACGCCCGGTGGAGGCGAAGATCGCCGACGCGTTCCCCATCACCGCCGCACTCGCACTTTGCGCGCTCTTCCTCGCGTACCTCATCGCGATTCCGCTCGGCGTCTACTCGGCGGTGCGCCACGACACGCTCGGCGATCGCATCGTGACGGTGATCGTGTTCGTCCTGTACTCGCTGCCGTCGTTCTGGGTGGCGTCGATGCTGATCCTGCTCTTCGGCGGCGTCGGCTTCTGGGACATTTTTCCGATCTACGGCTTGGCGAGCCGCGGGGCCGAGGCGTGGGCGCTTTGGCCCCGCCTGCTCGATCGCGCGGCCCACATGGTGCTGCCGATCTTCTGCCTCTGTTACGGCTCGCTCGCCGTCATCTCGCGCTACCAGCGCTCCGGGCTGCTCGACGTCGTCCGGCAGGACTACATCCGCACCGCGCGCGCGAAGGGCCTCTCGGAGCGGGCCGTCATCTTCAAGCACGCGCTGCGCAACTCGCTCATTCCGGTCATCACGCTGCTCGGGCTGCAGATCCCCTTCCTCCTCGGCGGCGCGATCATCCTCGAGCGCATCTTCACGATTCCCGGCATGGGGCGGCTGACGTTCGAGGCGATCTGGTTCCGCGACTACCCCGTGATCATGGGGGTCACGACCGTGGCCGCGGTGCTGACGATGGCGAGCGTGCTGCTCGCGGATGTCCTCTACTCGTTGGTCGATCCGCGCATCGCGTACGAGGAGCGATGACGAGCGCCGCGCCGCAGAGCTATTGGCGCATCGTCTGGCGCCAGCTTTCGCGCAAGCCGCTCGCGATGGTCGGGCTCGCCCTCATCGGGCTGCTGGGGCTGGTCGCGATCGGCGCCGACTTTCTCGCCAGCGATCTTCCCATCGCCATGCGCTTTTCGGGGCGCACCTACCTGCTGCCGAACGTGACGCGGCCGGCGACGCTGATCGCGTACGACAACCAGCGTCTGCTCGGCGAGTTTCGCGCGGGCGACTGGGCGCTATTTCCGCCAGTGCCCTTCGGCCCCACGCAGCACCCGCGAATCGTGAAGCCGCCGCCGGCGCCACCCGACAACGTCCACTGGCTGGGCACCGACGACCGCGGGCGCGACGTCCTGGCGCGCCTGATCCACGGCTCGCGCGTTTCGCTGTCGGTCGGGTTCGTCGCCGTCGGCATCTACGTGACCATCGGCATGCTGCTCGGCGCGGCGGCGGGCTACCTCGGCGGCGCCATCGACGTGACGATCTCGCGCGCGGTCGAGATCGTGCTGACGTTCCCCACGCTGTTCCTGATCCTCGCGATCATGGGGATGCTCGAGCACACGTCGATCTTCGCGGTGATGCTGGTCATCGGCCTGACCAGTTGGACCGGCGTCGCGCGGCTCGTGCGCGGCGAGGTGCTCAAGCTGCGCGATCAGGACTTCGTGGTCGCCGCTCGCGCGCTGGGCCTGAGCAGCAGCCGCATCATCGTGCGGCACCTCCTGCCGAACGCGCTCGGACCGGTGCTGGTCTCGGCCACGTTCGGCGTCGCCGGCGCGGTGTTGATCGAAGCCGCGCTGTCGTTTCTCGGCTTCGGGACGCCGCCGCCGACGGCGAGTTGGGGAGAGATCCTGAACCAGGCGCAAGAGAACGAGATGAAGTGGTGGCTGACGGTGTTTCCCGGCCTGGCGATCTTCGTGACGGTGACCGCGTACAACCTGCTCGGCGAGGGCGTGCGCGACGCGATCGATCCGCGGCTACGGCGACGCTGACGCGCTGGGTCATCGCTCGCCTGCTTAGAGCCGGCAGGATCGCCCGGCGAAGCGCGCAGGCGCGGCCACCGGAATTGACGACGGGTATCGCGCGTGGCGATAGTGGACGTATGAGGCGGGGCGCGGTCGTCGTGGGAAGCGTCGCGGTTGTCGCCGTCGTCGCGGTCGCGGCGCTGGTCGCGGTCACGGAGGTCGGCGGGAGCGGGCGTCCCATGGGCGCGCCGGTCGCAGCGACGCGGACGGCGCCGCCGCCGCGGCCGTTCGCGTCGCCGCCGGCCGCGGGCTTTTCATCGACTGCGCGCGCGCCGTTCGCGGCTTCGCTGGACGCGCCGGCCATAGTCGCGCCGCAGCACGCCGGCGGGCCGGCTCGGTTCGTGATGCGCGGCGGCGGCGGCGTGACGGCGTTCTTCGGGGAAAGCCGGTTTGCGCTGTCGATGGTCGGCGGCTCTCGGCCTTCCGCGTTCGGCCTTCGGGAAGACGGGCCGGATGCGAAAGCCGCGGGCCGAAGGCCGAACGCCGCCTTCGGCTGGGGGCTTCACTTCTCGCTCGCCGGCGCGCGCAAGGTCGCGCCGCGGGCCGAGGGCGAGAGGCCCGACCGCGTGAACTACTTCGTTGGCGACGAGTCGACCTGGCGCACCAACCTCCCGACCTACGGGCGCGTTGTCTGGGACGACGTCTACCCCGGCATCGATCTCGTCGCCGAGCCGCGCGCGCGCGGCCTCGCGTACCGCTTCGAGCTCGCCCCCGGCGCCGACGCGAGCCGGATCCGCATCCGCTGGGACGGCGCAACCGGCCTCAACGTGGCAGACGCCGGCCGCGCCCTCGCCATAGCGACCGGCCTCGGCATGGTGACCGAGACAGGCCTGCGCTGCGCCGAAGAGACCCGCCCGGTCGACTGCAGGTACGAACTCGCGCCTCGCGTCGCGAGCCGCGGCGTGGAGCTGTCCATCAAAGTCGCGGCTCGTGATCCCCACCGCGCCTTCACCATCGATCCCGTGATTATCTGGTCCTCGTACCTGGGCGGAGCTGGCGATGACCGAGGCTACGACATCGCCTTGGACGGAAGCGGCAGCGCCTACGCCACGGGCAATACGACCAGCACCACCTTCCCGTCCGCGGGCGGGTTCGACGGGGCGCTCGGCGGTGGCAACGACGCGTTCGTGACGAAGGTTGGCGCCTCGGGTGGCCTCGTCTGGTCGTCGTACCTGGGCGGGGCTGGCAGCGACGTCGGCTACGGCATCGCCGTGGACGGAAGCGGCAACGCCTACGTCGCGGGATACACGGACAGCGCCGACTTCCCGTCCACGGCCGGCTTCGACACCACGTACGGCGGGCTCTACGACGCGTTCGTGACGAAGGTCGGCGCGTCGGGCGACCTCGTCTGGTCGTCGTACCTGGGCGTGGGCGGCGAAGACTTCGGCCGTGGCATTGCCGTGGACGGAAGCGGCAACGCCTACGTCACGGGCTACACGAACAGCACCGACTTCCCGTCCGCGGGCGGGTTCGACGGGGCGCTCGGCGGCGCCTACGACGCGTTCGTGACGAAGGTCGGCGCGTCGGGCGCGAGCCTCGTCTGGTCGTCGTACCTGGGCGGAGGCGGCAGCGACATCGGCCGTGGCATCAGCGTGGACGGAAGTGGCAACACCTACGTCACGGGATACACCAACAGCACCGACTTCGCATCCGCGGGCGGGTTCGACGGGGCGCTCGGCGGCGCCTACGACGCGTTCGTGACGAAGGTCGGCGCTTCGGGCGCGAGCCTCGTCTGGTCGTCCTACCTCGGCGGGGGTGGCGGCGACGTGGGCCACGGCATCGCCGTGGACGGAAGCGGCAACGCCTACGTCACGGGCGATACCAACTCCGCCAACTTCCCGTCCGGGGGCGGGTTCGACGGCGCGCTCGGCGGCAGCAGCGACGCGTTCGTGACGAAGGTCGGCGCTTCGGGCGCGAGCCTCGTCTGGTCGTCCTACCTCGGCGGGAGTGGCGGCGACGTTGGCTTCGGCATCGCCGTGGACGGAATCGGTAGCGCCTACGTCACGGGCGATACCTACTCCGCCGACTTCCCGTCCGCGAGCGGGTTCGATGGGACGCTCGGCGGTGTCCAAGACGCGTTCGTGACGAAGGTCGGCGCTTCGGGCGCGAGCCTCGTCGGGTCGTCGTACCTCGGCGGGAGTGGAGACGACAACGGCCGCGGCATCGCCGTGGACGGAAGCGGTAGCGCCTACGTCACGGGCTATACGACCAGCACCGACTTTCCCACCGCGGGCGGGTTCGACACGACGTACGGCGGCACCTACGACGTCTTTGTGACGCGCATTTCCGGGGCGAACGGCGACTCGTGCTCGACCGGCGCCGACTGCCCGTCGGGCATCTGCGAGGACGGCCTCTGCTGCGCCGTCGCCTGCGGCCTCTGCTCGTCCTGCGACGCGACCTACATCGCGTGCGAGTTCGTACCCGACGACCCGGCGTGTCCGGCGGTGACCTGCGCCGACACGACGTGCCGCGACTACGCGGACATCACGACCGACCGCTGCGAGGCCGCCGGCGTTTGCAAGGAGGCGGCCGACTGCGCGGAGTTCACGCCCCTCGCCGGCGCCGACTGTGGCGCCTGCGCCGCGTGCGACGCTACCGGCGCCTGCGTTGCCGAGCTTTCGCAGGACGCCGACTGCGCCTTCTGCCAGGAGTGCTCGGGCCTCGGCGCCTGCGCGAACCAGTCCTCGGGCGCGGACGTGAAGGACGACTGCGCCGGCACGGGCGCCTGCGGCGGCGCCTGCGACGGCTCGGGCGGCTGCCAGTTCCCGCCGAGCGCGACGTCGTGCGGGACGTGCGAGACCTGCGACGGCGCGGGCGCGTGCGCGTCAACGCCCGCCGACGACGACGCCTGCGGCACGATCGACTGCGACGTTCTCGACACCGCCTGCCGCGACTACGCCGACCTCACGTCCGCCCGCTGCGAGGGTCTCGGCGACTGCAAGGACGCCAACACCAGCGACTGCGCGAGCTACGCGAACGCCGCCGCATCGACCGACTGCGGCGCCTGCGCCGCGTGCGACGCTACCGGCGCCTGCGTTGCCGAGCTTTCGCAGGACGCCGACTGCGCCTTCTGCCAGGAGTGCTCGGGCCTCGGCGCCTGCGCGAACCAGTCCTCGGGCGCGGACGTGAAGGACGACTGCGCCGGCACGGGCGCCTGCGGCGGCGCCTGCGACGGCTCGGGCGGCTGCCAGTTCCCGCCGAGCGCGACGTCGTGCGGGACGTGCGAGACCTGCGACGGCGCGGGCGCGTGCGCGTCAACGCCCGCCGACGACGACGCCTGCGGCACGATCGACTGCGACGTTCTCGACACCGCCTGCCGCGACTACGCCGACCTCACGTCCGCCCGCTGCGAGGGTCTCGGCGACTGCAAGGACGCCAACACCAGCGACTGCGCGAGCTACGCGAACGCCGCGTCGACCGCGGACTGCGGCGTCTGCACGCGCTGTGACGGCAGCGGCGCGTGCGTCTACGACGACGGCGAGGATACCGAGTGCCCGTCTTGCCAGCAGTGCGCCGCGGCGGAACTGTGCGTGGACGCGCCGCTGGACACCGATCCCCAGGGCGAGTGCGCGGCCGCGCCGCCGTGCGCGGCGGGCACCTGTGACGGCAAGGGCGCGTGCCAGACCAGCAAGGACGGCCTCGCCTGCCCGCCCGACGGCGACCCGTGTACGGTCGACGCCTGCCTCGCCGGCGTGTGCGCGCACGAGGACGAGTGCGCGGAGCCGGACGCGGCTGTCGACGCCCCGGACGCGCCGCGCGACGCGGCGGTCGACGTGGCGGTTGACGCCCCGGCCGACGGCGCCGCCGAGTCCGAAGCCGAGGCCGAAGCGGAGGCCGAAGCCGAAGCGGAGGGCGATCCCGGTCGTCCCGAGTCCGCTCCGAAGGCCGACTGCGGCTGCAGGCTGGGCCGCAACGCGACGCCTGAATGGCCGTGGCTCCCGCTGCCGTGGCTCTTCATGGCGCTCGCGGTCCGCTCGCGTCGTCGGCGTAGCGATCGAACAGGCGGCCCCACGCCGTCTCGCGCCGCCAACGATCGAAGACGGGCCGATCCTTGAGCGGCCAGCGGTAGAGGTCGTGATAGGCCTCGCTGCCGGCGATGAACGCGTGCACCAGCGGCGTGTGGAAGAAGAGCTTCTGCAGGGGCTTGAGCGCGCCGAACCACATGAGGTTGCCGACGCGCGACACGCCGTTGTCGCCGACGGAAAAGCCCCATCGCTCGTCGGCGAGTCCCGCGTCGCCGACGATCTCGATCTCGCGCGTATCCGCGCAGCCGAGCCCGTCCTCGTGCGCGAGGCGGAGGTATCCGATCGACATCGGATCGAAACCCATCATGCGCGCGGCGACGGCGTCGATCGCGACTTGATCGGCCGACGCGAGCATCACGTTCTTGACGATCGGTCGCATCGTGCGCGGGCCGGGTCCGTCGCCTGCGGTGGTGCCGTCCATCACGGCGAAGATCCCCGGGTGGATCTCCTTCTGGATCGCCAGAAGATCGACGAGCGTCTCGTGGATCCACGAGTGTGTGTAGTGCCGCCGCGTGCCGAGCAGTCCCCCGAAGGCGTTTTTCATCGCCCCGGTCGTCGTCGTGTAGATGTGGCACTTCACCGTCGGCAGGTGGACGACGTTCTTGCCGGCGAACAGGTCGGGGATCTGGATGCCCTCGGGATAGAGGCGGCCCAGCACCCGCATGCGGGCCTTCGGCCGATACGTCACCCAGGTCATGTCCTTTGCCCTGAAGTTGTAGAGGACCGGAATGCCATGGCGACGGAAGATCGGGCCGTAGTGGTTCAGATCTTCGCCCTTGAAGGCGTCGGTGACGACGGTCTTGTTCTGCACGCAGATCTGGTCGGAGAAGCCGCGCGCGCGCAGGGCGAGGATCGTTCCCTCGAGCTGCCACGGAGTCGTGTTCGCCGCGGGGAAGGGGAAGTGCCACGAAATGTTGTCCTTGAGGATCGTCGTGCGCCCGGGCGCGAGCGCGTCGACGACGCCCGCGAGATCGCACAGGCGCAAGACGTCCTGCAGGATCCGCTCCGGCGCCACGCGAAGAACCGCTACCTTGGCGCGCACCAGGGAAACTCTACTTGAGCGACATCGAGAAGCCCGCCTGCGTCCGCGGTCCGTCGTACTTGGGGAACGAGACGCGCTTCATCTGACCGAGCATGCAGTCGTGAAGCGCGCCGCCGCGCTCGCCGTTGACGCGCACGGCGCTGACGTGGCCGTCGCCGTGAACGATAAAGTCCATGTCGACGGACGCGAGGCCCCGGTTGCGGCGGCGCTCCTCGAGCACGCAGCCCTTGAGCAGCCCGAAGCTCTTGATCATCACGTCCTGGATCACGTCTTCCGAGAGTTGCTCGTCGCCGCCCGCCTGCTCGGCGTCGCCGAGCATGACGGCCGAGTCGAACTCGTCGGCGCCCGTGGGCGCGCTGCCAGGGGCCGACGATGCGCCGGCGCCCGCGCCTCCCTTGCGCGCGGCGCGCTTGGCGCCCTTCGCGCGCGGCTTCCACGCGATGTCGATCGCCTTGAGCCCGCCCTCGATCTCGGCGGCGCGGTCGCGATAGACCATCGCGTCCTTGGTGTCGGGCGCGCGCGAGACCCACCACACGACGGCGAAGGCGCACGCCGCGCCGAGCGCGAGCAGCGTTCCCCAGACCACGGTCGTGCCGCGCTTCTCGGCCACGTGAGTCGCGCGATCGGCCTCGTCGCGGCGTTTGCGCTCTCGCTCGGCCGCGAGCTCCGCCATGAAGGCGGTCAAAAGCGGGTGATCGCCGATACGGCCGCGCTCGCCCGTGGCCTGATCGACGATCACGTGCTGCGCGTCGAACTGGTCGGCGCGGATCTGCTTCTTCAGCGCGTCGAGGGAAAACGGTCCGAAGTCGAGGCGGTCGCGCTGCACGAGCCAGCGCTCGGCGCTCTCGTCGGACGATCCGAGTAGCGAGCCGACGCGGAAGCGGCCCGAGACACGCGCCAGACCGGCGGTCAGCGTCGCGCGAGCGGTGCGTCCCTGCGGACGGGGTGAAGCATCCGTGCGAGGGTGCGGCGGTGTCGCGGGCGGGCTCTTCGGCGCCGCCGGCGGGCGCGGCGGCGTCTTCGGGGGCGCGACCTTCGCCGACGCTGCATGCGCCGGCGAAGGTTCGATTGGAGCGACGAGGACGGGTCCGGCGGCGATCGGCGTACCGACGAGCGAAAGCAGGGCCACGCGCAAAGCCGCCGGATCGGCGAAGCGCGCGTCGGGATCGAGCGCCAGGCATTGCGCGAAGAACGGGTCGAGATCGTCGGGCAGGTCCGGCACGAAGCCCTGGGCCGGCTCGAGGGCGCGCGCCGGGGCATGTCCGGTCACGGCGAAGTACATGAGCGCGCCGATGCCGTAGACGTCGGAGCGCGGCGTCAGGCAGTCGGCGCCGTCCGCGAGCTCGGGTGCGAGGCACGCGAGATCGACGCCGTCGGCTCCGCGTGGCGGGTCGGCGAGCGCGCGCGCCAGGCCGAAGTCGCAGATGCGTACGCGCCCGGCGCTAGAGACCAGCACGCTCGACGGCGCGAGAGCGCCGTGCAGCATCGTGCGGTGGGCGTGATCCAGGGCGGTGGCGAGGTGCAGCGCGAGGCTCAGGGCGCCCTTGAAGCCGAGAGCGCGTCCTTCGCGGCGCTTGCGCTCCACGAGATCGCGCAAGGACTGACCGTCGAGGTGCTCGCCGACCGTGTAGCGCAGCGCGCCCTCACGCCCAATGCCGAAGCCGGCGGCGACGTTGCGGTGGTCGAGCGAGACCGCGAGGCGCACCTCGACGCGGAGGCGCTCGATCAGATTCTCGGGAAAGAGCGTCCGTGGAAGCACGCGCAGGGCGACGAGGCGTCCGGTCGTGGCGTCGCGGCAGCGGAACAGGTCGCCGAAGAGGCCACGGCCGGTCCACGCTTCGACGCGGAAACGCGCGCCGATCAGCGTACCCGGCGTGACGCCATGCGCGGCGCCGTCGGCGGACGGCGGTGAGGTGGCCGCGTCGGGCGGCGGCATCTACTTCGCGGCGGTCAGGGCCTTCGCGGCCTCGATCCAGGCCGCGAGGTGCCGTTCGCTCGGAGTGTTCTCGGTCAGGTGCTTCTCGGCATTGGCTTTTTCGATCTTTTCCGAAAGCTGTGCGGCCTGCTGCTTGGCGAGCGCGCTCGCGGTGGGCACGCCGACGACGGTGACCAAGTTGGCCACATCGGGACCGATCCCGGCGATGCGCATCAGATCGCAGGTGGCGAGCCAGCGATCGAGCTTCTTTCGATCGATCTTGGTGCCCTTGGCGAGCGCCTTCGCATCGGAGGGCTTGGCCGCGCGCTGGTAGAGCTGCGCGGTCGTTCGAACACCCTGGGCTTCCAGCGCGGCGACTTCGGTGTCGCCGATCTGCAGGGCGGCCTTGACCTCGGTCAGCGCGTAGCTGCTCGCACGCGCCGAGGCGGAAAGCGTCGATGCGGCGGCCACGACAACGAGCATCAGCGCGTGGGTGCGTTTCATGGTCGCGGATGTTATCACGCGCGATCCGGGCGCGGCAATCGGTCCGCGTCGCTCGCTGTCGCTCCCGTCGCTCCGTCGGCCCGCGTCGCTCTGCTGCGACCGGCGCCGGACGCTCATCGTCGGCGCGGAGCCCTGTTCGCCGAGGCCGCGAGCGGCGCCGTGCGCGGCGAGCTGAAAGACGGCGAGATCGCGGTCCGGCTGACCGGGTAGCCGGACCGCGCTGCGCTGACCCCCCGCGGCCGGCTACTCGGCCGGGAGCTCGCAGCCGCCGGCGGCTTCGAGGTCGGGGCAGTCAGTCACGGCGCGCATCGCGCAGGTGCCCTTCGCGGCGGCGCAGTCGGGATCGGCGTCGCACGC